>DASSZQ010000045.1:0-12241 GCA_035702755.1 Solirubrobacteraceae bacterium | reverse complement strand
GTCATCGATCGCGCCGTCCGGATCGCCAAGGACTCCCGGCACCCCACCGCCGTCATCATCCCCGAGGACGTTCAGGAGGCCGACTACATGGACCCGCCGCGCGCCCACGGCGCGGTGTATTCCTCGCTGGGCTTCAGCCGGCCGCTGATCCGCCCGCGCGACGAGGACCTCAAGCGGGCGGCCGACATCCTCAACGAAGCCGAGAAGCCGGCGATCCTGATCGGTCAGGGAGCGGCCGAGGCCGCCGACGAGGTCGTCCAGGTCGCCGAGCTGCTCGGCGCCGGCGTCGCCAAGGCACTCAACGGCCGCGCCGCGCTGCCGGACGACCTGCCGTTCGTCACCGGCCCGGTGGGGCTGCTCGGGACCAAGCCGAGCTACGACATGCTCATGAACTGCGACACGCTGCTCATGATCGGCACCAGCTTCCCCTACGCCGAGTGGCTGCCTGAGGAGGGCTCCTGCCGCGCGGTGCAGATCGACATCGACGGACGCAACCTCGGCATGCGCTACTCGCCCACGGAGGCGAACCTGGTCGGCGACTCCAAGGACACGCTCACCGCGCTCATCCCGCTGCTCAAGCGCACCGAGGATCGCTCCTGGCGGGAGCAGATCGAGAGCGAGGTGGAGCGCTGGTGGAAGATCATGGGCGAGCGCTCGCACCTCGATGCCGATCCGATCAACCCGCAGCTGGTGTTCGCCGAGCTGTCCCCGCGGCTGCCGGACAACTGCATCCTGACCTCCGATTCCGGCTCGGCCACGAACTGGTGGGCGCGCCACCTCAAGCTGCGCAAGGGGATGAAGACGGCGCTGTCAGGGACGCTGGCCACGATGTGCCCGGCGGTTCCCTACGCGCTGGGGGCCAAGTTCGCCTACCCGGACCGGCCGGTGATCGCCTGCCTGGGAGACGGGGCCATGCAGATGCTCGGCAACGCCGCGCTCGTCGACCTCATCCACTACTCCAACCGGTGGCCGAACAAGCAGCTGATCGTGCTGGTGCTCAACAACAAGGACCTCAACCAGGTGACGTGGGAGCAGCGGGTGATGGCCGGGGATCCGAAGCTCCAGGCCTCGCAGGTCCTGCCGGACTTCCCGTTTGCGCGCTACGCCGAGACCCTGGGGATCAAGGGCATCCGCGTCGACCGGCCTGAGGATGTGGCCCCGGCCTGGGAGGAGGCGCTGGCGCACAGCGGTCCGGTCGTCTATGAGGCGATCACCGACCCGGAGGTCCCGCCGCTGCCCCCGCACATCAAGTTCGATCAGGCGAAGAAGATGGCCAAGGCCCTCCCCGGCGACCCCCACACCGCCCGCATCGCCAAGCAGGCCCTCAAGGGCAAGGTGGAGGAGATCATCAACCGCTGATCACAGCCGGCTGGGCGGCCCACTCCCCACCCGTCAGTGGGCCGCCCGCCACCGGGCCATGGCGACGAACAGCTCGGCCCGCGTCGGCGCCGGCAGCGACGGGTCAAGCTCGCGATAGGCGGCGACGACGTTGGCGGCGATCCGCTCCGGGTCGCCCCAATCGCTGAAGTCGGCGAGATCGATGTCGTCGGCGGCCTCCCCGGGACTCATCCCGGCGGCGAAGCGCTCGCCCGCCGCCGTCTGCACGTAGCGCAGGTAGCGCTGAAGGTCGCGTACGCCGGAGGTGTCGGTCACGGGGCCGTGGCCGGGAACGAGCACGGAGGCGCCGAGCTCGGTGATCCGGTCGCAGGCCTCGATCCAGTGGCTGAGGTCAGACCAGACGACCGGCGTCCCCTGCGCGAACAGCAGGTCTCCGGTGAACACGACGCCGGCGTCCGGGACGTGGACGATCGTGTCCCCGCCGGTGTGGGCCGGTCCCAGCTCCAAAAACGACACGGGCCGCCCGCCGACCTCGAGGTCGAGGCGGCCGGCAAACGTCTGCGAGGGCGGGCGCAGCGTGATGCCGGCAAAATCGAATGGGCCGAAGGCGTGCTGCACGAACGCGGCGAGGTCCGCCGGCATCTCCGGGGCCGACTTGAGCGCGTGCAGGAGCGCCGGCGAGAGCTCTCCCATCTCGGCCGCGGCGGCCGCCGAGGCGTAGATCTCGGCCGCGGTGGGCAGCAGTTCGTTGCCGAAGCAGTGGTCCGGGTCGCCGTGGGTGTTGACCGCGGCGTCGATGGGGCGGGCCGTGGTGACGCGGGCCATGGCGGCCAGCATCTCGCGGGTCAGGGACAGGTCATACAGGGTGTCGACGAGCAGCGACGTCCCGTCGCCGGTGATCAGGCCGGCGTTGCTCCAGCCCCAGCCGCCGTCCGGCTGCAGATAGGCGTACAGGCCGTCGCCGAGCTCGTGCAGACCCCGGGTGTAGGCGATCGTCATCGCCTCATCCTGCCGGATTGACGAGGCCGTTGTCGTAGGCGAAGACGACAATCTGCACCCGGTCCCGGAGTCCGAGCTTGGCCAGGATGCGCCCCACGTGCGTCTTGACCGTCGCCTCGGAGAGGACGAGCGCGTCGGCGATCTCAGCGTTGGTCATGCCGCGGGCGACGGCGAGCAGCACCTCCCGCTCACGCGGCGTCAGCTGCGTCAGGGCCGGGGGCGGGCCGGCGCCGCCGTCGGCGGGCGGCGCGGCCCCCGGCGGGCGGTGGGTGAGGTTGGCCAGCAGGCGCCGGGTCGTGCTCGGCGCCACCACGGCATCCCCGCTGGCCACCGCCCGGATGGCCGAGATGAGGTCCGACGGGGGAGCGTCCTTGAGCAGAAAGCCGCTGGCCCCGGCGCGCAGCGCCGCGTACGCGTACTCGTCGAGGTCGAAGGTGGTGAGGATGATGACCCGCGACGGGCTCCCGGAGGCGACGATGCGGCGTGTCGCCTCCACGCCGTCGGTTCCGGGCATGCGGACGTCCATGAGCACGACGTCCGGGGTGCGCTGCGCGACAAAGCGCACCGCCGCGTCGCCGTCGCCGGCCTCGCCGATCACCTCCAGGTCCCCCTGGGCGTCGAGCACCATGCGAAAGCCCATCCGCAACAGCTCCTGATCGTCGACGAGCAGGATGCTCGTCATCGAGCCGCCGCCGGTGCGGGCGCCGGTGCCGTTGCCGGGACGGCCAGCGACGCGCGAACCTCCCAGCCGCCGCCGGCGCGGGGGCCGGCGTGCAGGCTCCCGCCGTACACGGCGGCGCGCTCGCGCATCCCGCGCAGGCCGCTGCCGCCGCTGCCGTTCGGTGGCGCCGGCGACGCTCCGGTGTCACGGATGGCGACGTCCACGCGTTCCTCGCCGCAGCGAAGCGTCACCTCGGCGGTCGCTCCCTCCCCGGCGTGCTTGAGCGTGTTGGTCAGCGCCTCCTGGACGATCCGGTACAGCGCCAGCTCCAGTCCGGCCGGCGCGGTCGGCATCGCCCCGCTCAGCGTGTAGCTGACCGGGACGCCGGCGTGCCGGATCTGTTCGACGAGATCCTCGATCTGGCGCAGGCCGGGCTGGGGGGCCAGGTCCGGGCCGTCCGGCGACTCCCGCAGCACACCGAGGAGGTGGCGCATCTCGCCCAGCGCCTGGCGCCCGGTGCGCGACGCCTGCTCCAGCGCCGCCTCCACGCGCTCCGGGGCATCGCGGATCTGGTAGGCGGCGCCGTCGCACAGCGCGACCATCACCGAGAGGTTGTGGGCGACGACGTCGTGCATCTCACGCGCGATCCGCGAGCGCTCGGTCACCCGGGCCAGGGCTACCTCCTGCTCGCGCTCGCGCTCCAGGCGCTCGGCCCGCTCGCGCAGTCCGGAGACCACCAGCCGCCGGTTGCGGAGGTTGACGCCGAGCACGCCGGCGGCGGTGGCCAGGCCGGAGAGGGCGACGACGATCCGGATCGCCGACTCAACGCCGGTCGACGTGGTGATGGCGGTCAGGACGATGCCGAGCTCCAGCGCGAGTGCGGCGAGCAGCGTGCGGCGGCGATCCGAGCCCGTCGCCACCGTGTAGAAGGCGATGAGCAGCGCGCTGACGGCCAGCGTCGGCCGCTCCACCAGTCCCTGAACCGCCGCGACCGCCCAGATCACGCCGAACACCGCCAGCGGCGCGCGGCGGCGAGCCAGCAGCGGCGCCACCAGGGCGACGTCCAGGACGATTCCGAGCGTGCCGTCGCGGTGGGTGTGGGCCAGCGACGCGGCGAGGACCGCGGCGGCGAGGGCGCCGTCGAGCCACAGGGCGCGCCGGCCGCCGGGAGCGGCCACGCGACGCAGTGCCGAGACCGTCATGGGCACGTCGTCACGGTAGCCGCTCCCACCCGGCGGTGGGGTCAGGCGTCGCGCCGCCGCATGCTGATCGCCGCTCCAACCACCGCCACCAGGGCGTAGCCGCAGAACAGGGCGAAACCGGTCCACACGGCGAGGTGGTTGGGGTTGTCGAACGTGTGGGAGGCGACCGTCGTGCCGGCGTTCAACGGCAGGTAGGGCGAGACGGCGTTGTTGACGCTCGCCGGCAGGATGGCGCTGATGCCGGGCAGCACGAACAGCAGCGCGACGAAGGTGGCGATGCCGCCCGCCGTGTTGCGCAGGATGCCGCCCAGGCCGATGCACAGGACCGCGAGGACGGTCTGGAACAGGGCGACGCCGATGACCGTCCGCAGCGCGCCCGGGTCACCGAGGCTGTGCTGGACATGGTGCGAGCTGACGATCCCCTGGACGATGAAGAACGACACCAGCGCCGAGACGAGCATCAGCACGAACGTCACCGCGGCGTAGACGGCGATCTTCGCCCACAGGACCGGCAGGCGCCGGGGCACCGCCATGAGGCTTGAGCGGATCATTCCCGTCGAGTACTCGCCGGTGATGATGAGCACGCCGAGCACGCCGATCGCCAGCTGGGCCAGGTGGTAGCCGCCGACCGCGGTGTTGATGGAGTCATAGTGCAGCCGCTCGCCGGGCCCGAGCTGGTTCCAGCGCGACATCTGGATCGCGGCGACGAGCACGCTCAGCCCGGCCTGGGCGAGCACGGAGACGAGCAGCGTCCAGCGCGTGGAGCGCAGCGACCACAGCTTCGTCCACTCCGAGCGCAGGACGTGGGGCAGGGTGACCCGTCCCGTGGGCGCCGGGACGCGTGCCGGCTGGGGGGTGGTGGTTTCGGCGAGGGCGGTCATGCCGGCTCTCCTATCAGCTCAGCGGCCTGCTCCTCGAACATGCCGGCGTGGTATTCGACCGTGCCCCCGGTCAGGTTCATGAACGCCTGCTCCAGCGACGCCTTCTGCGGGATCAGCTCGTGCAGGACGATCCCGTGGCGGGCAGCGGCGGTGCCGACCTCGGCACTGGTCAGCCCGGTGATCTCCAGGACCTCACGCTCGCTGCTGGTGATCGTCACGTTCTCGCCGGCGAGGGCATCGCGCAGTTCACCGGCCTGGGGCGTGCGGACGATGACGGCGGCGTCGTGCGAGGCCTGGGCGACGATGTCGGCCACCGTGGTGTCGGCGATGAGCTTTCCGCGTCCGATGACGATGAGGTGATCGGCGGTCTGGGCCATCTCGGCCATGAGATGCGAGGAGAGGAACACCGTCCGCCCCTCGGCGGCCAGGTTCTTGAGCAGGTTGCGGATCCAGCGGATCCCCTCCGGGTCCAGGCCGTTGGCCGGCTCGTCGAGGATGAGGATCGCCGGGTCGCCGAGCAGCGCGGCGGCGATGCCCAGCCGCTGGCCCATGCCGAGCGAGAACCCGCCGACGCGCTTGCGCGCCACCTCGCTCAGCCCCACCAGCTCAATCACCTCGTCGACGCGCCGGCGGCTGATGCCGTGCGTCTGGGCCATGGCCAGCAGGTGGTTGTAGGCGGAGCGGCCGGTGTGGATGGCGCGCGCCTCCAGCAGCGCGCCGATCTCGTGCAGCGGAGCGGGCAGATCCTCATAGGCCCGGCCGTTGACGGTGGCCGTTCCGGAGGTCGGCCGGTCAAGGCCGAGGATGACGCGCATCGTCGTCGACTTCCCGGCGCCGTTGGGGCCGAGGAAGCCGGTCACGATGCCGGGCTTGACGGTGAAGGTGAGGTCCTGCACCGCAACCTTCTCGCCATAGCGCTTGGTGACGTGCTCGATTTCGATCATGGGATCATTCTCGGCACCGCGGGCCTTCCCCACAATTGAGCGGGGGGATGATGTTGCTGTCCGCCTGAGGTCGCATGCCATCCGCCGCAGGTCGTACACGCCCCCGGGGGCAAGGCGAGGGTCTACGGCCCGTCGACGGCGATGATCAGCCCGGCGCCGACCGGGATCAGCGTCGCGGTCAGCCGCGGATCGGACCCGACCAGCCGCTGAAAGTCAGACAGCTCATGGCCGTGGGAGATGGCGTTGTCGGCGACCATCACCGCGCCGGCGGCCATCGTCCGCCGCAGGTTGGCCCAGTAGCCGGCGTACTCGTGGCGTTCGGCATCGAGGAAGATGAGATCCCAGGCGGCGTCGGAATGGTCGGCCAGCGCACGGGCGGCACCGACGGTGCGGCAGTCAACGACTCCATCCAGGCCGGCCCGCTCCAGGTTGGCGATCGCCAGCTGGGTGCGCCGGGGATCGATGTCCAGCGTCTCCACGCGCCCGCCGATGCTCTGCACCGCGTCGGCCAGCCACAGCGTCGAGTGGCCGTTGGAGGTGCCGATCTCCAGCACGCGCCGCGAGCGGGTGGCCCGCACCAGGACGCCGAGCAACTCGGCCGTCTCCGGCTCGACGTTGCGCAGTCGATCCAGCCGGTTTGACTGGCCGGCGTCGTAATCCCGGCCGGAGGAGAAGACCTCAGCGGCGATGGCTCGACGCTCCGCGTTCATCGGCCGGCCAACCAGCCCGCCCCGCGCCGGTACAGCTCCTCCACCTCCGGGCCGGTGAGCCCGGGCATGTCGCGTTTGACCTCGTAGCCGATCTGGCTCTGGATGTAGGCGAGGTGGCGGTAGCCCGGGGGGAACTCCGCCAGCAGGGCGGCGTCGAGCGCCGGGCCGGGGCCGCCGCTCACCGGCGTCAGGCGGTCGATCTCATAGATCGGCTGGCGCAGGACGATTCCCCACCGGGTGTCGCGGCGCTCCAAAAAGTCGTAGAAGCGGCCGGTGCAGACGACGTCACACTCGACGTCGTGGACGGTCGTGCGCTGGGTGATCGTCATCTTGGTCTGGGCCACGGCCCGGTGGTCGGCGACATCGACCGACGTGCCGCCCAGGAAGTGCAGGATGCGCACCCCGCGGGCAAAGCCCTCGCGGCTGACCCGGATGAACTCGCTCGCCGGACCCTGAAACCAGGTGGCCATCATCACACCGTCCTCGTGCCAGACGGTGGCGAAGCGCTCCCAGTCGCCGGCGTCACGCCACAGCACCCAGTTCTCGACGAGCTCGCGGATGAGGGCCCGGTCGCTCATGTGACGCCGGCGGTGTCGCTGCCCGGGATCTGGCTGGTGGGCGGGATCGGCGGGCCGACCGTGCCGCCCACGTCCGGAGTGCCGTACGTGTGGAAGGTCTCGATCGTCTTGACCCCCCACGCCTGGCCGCGGGCGCGCTCGGCCTGCGTCCAGCGGATCGGCTCGTAGTCCGGGTCGTAGATGAAGTGGGTGCCGGTCGTGACCTCGACGCGGTTGCCGCCGGGCTCATACACGTACAGGAACATCCCCTGGGCGACGGCGTGCTTGGAGGGGGCGGCCTCGATCGGCACGTCGGCATCGAGGAACAGGTCGGCGGCGCGCAGAAGCTCCTCCCGGGTGTCGACAAACCAGGCGAGATGGTGCAGCCGGCCGTGGCCCCCGGCGTGATCGGCGGTGTAGATGAGCTCATGGGCGGCGATCGTCAGCGTCATCCAGGCGCCGGCCTCCTCGCCGGAGTCGAGCACCACCTGCTCGATCAGCCGAAAGCCGAGCAGCTGGGTGGCGAACCGGCGGTTGGCGGCCACGTCGGCGGCGAGGACGTTGACGTGGTCGATGCGCTTGACCGCGGCGCCGCGATCGACATGGCGCTGGGGGACGTTCTTCAGGCGCGGGCGCAGATGCTCCGGCGGCACATACCGCTCCTGCTCGTAAAAGAGCTCAAAGCTGTGCCCGTCCGGGTCGCGAAACCGGTAGGCGGGCCCGTGGCCGTGGTCGCCCTCGATCCACCCCTGGCCGAGGCCGGCGGCCTCGATCACGGCCACGCGCTGCTGGAGCGCGTCGCGGTTCCAGGCGCGGATCGCGACATGGCCAAGGCCGGGGAGCTCCGCCTCGGTGAGCTTGAGGCCGTAGGGCTGGTACTCGCCCCAGCCGCGCAGGTACACCGATTGGCCCTCGCGGTGCTCGATCTCCATGCCGAACAGATCGGTGAAGAAGCGCAGGCTCTGTTGCGGAAACGGCGTGAGCAGCTCGGCGTGGGCGATGTGGGCCAGGTCAGGCGGCATGCCCGTCATCGCCGCGCGCCCTCCACCCGCTCCCTGAGGCCGTCGAGGTCGTAGGACAGGGCACCGGCCTGCAGCTGGGAACGCTTGACGCGCTCGCGTTTCTCGCGCTCCAGCGAGGCCGCAAGCACCTCGTCGACGCGCTCGGCCTCGATGACGGCGGCGCCGTCGGCATCGAGCACGACGACGTCGCCCTGGCGGATGGTGGCCCCGCCGACGACGACCGGCTCGCCGATCGTCCCCGGCACGTCCTTGGTGGCGCCCTTGACCCGCACCCACCGCGCCCAGATCGGCAGGTCAAGCTCGGCCAGCGTCTCGACGTCGCGGACCGAGGCATCGATGAGCAGACCGGCCGCCCCGTGGCGCTTGGCCTGCGCGGCCAAAAGGTCGCCGACCAGGGCGACCGGGCGGGGCTCCGGCATGGTCAACACCAGCACCTCGCCGGGCTGCACCTCGGCCATGACCGCATGGACCATCAGGTTGTCGTCCTGGCCGCAGCGCACGGTGCGGGCGGGGCCGGCGACGCGGGAGCCGGGGAGGATCTGGATGAGGTCGGCGTCGACGTAGCCGCCGCGGCCGCCGGCCTCATACACGGTCGCCGAGCCGAGGTCGGCCAGTTGCTGGAGGGTGTCGCTCACAGTGCATTCACCACCTGAGGGGTCACGCGTTGGAAGGCTTCGGCTTGGCGGATGTCGGCGTTGCCTGACGCGCGGCGGGCATGGTTGCCGCGATGGTCGGCGCGCTCGGTGTAGTAGGTCTGCAGATAGGCCTGGGCCTTCATCTCGCTCATCGCCTGTCGCTTGGATTCCATCACCGGCGTGATGTCGACGAATGTCGTCGGCGTGAAGTTGCACAGCTCCGGTTGATGGGGCTCAAACAGAAACAGCGCCGGGGGGCGGACGGTGGCAAACGCGCTCTGCACCCCGGCGCCCGCGGCCAGGCTCCGGGCCCGGCCGACGGCATGGTTGGCGACCGGATGGTCCGGGTTGAACGGGTCGGTGTCGGTGTGGGTGATGAGCACGTCCGGGGCGAACTCGCGGATCTCGTCGGCGATCCGGGTCAGGGCGCGGGTGTCGATCTGGAGCGGGTAGTCGCCGAGGTCCAGGCACCGGAAGTCGGCGCCCAGTGCCGCCGCCGCCCGCTGCGCCTCGCCGTGGCGGATGCGCTTGACGTTCTCCACCGTCTGGTCCGGCTGCTTCCACAGTTCGCCGGACTCGCCCCGCTCGCCGTAGGAGAGCGCGATGACACGCGCGGTCCCGCCGCCGGCGGTGGTGACGGCGATCGCGCCGCCGGCGCGCCAGACGAAATCGGCCGAGTGAGCGCCGATGACGAGCATCCGGCGGTCGCTCACGCTCCCCGTCACCACGGGTCCACCCCGGCCACGCGGCGGGTGTTGGTCACCGCCATCACGTGCACCTCCTCATCGGTGAAACCGGCGGCGAGCAGGCGGTCGACCATGATCGCCATTCCGTCCTGCACCGGCGGATTGAAGGTCTGACCGAGATCGGTCGACAGCACCGAGCTCTCCGGGCCGCAGGCGCGGATGTTCTCGATCCACTGCTCCCAGGCGATCTTGCCCGTGTGGGGCGTGGTCATGCAGCGCTCCAGCAGGGCGCCGCGTTGAGCCAGGGCGCGCTGGTCGTCGAGCCCCAGCGACTGGGCCGGGAACTCCGGATGGGTGATCACGATCTGGGTGATGCCGGCGTCACGGGCGGCGTCGACCACGGCGAAGATCTCATCGCGGTCCAGGTGGCCGGTGGCCAGCAGCAGGCCGTGGCGGGCCACGCGCTCCAGCACCGCGACCAGTTCCGGGAGCACGGCGCCGGCCGCGTCGACGACGGGGACGGGCTCGATCTCGATGCCCTGCTCGCGCAGGTCGCGCTGCAGCCTGACCCAGACGGGGACCGTGGCGGGTGGGCGGGATCCGATTGCGTCGCGCTCATGGGACTCGTTGACCGAGTCGACGGTTGGCAGCCACACCGTGCGCGCCCCGGCGCGGGCGGCCACCTCCACCGCCAGCGGGTTCAGCCCGCCGACGGCGCGGTTGAGCACGATCGCGCCCAGCGCCGTGATCCCGGGCACGGCGGCGCTGACCACGCGCGCCCGCTCCGCGGTCGCGGTGTAATGGGACTTGAGCACAAACCCGTCCATCCCCAGCTCAAGGAAACGCCGGGCGAGGGTGAGGTCGTCGACGATCCGGGGCACGACGTCAGGGTCGACGTGGATGTGGGTGTCAAAGGCCCCGCGCAGCAGGCGGCGGGCGCGGTCAGACGGGGCGTCGGTCACGACCGCTGGGATACCTCGCTCACCACGGCGCAACCTACCACGGGGCTCCCGCAGCCAGGAACCGCTGGGGAGCGGCCGGTCTAGAGCGGGTCGGCGGAAGCGGGGGCGTGGGGCGCGGTGAGCGCGACCGGGCGGCTGCTCTGGGTGGCGCTCACATGCGCGCTGATCAGCGACGCGAACAGCGCCGTCCAGATCGCCAGGCACACGGCGATGGCGGCGATCGCCACCCACGGACGGATGCGGGGCCCGGAGGCGGCGCTGGAATGAGAAGCGTCAGGAGGGGTCATGGCACAACTGCATATTCGTCTGAAGGGCCGGTCACCTTGAGGATGGGACGGTCTTCTATGAGCCGCATGAGAGTCACGTGAGAGCAACGTAGGAGGCGGCGCCGGCCGTGTGCGGCCGGGTGCCGAGGGTCCGATTCCCACCGCCCGGACGCCCGCTCAGGTAGTTTGCGCATGCCCAACGAGAGGGGAGTCGTGAGCGAGGAGCGTCCGAGGAGTGCCGACTTCGTCCAGTCGCTGGAACGCGGACTGCTGGTCATTCGCGCCTTTGACGCCGAGCATCGCGAGCTCGGCCTCAGTGAGGTCGCCCGCATCTCCGGCCTCACTCGCGCCGCGGCCCGGCGGTTTCTGCTGACCTTGGCATCGCTCGGCTATGTCAACGTGTCCGAGGGACGCTTCTCGCTGACGCCGCGCGTGCTGGAGCTCGGCTACGCGTACCTGTCGAGCCTCAGTCTCCCGGAGGTGGCCCAGCCGCACATGGAGGCGCTGGTGGCCCGCGTCAACGAGTCCTCGTCGATCTCGGTGCTTGACGACACCGAGGTCGTCTACGTGGCCCGCGTGCCGACGCGGCGGATCATGAGCATCACGCTCTCGGTCGGCACCCGCCTGCCGGCGTTCGCCACCTCCATGGGCCGCGTGCTGCTGGCCGCGCTCAGCGACGAGGAGCTGGACGCCCGGCTGGCCCGGATCGAGCTGCGGCCGCTCTCCGCCCACACCATCACCGACCCCGTCGCCCTGCGGGCGGTGCTGGAGCGGGTGCGCCGCCAGGGCTGGGCGGCCGTCGACCAGGAGCTGGAGGAGGGGCTGCGGTCGCTGGCGGTGCCCATCCATGATGCCTCCGGGACCGTCGTCGCCGCTCTGAACGTCTCGGTGCACGCCAGCCGGGGCACGATGACGACGCTGCGCCGCGACATCCTGCCGCTCGCGCTGGCCACCGCGCGGGCGATCGAGACCGACCTGCGCCGCTCCAACGGGTCAGACGCGCGCTCGCTGCGCCGCTGACATCGCCGGGTCCGTCTGGCCGTAGGTGGGGGGGACCTCACAGCTCAAGGCGCGGAGCGGGTCCGCGCAGGCTGGCAGACGGTGGACGGCGGCGGGGATGGTGGAGGACCCGAATCGTTCGAAATTCGCATTGACCCGCGCGCTCTCGTACAGATCGGACGCCGAGCCCCACTCGCTGACGAAATCCAAAGCCGCCAACCGGGTTTCGTACAAAACGGTTGCTCCCGGACCCTGCCCGCTCATCGCGGCCGTTGTGCGGGCGAATGGCGGACCACCGGATGGCACACCGCGGCTCTTGGACGCGGAGCGCCCTCGGCGGGAGGTGCCCGCTTCATCACGCCTTTGTTATGCCGGCGTC
>DASSZQ010000018.1:0-8590 GCA_035702755.1 Solirubrobacteraceae bacterium | reverse complement strand
GAAGTACGTGTAGGACTGGGTGAAGCCGACCTTTGCGAGGTGGCGCATCACGGCTCGGCGGGTGAAGGCCTCAGCCAGGAACACAACGTCCTGGTCGCGCTTCTGCACCTCCGCGATCAGCCATTCCCAGAAGGGCGAGGGCTTGGTGTGCGGGTTATCCACGCGGAAGACCTTGATGCCGCAGTCGACCCAGTGCAGCACGACGGCGAGCAGCGCGTCCCAGAGGCCGCGCCAGTCCTCGCAGTCGAAGTTCAGGTTGTAAATGTCCTGGTAGCGCTTGGGCGGATTCTCGGCGTACTTGAGCGTGCCGTCGGGGCGGTGGTGAAACCACTCCGGATGCTCGGTCAGCCACGGGTGGTCGGCCGAGCACTGGATGGCGAAGTCCAGGGCGATGTCGATGTCCAGCGCGGCCGCCGCGGCGGTCAGCTCCCGCAGGTCATCCTCGGTGCCGAGGTCCGGGTGAATGGCGTCGTGGCCGCCGGTATGGTCGCCGATGGCCCACGGCGAGCCGGGATCGCCGGGCTCGGCGGTCAGCGCGTTGTCCCGGCCCTTGCGGTTGGTGAGGCCGATGGGATGGATGGGCGGCAGGTAGATGACGTCGAAGCCCAGCTCGGCCAGGCGAGGAAGCTGCGCCTGCACGCCCTTCAGCCCGCCCCAGGAGCGTGGGAACATCTCATACCAGGCGCCGAACCGGGCCCGCAGGCGCTCCACCTCGATCGTCAGCGGGTGGTCGAGGCAGACCGCGTCGTGGCGCTCCTGGACCTCCTCCACGGCGGCGGCCAGCTCCTCGCCGAGCGCCGCCGCGTGCCGGGCACTCTCCGGGACCTCTGGATCCTGGAGCTGTGCGCACGCATGCTCGATCAGCTCGCGCGCCTCCCCGGACGCGCGCTCGGCGGCGGCTCTGAGGTGAAGCAGGCCCTCCGACAGCTCCCCGGTCAGGTCATGCTGGCCGGCGGTGACCTTGCGTTGCAGCTCGTCGCGCCAGGTGCCGAACACGTCGGTCCACGCCTCGATCGTGTACTGCCAGCGACCGGGGCGGTCGACGGCGAACTCCGTCGCCCAGCGCACACCCCCCAGATGGGCGTCGATGCGGCGCAGGGCGACCTCCTGCCAGTGCTCCTCGCCGGGGCCGCGGAAGCGCACGGCGGCGCGGATGAGCTCGTGACCGTCGCGGAAGACGTCGACTCCCACGTCGATCCGATCGCCGACGCAGCGCTTGACCGGATAGCGGCCGCCGTCGACGGCCGGCGCCGGGTACTGGATGACGATCCGCCGGGGCGGCCGGCGGACCGGCTCGTCGGCGGGGGCCGGCGCCGCGGCCACGGAGGGGGCGGACGCGGGGGCCGAAGCGCGCATGCTCATTGTCCGGAAGGTATCCAGCTGACCGCTTCGGGTAAACACCAGCGCGTGAACCGTTCAGGAACCTGTGCGTGAACCGACCGGGAACGACCGCTGCGCAGCGGCCGCGCTCCAGCGGTGTCCAGCTGCACATCACCTCGCTGCCGGGGGGTCGGCTCGGTCGCGATGCCTACCGGTTCGTCGACTGGCTGGCCGCCGCGGGACAGTCCTGGTGGCAGGTGCTGCCCCTGGGTCCGCCGGACCGCTACCACTCGCCGTACAAGTCCAGTTCGGCCTTCGCCGCCTGGAAGGGGCTGCTCGCCGAGCCGCGGGCGCCGGTGAGCGCGGCGCAGGTCAGCGAGTTCCGGGATCGCCAGCGCTTCTGGATCGGCGAGTGGGAGCGGTTCGCCGGGCGCGGCGCGGTCCAGGATCAGGTGCGCTTTGACCGCGAGTGGGGCGCGCTGCGCGCCTACGCCGCCGAGCGCGGCGTGCGGATCATGGGCGACGTCGCCATCTACGTGTCGCCCGGCAGCTGTGATCATCGCTTCCATCCGGAGCTGTTTCAGTCCGGCCTGGTGGCCGGCGCGCCCCCGGACGCCTACTCGCGCACGGGCCAGCTGTGGGGCAACCCGCTGTATGACTGGCCGGCGCTGCGCCGGCGCCGCTACCGCTGGTGGGTGGAGCGCGTCCGGCGCACCCTGGAGCTCTTCGATCTCGCCCGCATCGACCACTTCCGCGGGTTCGTCGCCTACTGGGCGGTGCCGGTCAGGGCGCGCACGGCGATCGGCGGCAGCTGGAAGCGCGGTCCCGGGATCGCCCTGTTCCGGGCGGTCGAGGATGCATTGGGCGGGCCTCTGCCGCTCGTCGCCGAGGACCTGGGCGTGATCACGCCACCGGTCGAGCACCTGCGCGAGGAGCTCGGCCTGCCCGGCATGCTCGTCATCCAGTTCGGCATGGATCCTGACGAGCCGTCCAGCCCCCACCGGCCGGAGAACCACGCCACCGACCGGATCGTCTACACCAGCACCCATGACCAGGACACGATCCGCGGCTGGCTGGAGTCGCTGCCCCCCGGGCAGCGCGAGTTTGTCGACGCCGAGGTGGCCCGCCGCGGATTCACCGACCGGCGGAGGCCGTGGTGGGGTCTCATCCGCCTCGCCTTCTCCTCGCCCGCCCACACCGCCATGCTCCAGGCCCAGGACGTGCTGGGGCTCGGCTCCGAGGCGCGCATGAACAAACCGGGGAATGCGCGGGGCAGCTGGCAGTGGCAGATGAAGCCCCGGGCGCTCACCCCGGCCCTGGCCGAGCGGCTGCGCGAGGTCACCGAGGAGGCAGGGCGGCTGGCCGCGGGGTGACCGGCTACCCGCCGTCACCCGCCTGCAGCTGCGCCTGGCGCGCCAGCGACGCCCGCAGCTGCCGGGCGTCGACCGCCGCCTGCGCCCGCGCCTTGAGGTCGCGGTAGACGTAGGTCCAGTCGCCCCGCAGGCGCTGCCAGCGCGAGGGGCTGTAGCTGATCATCGCGGCCGGGGCGGCGCGGGCGGGCAGGCCGTCGGCGGCGAGCACGGCGAGCGCCCGCTCGGCCATGGCGATCTGGCCGAACGCGGTGGGGTGCACGAGGTCGACCATCACGTGGTTGCGGGCGCCGAAGTCGCTGAGGTCGACGACGAGGGCGCCGACGCGGGCTGCCGTCTCGCGCACGATGGCGTTGAGGTCGGCCACCTTGGCCCCGGCGGGCGGACGCCCCAGCCGCAGCGGCGCGGTGGCCGTGAGCACGCGGTCACAGCGCTCGGCCACGTAGCGCAGCGCCGGCTCGAAGTCCCGGGCGAAGGCGGCCGCATCCCAGGTGATCGACCGCACATCGTTGACGCCGATGTACAGGCAGCCGAGGTCATAGCGGGCGTCGCGCCGGACCGAGCGGGCCTCAAAGGCCGGGATCTGCTGACCGAGCACGTCGCTGACCGTCGCCCCGTCGACGGCGAAGCCGGTGTACGCCATGCCGAGCGCGCGGGCGGTCCACAGCGCCCAGGACTGCAGGGCCACGCCCCACTGCAGCTCGCCGCCGGCGTTGGTGATCGAATCGCCGAACGCCAGCACGCCGAGCCGGCAACCCGGATCACCCGGCGCCGCGTCCCCGCGCAGCATCGGATCGTCGTCGTCTCCAGTCACGCGCCGTGACACTAGCCAACCCGCCTGACCGCCTCAGCGCGCGACGACGACGAAGAAATCCCGGGCGTAGGGCGTCAGCAGCTGACCCGGGATCCCGGGCTGACCGGGCACAACCTGCACCGGCGCGAGCCCGTGGCTGCCGTGGTGGGCGTACAGGTAGGCCGCCACCCACTCCGGGTTGATGTCCAGCTCCACCGCCCGCACCACCTTGGCGGCGAGCAGCGTGGAGGCGAGCGCGGACACCGTCAGGTGCTCGCCGCCGGCCCAGATGAGGTGCCCGTCGGCGGTGATGCCCAGGGCCGAGCGCGCCGGATCGGTGACCCCGCCGAGCGTCGCTCCCCAGCAGGAGGCGCAATCCACGTTCCCGGCGGCTCGTCCGTGATCGATGAGCAGCGCCAGGTTCTGGCGGACGGTCACGACGTGGCGCCCGTGGGCGGGCACCTCGCTGCCCCACGTGCCGATGTCGGTGTAGCCGTCGGAGTAGGTGACGATCGATCCCAGCCCGGAGCGCAGCGGGCTGGCGACCCGGCCGTGGGACGCAAAGCCGCCGGCGCCGACGTCGAGCTTGAAGCCGCCGTTGAAGCCGGCGATCGCCACCCGCCGCTCGCCGGAGGAGATGTCAGGTCCCCAGCGCCAGCCGACCGGGCCGGCGTCCACGGTTCCGGAGTGGAGGTGAAGGACCGTGCCACGCTGTGAGAACGAGAGCAGGGCGAGGCCGGACTGGCGCGCCACCCAGGCCACCGGTTGGCCCCGCACGGTCATCGCGGGAACGAACGGCGTATTGCCGGTGGCGGTGGCGCTGGGCAGCAGGCGCGGGTGGGCGGGACCCTCCGGGTGCGGACGGGCGGCGGCGGCGCCCGCCGCAGCGGTGTGCGCGGTCGACCGTGCGCGGGCTCGCGTGGAGGAGGACGGCGACCCGGACGAGGAGCCGCCACAGCCGGCCGCGGCCAGGCAGACCACGGCCGCCAGCAGCAGCGCCGGAAGTCGCGGACAGCTCACCGAGTGGGCGTGATCGTCATCTGGCCGCTGACCCCGCCGTCACCCGGCGGGAGGCTGAGCTGCGCGACCAGGGCGAGGTGCGAGCCGCTGCCATCGGACACGTTGGCCTGCACCGTGGTGTTCTCCAGGCCCGTGACCTGGCCCTGATATTGATCGGGGTTGGCCATCGAGCCGGCAGATACCCGGCTGGTGGTCATCTGCACACCTCCGCCCGGCAGCGCCTGGCCGCGGATGCGGATGTGGACGTTGTGAACCTGGCCGCTGGCGGTGGTCAGGGAGAGGTCGATGAGCGCCGAGTTGTCAGGCTGCACCGCCTGGCGCAGCGTTCCGGTGACCGACACCGTCTGCGGCCCGGTGGCGCCCGCCGAGGTGGATGAGCCGCCCGCCGATGTCGACGAACCCCCCGCCGCGGACGAGGAGCCCCCCGCCGCGGACGAGGCGCTCCCGCCGGCGGCGGCCGGTCCGTGCGCCGCCACCAACTGGGCCGTCGGTGTGCCCGCGCGCCGCGCCCAGCCGGGCGCCATCGGTCCGGAGGGCAGCCAGACGGCGAGTCCGATCGGCACCAGCGCCGCCGCTCCCAGCGCCGACAGCCGGGCGGGCAGGTGGCTCGGCCAGCCGGCGCTGACGCGGGCCACGACCGCGGTGAGCATGACGGCGACGCAGGCCGCGCTGAGCAGCAGCAGCCAGTGGGTGTGGCCGTCGGTGCCGGTGCCGAAGCCGTGCACCAGCGCCACCGGCCAGCTGCCGTAGGCCAGCCAGTGCGTCGCCCGCCAGGCGCGATAGCCGAGGCGCATGCGCAGCAGGCTGGTGATCGTCACCGCGACGAGCAGATCGAAGGCCACGGTCCCCAGGCCGAGCCAGATGGGCCGGTACGGGGAGTGAAACGGGATGAAGACGTCGAGCAGGGTGATCGGCGCAAAGCTGTCCAGCAGCACGGTGACGATGTGCACGGCGATGAACGTCACCGCCAGCAGCGAGACGCTGCGATGCACGGAGTCAAAGACAAAGCGCGGCACACCGACCAGGCGGGTGCGCCGGACATCGGCGACGCCGAGCGCGATGGCGAGCGTCAGCAGGACGAGCGACACCGCCCCGGTTCCCCGGGTGACGAACCAGTACGGGCTCGGCGAGACGACGGCGGTGAGCAGCACGGCGGGGGGCCGGCGGGCGGGCTAGGACCCGCCGGACACGACGGGAGCGGGGGCCTGCTGCACCGGGGCGGGGGCGGGCGCGGGCGCGGAGGAGGGCGACTGAAGCGGCGCGGAGTCATCGCCGGAGGGCGCGCTCGGTGCGCTCGGCTGGGCCGCGGCCGACCCGGTGCTGGGGTGCGCGCTGGCGGTGGTGGCGTGGAACGAATGCGCGGTCAGGCCGGTGAGGGCGGCGGCCAGCGTCAGGGCGCCGCCGATCAGCCAGCGGTTGGTGCGGGCGACGAGCGACAGCCCGTCGTCCCGGACCTGGCGCGCATCGTCAGGCGACAGCTCAGGGGGCGGCGAAACGGTGGATGGGTTTTCAACCCGCATTAGCAGGGCATATGGTGGCTCCGCCCCGTTACCCGTGCCTAAGACGCTCGTGAGAGGGCGCTTATCGGCGCGGATGTCCCATAATCGGACCGCTTGGAACACGCCATCGCAACGCACAACGACGGCCGGGAGGACATCGCGTGCGCGGCTGGGGATCTTGCCGAGCGCATTCCCCCGGCCCTCGCCCCGCTCGCCCGGCTCGCCTACAACTACCGCTGGTCGTGGCTGGCCGGCGGCCCGGAGCTGTTTGCCTCCGTCGACCCGGAGCGCTTTGCGCTGTGCGGGAGCAACCCGGTCCGTCTACTGCAGGAGGCGCCGGCTCGCGTCCTGCGCCGCGCCGCCGAGGACGAGGCGCTGATCGCGCGCGCCCAGGAGCTTGAATCCAAGGTCGCCGCCGACCTCGAGCGCCCGTTCGTAGGGGCGCCGCTTGATCTCCGCCACCCCGTCGCCTTCCTGTGCGCAGAGTACGGCGTCCACGTCTCGCTGCCCGTCTACTCCGGAGGGCTGGGCGCGCTCGCCGGAGACCTCCTGAAGGAGGCTTCCGACCGGGCCGTCCCGCTGGTCGCCGTGGGCCTGATGTACCGCAAGGGCTACTTCCGCCAGCGCATCGATGCCTCCGGCTGGCAGCACGAGTACTGGATCGACACCGATCCGGACCGGCTGCCGGCGGCCCTGGTGACGGGCGCGGACGCGGCGCCGCTGACGGTGACGGTGACGATCGCCGACCAGGACGTCACGGCCCGCGTCTGGCGCGTCGACGTCGGCCGGGTCCCGCTCTACCTGCTCGACACGCAATGCCCGGAGAACGATCAGCTTCAGAGCTGGATCACCGGCCGCCTCTATGACGGGGACCCCCAGACGCGCCTGGCCCAGTACGCGCTGCTCGGCGTCGGCGGCATCCGTGCCCTGCGGGCGATGGGCTACGAGCCGGGGGTCATCCACCTCAACGAGGGCCACGCCGCGCTGGCGCCGCTGGAGCTGGCGCGCGGAGACGCCGGGCGGAGCTCCGGGTGTTCGCTTGACGAGGCGCTGGAGCAGGCGCGCCGGCGCACCGTGTTCACCACGCACACGCCGGTGCCGGCGGGCAATGACTCCTACCCGGCCGCGGAGATCGAGACCGCCGTCGGCCGGCTGGCCGAGGAGCTCGGCTGTTCGGTCAACGAGCTCGTTGCGCTCGGCCGCAACGACGCCGAGGACGACGCGGCGCCGTTCGGTGTCACCCAGGCCGCGCTGCGCATGAGCCGGGCCTCCAACGCCGTCAGCCGCCGCCACGGCGAGGTGGCGCGGGAGATGTGGAACGGCCTGTGGCCTGACCGCGGAGTGGACGAGGTCCCCATCGGCTACGTCACCAACGGCGTGCACGTGCCGACCTGGATCGGGCCCCACATGCGCGAGCTGCTGGACCGATACCTGCCGGAGGACTGGTGCGCGCGGGCCGCCGACCCCGGCGTGTGGGAGGCGGTCGACGACATCCCCGCGCATGAGCTGTGGGCGGCGCGCTGCCGCCAGCGCGCCGAGCTGGTGTCGTTCGTCCGGGGGCGCAGCATCAGCGACCGGCTGGTGCGCGGCGACGTGCGCGAGTACGTGAGCGCGGCCGCCCGGGCGTTTGACCCGGAGGTGCTGACACTGGGATTTGCGCGGCGCGTGGCCACCTACAAGCGGTTGGAGATGCTCTCCCGCGATCCGGAGTTCACCCTCCAGCTGCTGGAGGGCGAGCGCCCCGTCCAGGTCGTTCTCGCCGGCAAGGCGCACCCGCGCGACGAGGAGGCCAAGCGAGCCCTGCAGAGCATCTTCGGCCTCAAGGCCGCGCGCATCGTGGGGGAGCGCGTCGTGTTCCTCGACGACTACGACCTGGCCACCGGCGCCGCGCTCGTGCGGGGCTGCGACGTGTGGCTCAACCTGCCGCGCCCGCCGCTGGAGGCGAGCGGCACCAGCGGGATGAAGGCGGCGTTCAATGGCGGCCTGCAGCTGAGCGTGCTCGACGGCTGGTGGGCCGAGGCCTACGACGGCAGCAACGGCTGGGCGATCTCCGGGGAGGTCATGGCCGACCACCACGCTCAGGACGAGCGGGACGCGATCGCCTTCCACGGCCTGCTCAAGGATGAGGTCCTGCCGGCGTTCTACGACCGCGACGAGTCCGGGATCCCGCAGCGCTGGGTGGAGCGGATGCGGGCTTCGCTGCGCACGCTGGGGCCGCGCTTCTGCGCCAGCCGGATGCTCGCCGAGTATCTCCAGGGCCCCTACGGGGGCTGAGCTCAGCTCCGGGCCCGCAGCTCAGACAGGGGCCGTGGCCCCGGTCCCACGTACCGTGCCGTCGGCCGGATGAGCTTGCCCTCGCGCTTCTGCTCCATGATGTGCGCCGACCAGCCGGCCGTCCGGGCGCAGGTGAACATGGGGGTGAACAGCTCCGGCGGGACCTCGGCGAAGTCAAGCACCACCGCTGACCAGAACTCGACGTTGGTGGCGAGCACCCGGTCCGGGCGGCGGGCCCGCAATTCGGCGAGCGCCGCCGTCTCCAGAGCCTCGGCCACCTCCACCCGCGGCGCGCCGATCTCCTTGGCCGTGCG
>DASSZQ010000310.1:0-3589 GCA_035702755.1 Solirubrobacteraceae bacterium | reverse complement strand
GGGGTCCGGTTCGCCGACAGCTCGGCGATCTCGCTGTGGTTGCAGTGGTCGATGTCGGTGCCGGAGTTTGAGCTGCGCGACCCGCCGGTGCTGCTGCGCGCCGTGATCACGACCATGGGCCTGGGCGAGCAGCTGGGGATGCACCCCCGCTGACCGACGCGGGCGCCGGTTCGGCGAGGTGGGCCTCCGAGCGGGCCAGGACGATGATGCCGATCAGGACCAGGGCGAGGGAGACGACCATCGCCGCCACGGCGAGCCCCCCGCCCCGGGGCGACTCGGCAAACAGCGTCACGCCCAGCACGATGCTCGCCACCGGGTCAAGCGCGGTGCTGGTGGCCATCGTGGGCGCGAGCGCCCCGGTGTCGAGCGCGAGCTGGTTGAGCGTCATCGACACGTAGCCCACCCCCACCAGCGCATACAGCTGCCAGCTGGCCACCACATGCAGGACACCGCGGTGCAACTCGTCGACGACCGCCTTGGTCAACGCCGCCGACAGCGCGAACAGGACGCCGGCGGCGGCCCCGAGCAGTGCCGCCCGGCGGGCCGGGGGAGCACGCCGGGCCAGGATCACCAGGGGCGCACACACCGCCCCACAGACGATCCCGGCCAGCACCCACTCACCGAGCGGCGCCTCCGGCCGGCCGCCGGAGGGGCGGGCGACCACGAGAAAGGCAACCAGCGCCAGGACGACGAGCACGGCCGCCGCGCCGTCGCTGCGCCGCACCCGCTGCCCGCTCAGTCTGACGCCCAGGGGCAGCGCGAACACGACGCTGGTCACCAGCAGCGGCTGCACGACCGACAGCCGCCCCACTCCCAGCGCCGCCGCCTGGGCGAGAAAGCCGAGGCCGTCGGCGGCGATCCCGGCCACCCACATGGGCCGGCGGGCCATCCGCAACAGCAGCCCGGAGCTGGTTCCGTGGGCCGGCGCCTGCGCGCCGGCACGCTGCTGCAGGACGGTGCCGAGCGCGAACAGCAGCGCCGACACAAGAGCCAGGACTATCTCCACTGACGGGTCTCCACGAGCCGGAGCGGACGATACGAAAGCCGGGGCGGGACGGGACGCGCCACGCCGACACAATGTCAGCGTGTCGGCCGACGGGCGCTTCGCCCCCTCCCCCACCGGACCGCTGCATCTCGGCAGCCTGCGCACGGCGCTCGCCGCGTGGCTGTTCGCCCGCTCGCAGCGGGCCGGATTTGTGGTGCGCATCGAGGATCTCGACCCCCAGCGCTCGCGCCGCGAGTTTGAACGCGCCCAACTCGCCGACCTGTGTGCCCTGGGAATCGACTGGGATGCCCCGCCCGTCCGCCAATCCGAGCGCATGGAGCTGTATGACGATGCGCTGGCGCAGCTGCATGTCCAGGAGCGCCTGTATCCGTGCTTCTGCACGCGTGCCGAAATCCGTGACGCCGCGTCGGCGCCGCACGGTGATCTTCCGGAGGGCGCCTATCCCGGCACGTGCCGCGCCCTGAGCGGCGCCCAGCGGCGGGCGCGCGTCGCCGAGGGTCGCCCATTTGCCCTGCGGGTCCGGGCCGAACGGGCGCGCGTGGAGTTCGTCGACCGGCTGCTCGGCCGCCGCAGCAGCGTCGTCGACGACTTCGTTGTGCGCCGCGCCGACGGGGTGCCCGCCTATCAGCTCGCCGTCGTCGTCGATGACGCCGAGCAACGGATCGGCGAGGTGGTGCGCGGCGCCGATCTGGCCGATTCCACTCCCCGCCAGATCCTGCTCGCCCGCCTCCTGGGGCTGCCCGTGCCCGCGTACGCCCACGTGCCGCTGGTGCTGGGAGCCGACGGCGCCCGGCTGGCCAAGCGCCACGGCGCCGCGACGCTCGCCCAGCGCGATGAGGCGCCGCCGGCGACGCTGGCGTTTCTCGCCCATACGCTGGGCCTGGCGCTCGGACGCGACGAGGTCGGCGAGCCGGCCGAACTGCTGCACGAGTTCGATCCGGAGCGTGTCCCGCGCGACCCGGTGGTGGTCGGCGGAGCATGACCGCGCCGCTGTATGAGCGCATCGGGCGCCACTACACCGACAGCCGCCGCGCCGACCCGCGCATCCAGCGCCTCATCGAAGCGGCGCTGGCCGATGCGCACAGCATCGTCAACGTCGGCGCGGGCGCCGGGGCCTACGAGCCCGCCGGCACCGACCTGGTCGCCGTCGAGCCCTCGGCGCAGATGCGCGCGCAGCGCCCGGGCGGCGCGGCCCCGTGCCTGGCGGCCGCCGCCGAGAGCCTGCCGCTGGCGGACGACAGCGTCGATGTGGCGATGGCGATCTACACCGACTTTCACTGGCGGGACCGGCGGCGGGGCATCGCCGAGATGCTGCGGGTCAGCCGCCGCGGCATCGTCATTCTCACCGTCGACGCCGACATCGCCGCCCGTTTCTGGCTGCCCCGTGACTACCTGCCCTCCGGCCGTCACCTGTTCGCGCCGCTGCCCGCCGTCACCTCGCTGCTGCCGGGGGCGCCGGTGGTGACGCCGGTGCCGGTCCCCCACGACTGCCGTGACGGATTTGTCCATGCCTTCTGGCGGCGCCCGGACGCGCTGCTTGACCCCGACGTGCGCCGCGGCATGGCCATGTTTGCCCGGGCCCCGGAGGCGGAGCGCACCGCCGGCCTGGCGCGCCTGGCTGCCGACATCGCCGACGGCACATGGGCACGGCGCAACGCGGAGCTGGCCGGGCGCACGTCGCTTGACCTCGGCCACCGGCTCGTCGTCTGGCGGCCGGCGGCATGAGGACGCTCGGCATTGATCTGGCCGCGCAGCCGGCGGGTACGGCGGCGTGCACGCTGGCCTGGAGCGGTGAGGCGGCCGTCGCCGTCGAGCTCCGCCGCGGCCTCGACGATGCGGCGCTGACCGGACTGCGCCGAGACAGCGCGATGACCGCGATCGACGCGCCGTTCGCCTGGCCGGAGGCGCTGACCGCGGCCCTGGGGCGGTGGTCGATCGAGCGGCGCTGGCCCCAGACCACGGCCCAGCAGCTGCGCTACCGCGTCACCGATCTGGAGGTCCACCGGGTCACCGGCATCTGGCCACTGAGCCCGTCCGCGGACCGCATCGGCGTGTGCGCCTGGCGGTGCGCCCGGCTGCTGACGGCGTGGGCCGTCGGCGACCTGCTCGGCGGCGACGGCGCTGTGGAGGGCTATCCGGCGGCGGCCCTGCGCTGCTGGGAGCTGCCCGCCCGCGGGTACAAGGCGCAGGCGCCGCAGGCGCGCGCGCGGTCGCTCGAGGCCCGCCAGGGGCTCATTGCCGAGCTGCGGCAGAGGTGTCCATGGCTGGAGCTGACGGCGTCGCAATGGGAGGCGTGCCGGGTCAGCCACGACACCCTCGACGCCCTCATCTGCGCGCTTGTCGCCCGGGCGGCGGCGATCGGCGCGGTGCTCCCGGTGCCCGCCGAGCACGGCCGGGCGGCGCGGCACGAGGGCTGGATTGCGCTGCCCGCGCCCGGCAGCCTTGAGCGTCTGGGGTCCCGCGGCTGACGCGCCGCCTGCCGGTCAGCGGTCCGGGTGGGTCCCGGCGAGAAGCCGAGTCGCCGCCACCCGCACCGGGCGGCGGCGGACTCGATGAAGCTCGTCTCAGGCGGCCGCGAGGCGG
>DASSZQ010000300.1:0-47077 GCA_035702755.1 Solirubrobacteraceae bacterium | reverse complement strand
GCTCAGCGGCCAGCTGCCGGCCGGTGTGGCGCCGCGCCAGGGTCAGGAGCTCGTCGTCCCGCCCGGACTCGCCGTGCTCCAGGCCGTCGCGCCCGGGATCACTCCGGCCGCGCCTGGCCTCGCCGACCCCGGCGCTCGGTTCTACGTCCTGCGCGACCGTCCGCTGTTGACCGGCGGTGAGATCACCCATCCGCGAGCCGGCACCGACGCGTCGGGCGCGCCGGACGTGCAGTTTGGGCTCACGCCGGCCGGCGCCGCCGCCTTCCAGCACGGCACGGCGGTGATCGCCCGCCGCGGGGCGAGCGTCAGCACCGGCGGGATGACGTTCGCACAGCACTTCGCCATCGCGCTCGACGACCGGCTACTCAGCGTCCCCCAGATCGATTTTCGGCAGTACCCGGACGGGGTCCGCGTCACCGGCACGGGCGGCGCCGATATCACCGGCGGCTTCACCGCGGCGTCGGCGCGGACCCTGGCGCTGCTGCTTCGGTACGGGTCGCTACCGGTCGACCTGGTTGCCCGCTGAGGAGGCCTCAGGCGCGGCGGCGCGCTGCGCCCGCCAGCGCCACACGCGCCGCGCGATCCAGGCCAGGACGAAGATGCCGACGGCGATCCCCAGGTAGGCCTCGTACTTGACCGCGGTGTGGTAGATCGAATCGATGTGGCTGCCCGAGACGTAGCCGAGCGTCACCCACACCCCCACCCAGAGTGCGGCGCCGATCGCGTTGAAGAACAGGAAGCGCAGCCAGTGCAGGCCGCTCATGCCGGCGATGATCCCGTTGGCCTGGCGCAGCCCCTCAACGAACCGGGCCACGATGATGATCTTGCCGCCGTGGCGCTCGAAGAAGGAGGTCGCCTTGTCGACGCGCTCGGGCGTGAGCAGGATGTAGCGCCCCCAGCGCTCGACCAGGGGCCGTCCGCCGAAGTGTCCGATGGCGAAGCCGATGTTGTCGCCGACAACCGCTCCCACAAAGCCGAGGATCGCCACCAGCGCCAGACTGAGGCGCCCAGCGCCGGCGTACACGGCGGCCAGGATGAGCACGGTCTCTCCGGGAACCGGTACGCCGAAGTCCTCCAGCAGGACCAGACCGAACACCGCCAGGTAGCCGTAATGGTCAAGCGTCGGCTGCAGGGCATGCAGCACGCCCGGCAGCTGGGGCGTCGCGGCGGCGATGAGCCAGGTCAGCACGTGAGCACGGAGCGCCCGCGCCGGGCGGTCCAGAGGTGGTAGAACGCGAAGTTGATGCCGTCCATCATCACATGTGCGTCGTGTGGGGCCCGCAACCGGGTGGCCGCCATTCCCCACGGGGTACCCCGCTGCGCCCGTTGTAAGACCCCGCTGACGTGGCTCGTCAACGCCGACACCGCGTCCTTCGGCGAGGAGACGGCGGCGAGCGTGCCGGTGCTCGTGGACTTCTGGGCCGCCTGGTGCGGACCGTGCCGGATGGTCGCTCCCGTGCTCCAGGAGCTGGCCCGCCGCCATGCCGGGCACCTGAAGGTCGTCAAGGTCGACGTCGACGCCAACCCGGCACTCGGAGCCCGCTTCGGCGCCCAGTCGATCCCCCTGCTCGTCGTCCTGCGCGACGGCCAGGAGGTCGACCGCATCGTCGGGGCGCTGCCGCGCGCGGCCCTTGAGCAGCGCCTGGCGCCGCTGCTGGCGTAGTTCCCCGCATCCCGCAGGCGGCTTTGGACCGCTGGCCCGGGGCCCCGGCGGTGGGACGCTTGCCCGGTGGGCCCGGACCCTGACATCTACAACATCAAGCACGTCCTCGAGGACCTTGATGCCTCCGCTCAGCGGCTGCGGGCCTCCCTCGACGTGGACCTGCTGCGCCACGCCCGCCGGGCGCTGCTGCCGCTTCCGCTCATCGACCGGCCATCGCGCCCGCCCGCCGAGGTCTTCCCGCCGTTTCACCGCCGGCCCGCCACCGCGTTGCGCAGCCGGCGAATCGCTGTGGTGGCCTCCGGCGGCGGCGGCGCCGCGGTGGCCCTCATCGGCGCCACTCGCGCGTTTGAGGAGGCGGGGCTGGAGCCGGAGCTCATCTCCGGCGCGTCCGGGGGCGGAATGTTCAGCTCGCTGTGGGCAGCCGGGCTGTCGGCGCAGGAGATGGCCGACTTCGCCCTCTCCTGGCGTCCGGAGCGCTATCTCGATCCGCAGTGGCGCCGCCTGCCCCTGTTCGCGCTGACCGCGCTGCGCGGCTTCAGTGGGGCCATGAAGGGCGACGCCATCCAGCGCCTGTTCGAGGATCGCTTCGGCGGGCTGACCGCCGGGCAGCTGCCGATTCCGCTGACCACGATCGTCTACAACACCGATCTGGGGCTGACCGAGTACTTCGGCACCCACACCACGCCGGGGCTCACGCTCGCCCGCCTGGTACGGATCACCATCTCGCTGCCGGTGTTCATCGAGGCCGTCGAGGTGGACGGGCATCTGTATGTCGACGGCGGCGTCGTTGAACTGCTGCCCACCCAGCCGGTCATCGACCACGGGCCGTTCGACCACGTGTTCGGCATCAACTTCATGCTCCCGGAGCGGCTGACGCCGGAGGACATCACCGGCTGGCAACGGCGGCCGATGGGCCTCGCGCGCGCCAGCCGCGAGCTGCAGCAGGCCTACCACGTCGAGTTCGCCCGGCGGGCGCAGCGCCAGCTCGGCGACGCCCTGACGATCATCGACGCTGCCGATCCGCGCCTGTGCCGCGGTGTGTGGCTGTACGACCTGTTCATCGATCGCAGCCGCTGGCCGGAGCTCATCAGCGAGGGCTACGAGCGCACCACTCAGGCGCTGGCGCCGATGCGCCGGCGCCCGCGACACCGGCAGTTGACCGCCCCGGCACCGGTCCCCACCGCCTGATCACGCCTTCGGCGGAGTGCCGCGCCCCGGGCGCGTGCACGATGATGGGTGCATGAGCTCCTCACCCCCCGCCACCCCGCCGCTGCTCGCCGGTGTCTCGGCCGCCGTGACCGGCGCCGGAGCCGGCATCGGCCGGGCCGTCGCCCTCCGACTGGCCGGGGCCGGCGCCCGTGTCGCCGTCGGCGACATCGACGCCGAGGCCGCCCGCCGGGTCGCCGCCGAGATCGGCGAGGCCGCCGTCGCCCTCGAGCTTGACGTGGCCGACCGCGGCCGCTTCACCGCCTTCCTCGACGCTGCCGAGGCCCGCCACGGCCCGCTGGAGGTCATGGTCAACAACGCCGGCGTTGACTGGATGGGCCCGTTTCATGAGGAGCCTGACGACGTGACCCGCCGCGAGATCGACATCAACCTCTACGGCGCGACGCTGGGCACCAAGCTGGCCCTCGCCCGCATGCTCCCGCGCGGCCGGGGGCACGTTGTCAACATCGCCTCCGGCGCCGGCCGCGTGCCGCTGCCCGGCAGCGCCACCTACGCCGCCACCAAGCACGGCATCGTGGGGCTGACCGAGTCGTTGCGGCTGGAGTATCGCCGCAGCGGCATCGCGTTCACGGTCGTCCAGCCCTCCCAGGTGCGCACGGCGATGATCGACGGCCAGGCCCGGCCGCGCGCTCTTCCCGTGGTGACGCCGGACGAGGTGGCCGCCGCCGTGCTCGACGCCATCCACCGCCGGCGCTTTGAGGTCTGGGTGCCGCGCTCTCAGGGCATCTCGGCCAAGCTGGGGCTGGCGCTGCCCCGCCCGGTGCGCGATGCCATCCTGCGCGCGCTCGGGGTCACCCGGATCGCCGGGGCTGCCGACGCCGCCGCGCGGCGCGACTATCACCGCCGCGCGTTCGGCCGCGACTGAACGGCCGTCAGGCCATGAGCAGCCGGGCGCCGAGCTCCGCCTCCTCGAGGCCGAGCAGATCACGGTTGCGCTCCCGCCAGGCACCGGACGCCAGGTCGGCGCGGAGTGCCGCCACCGCCCGCTCCTCGACCCCCGCCCCCACCTGCGCCCAGACCGACGTGCCCCGGCGGACCTCGGGCCGCAGATATGCCTCCGGGCGCCGCCAGTAGCAGTGAAAGAACCCGTCCCGGCAGTCCCACGGGATGGGCACGGGCGCCATCGTCGCCCCGATGGCGGCGGCCCGCGCGGCCAGGCTCGGCCCCCCGCGGCTGGCCAGCGTCGTGAACTCCGGCAGGTAGTCGCGCACCAGCCAGAACTCATGCACCCGCGTGTTGTCCCACTGGAACACGACGACGCGGCGGGCCACCCGCGACATCTCGCGCAGCCCGGCGATCGGATCACGCCAGTGGTGGTCGGAGAGAACCGCCATCGCGGCATCGAACGTCCCATCGGCGAACGGCAGCGCCTCGGCGACGGCGTCGATGCACGGCGCCGCGCCCGGCGGCCGCTGGCCGCGCATGACCGCGGACGGCTCAACGGCGGTCACCTCGCGATCGGCCGGCTCGTATGAGCCGGTGCCGGCGCCGACGTTGAGGACGGTCCGGGCGTCCCCCAGCGCGGACCATATCCGGCGGGCGATCCGCGGGTCGGTTCGCCGCTGGCCGGCATACGACCTCCCGATCGCGTCGTACAGGGCTCCCGGAGCGGGGCACGTCATGAGACAGATGGTCTCACCGGGCGCCCTTGCCGCACACCGTGCGGCGGTGCGACAATCGTTCTCGTAACAGAAAGCACATTCCTCCGCCGGAGGTGAGCCATGCCTGAACCGGTCAATGTCCTCGTGGTTGCCCATCAGACCGCGGCCAACCGGGCCCTGGTGAGCGCCGTCCGCCACCGCGCCGCCCGCGGCCCCGCCCGCTTTCATCTCGTCGTGCCCCGCCGGCCACACGGCATGCACAAGGTCGTCGATCCCCTCGAGGCCGGCGACCGCGAGGCGCGCCGCGTGCTGGAGGAGGCGCTGCCACGGCTCTCGACCGCGGCCGGCAGCGAGGTCACCGGCAGCGTCGGGGATGCCGAGCCGCTGATGGCGATCGAGGACGCCGTCAACCTCGGCAACTACGACGAGATCATCATCTCCACGCTGCCGCTGGGGATCTCGCGGTGGCTGAAGCTCGACCTCGTGAGCAAGGCGAGGGCGCTGGGACTGCCCGTCACGCATGTCGCGGCGACCGAGCGCGTCGCCGCCGGCGTCAGCTGACGGCGGCCGACCCCCGCCACTGGGACGCGTCCGCCGCCTCCGAGAAGTAGGCTCGTCCCCATGACGAGCTGGTTTGACGAGCTGGCCGAGTTCCTGCGCATCCCCTCGGTGAGCGCCGATCCCGCGCATGCGGCCGACGTCCGGCGCGCCGGCGAATGGGTGTGTGACTTCATCCGCGCCGCCGGCGGGACCGCCGAGCTGCTGCACTGGGAGGGCGAGCCGCTGGCGATCGGAGAGATCCGTGCCTCGCGCCAGGCCGAGACCGCCCCCACCGTCCTCTGCTACGGGCACTTCGACGTCCAGCCGCCTGATCCCCTTGAGCTGTGGGAGTCGGCGCCGTTTGAGCCGGAGATCCGCGACGAGCACCTCTACGCCCGCGGCGTCGCCGACGACAAGGGCCAGCTGTACCTGCTGCTGTGCGCCGCGCGGGAGCTGGCGGCAAGCGGCGACCTGCCGGTCAACGTCCGCTTCACCTGCGACGGCGAGGAGGAGACCGGCGGGCACCGCATCCTGGAGTTCCTCGCCGCCGACGAGCGCGGCGCCGATGCCGCCGTCATCTTCGACAGCGGCATGATCGCCCGCGACGTGCCGGCGTTCAACATCGCCACCCGCGGCGTCATCTACTTCCACGTCACGCTGCGCTCCGGCGAGCGCGACCTGCACTCCGGCGTCTACGGCGGCGCTGCGCTGAACGCCGCCCACGCGCTGATGCGGACGCTTGACGGAGTCGTCGCCGGCGACGGTCGCCTGGCCGCGCCCCTGCGCCGTGGCCTGACCGCGCCCACCGCCGAGGAGCTGGAGGGCTGGCGGTCGCTGCCCACCGGAGCCCACGAGCTCGCCGCGCAGGGCGCCAGGCCAAGCGACCCTCGCGCCGCCGAGGAGTTCTACCTGCGCACGTTCGCCGAGCCCAGCCTCGACGTCAACGGGATCCAGAGTGGCTCCCCGGTCATCCAGAAGACGGTCATCCCGGTGGAGGCGATCGCCAACGTCTCGATCCGGCTGGCCCCCGGCCAGCGGGTCGACGAGATCACCGCCGCGTTTGAGCAACTCGTGCGCGAGCAGGCCCCGGCCGGCGCCGAGCTTGAGGTTGAGCTGCTGTCGGCGGCGCCCCCCGGGCTGGTCTCGCCCGACGCCCAGGCGGTCACGCTGGGGCTGGCCGCGTTTGAGCGGGCGCTCGGCGTGCGCCCGGCGCTCATCCGCTCCGGCGGGACGCTGCCGATCGTCCCCGCCCTCAGCGAGCGCGGCATCCCCACCATCATCACCGGCTTCTCGCTCCCGGACGCCAACATCCACTCTCCCAACGAGCGGCTGCTGGCGGAGTACGTTCCGCTGGGGATCGCGGCGGCCCGGGCGCTGTTTGAGGACTTCGCGGCCCTGTAGAGGACCGGGTGCGCGCGTGATCTTCGACCTCACGCAGCTGAAGATCCCGATCGTCCAAGCGCCGATGGCCGGCGGCCCCTCGACGGTCGAACTCGCCGCGGCGGTCTGCGGCGCCGGCGGCCTCGGCTTCCTCGCCGCCGGGTACCGCTCCGCGGAGGCGCTCGCCGGCGACATCCGGGCGCTGCGCGAGCGCACCCCGCTGCCGTTCGGCGTCAACATCTTCGCGCCGCCCGGGACGGCCGCGCCGGCTGAGGCGGTCTCCGCGTACGCGCGCTCGCTGGCCGAGGATGCCCGGCGGCTCGGCGCCGAACTGGGCGACGGACGCCGCGACGACGACGGCTACGCCGCCAAGCTTCAGGTCGTCGCCGCCGAGACCGTGCCCGTCGTCTCGTTCACGTTCGGCTGCCCGGAGCCCTCCGCCATCGACAGCCTCCACGAGGCCGGCGCCGCCGTGTGGGTCACGGTCACGGCGCCGCACGAGGCCCGGGTCGCCGAGGACGCCGGCGCCGATGCGCTCATCGTCCAGGGCAGCGAGGCCGGGGGCCACCGGGCCGCGTTTGACGACACCGCCGACGCCGAGGAGCTTGGCCTGCTCGCGCTCCTGCGCGTCATCGCGCGCCAGACGCGGCTGAGCCTGGTGGCCACCGGTGGGATCATGGACGGCGCCGGTGTCGCCGCTGCGCTCTGCGCGGGCGCCGCGGCCGCCCAGCTGGGCAGCGCGCTGATGCTGACGCCGGAGGCGGGCACCTCGCCCGCTCACCGCGAACGGCTGGCCGCACCGGCGCCGACGCGGACGACCCGCGCGTTCAGCGGGCGCCGCGCCCGCGGCATCGTCAACCGCTTCATGACCGAGCACGAAGGTGACGCCCCCGCCGCCTACCCCCAGGTCCACCACCTGACCGCGCCCCTGCGGGCCGCCGCCCGCCGGGCGGGCGACGCCGAGGCGATCAACCTGTGGGCCGGGCAGGCCCACGCGCTGGCCGTGGCCGAACCCGCGGGGGACCTCGTGCGCCGGATCGCCGCCGACGCCGCCGAGGTGGCGACCGAGACCGCCCGCCGCCTGGCGGCGCCGCCCCGCCTATGACCTCCGCCGTGGCTGAGTGGGTGCTTGCGCGGCCGCTGGCGTCGACACCGCCAGCTCAAACCAGACCCGGGTCTGCCCCTGGGCAACCCCCCAGCCGTCGGACTCGGCGTCGACGATGGCCAGCCCGTGCCCCCGCAGGCGATCAAACGGCGCCCGGCCCACGACGTATTCGAACCCCGGGCCCTCGTCGGCCACCTCGACCCGCAGGCGGCTGTCGTTCAGACGTGCGCCGAGCGCGATCTGCCCGCGCCCATGCAGGACGGCGTTCGTCACCAGCTCGCTGGTCAGCAGCTTGGCGCGATGCAGCTCATCCGGCGCCAGCGCCGCCGCAAACCAGTCGCCGAGCGACCGGCGCGCCAGCCACGGCGCGTCGTGGGTGCGCGGCAACTCTCGCTCCAATCGTCCACTCGTCATCGCCGCCGTAACAGTCTGACGCGCTGCGCGGCTTCCCGCTTCGCTCACCGCCGATGTGGACCACGGGGGGCCTGGGCGAGTAACGGGACCATACGTCCCGTTAGCCGCCCAGGTGCGCGAAGAGCCCGGGTATTAGCCTCAGCACACAACGCCAGGTGACGGACCGGCGATCCCCTCAATACCATCGCGCCTGACGTGAGCGACGAGTCACAGCCACTGCGCGAGGAGGATGTCGACCCGGATCCGGTGGCTCAGTTCGCCGTCTGGTTTCAGGAAGCCGCGGCGGCCGGAGTGGCCGCGCCGGAGGCGGCGGCACTGGCCACGGCCACGCCCGCGGGCGCCCCCTCGGTGCGGATGGTGCTCGTCAAGCGGGCGGATGCGCGCGGCTTCGTGTTCTACACCAACTACGAGAGCCGCAAGGGGCGCGAACTGGCCGCCAACCCGCGGGCGGCGCTCCTGTTTCATTGGATCCCGCTGGCCAGGCAGGTCCGCGTGGAGGGGCCGGTGCAGCGGACGACCGCGGAGGAGACGGCCGCCTACGTCCGCAGCCGGGCCCGGGGCAGCCAGCTGAGCGCGCTCGCCTCCCCCCAGAGCCGCTCCATCGAGAGCCGTCAGGCGCTGGAGGCGCGCGTCGCCGAACTGAGCGCGCGCTACGAGGGCGGCGAACTGCCGCTGCCCGACAACTGGGGCGGCTTTCGCCTCACGCCGAAGGTGTTTGAATTCTGGCAGGGCCGCGCCAGTCGCCTCCACGACCGCCTCCGCTACCGCCCCGGGGCGTCCGGCGGATGGGATCGGGAGCGGCTCGCCCCCTGATCGGAAAACTACGCTTTCCGGCGCCCAGCGCCATCCGGAGTGCGTACGCTTGTGCGGATGCCGTCCAAGCGACGACCTCCCGCCCAGGTCTCGCCCCGCGTCGGACTCGTCCTCGGCGCCGGCGGGATTCTTGGCAGCGCGTGGCTGATCGGCGCGCTGACCGCGATCGCCGCCGAGACGGGCTGGGATCCGGGAACCGCCGACTACATCGTCGGCACCTCGGCGGGGTCGGTGGTCGGCGCCCTGCTCGCCTCCGGGGTTCCGCCGTGGCTGATGCTCGCCCACACCGCCGGCGAGCTGCTTGACGAACCGGCGGCGGCCGACGCGGCCGACGCGGCGGGGGACGCAGGCACGGCCGCGCCCGCGGACCGTTCCGCCGGCGCCGCCTTCCGGCTGGACCGCGGCGGGCTGGCGCTCGGCCCCGGCTCATGGCGCCTGGCGCTGGCGTCGCTGGCCCGCCCGTACCGGTACTCGCCGATGGCGGTGGTCTCCGGCTGGCTGCCGCGGGGCATCGTCTCCACCGAGCCGCTCAAGGCCACCGTCCGCCGAGCGTGTGCCGACCCGTGGGCGCCGCACCCCAACTTCTGGGCGGTCGCCGTCGACTACACCACCGGGCGCCGCACCGCGTTTGGGCGCCAGGGCTCACCGCCGGCGCAGCTGGACGACGCCGTCGCCGCCTCGTGCGCCATCCCCGGCTTCTACCGTCCGGTCAAGATCGGCGGCCGCCCCTACGTCGACGGCGGGGTGCACTCAACCTCCAACCTCGACATTCTCCGGCGCGAGCCGCTTGACCTCGTCGTCGCGCTCAACCCGATGTCGTCGCTGCACGCCGAGGCCACCCGGCACCCCGCCGAGCGACTGGCGCTGCGCATGCGCCAGGCCGCCGGGCGCCGACTCGGCGCTGAGGCCCGGCGCCTGCGGGAGGCGGGCATGGAGGTGGTGCTGATCCAGCCCACCGTCCAGGACCTGGACGTCATGGGCGCGAACCTGATGAGCGCCCGGCGCCGGCGCGAGGTCACGCACACGGCCGTCGAGACCGTGACCCGGGAGCTCCGTCACGGGTCCTCGGGCGCCCGGCTCGCCGCGCTGCCGGCCGGCGACCCACGCTTCCTGCACCGCCCCGCCGGACCGCCAGGTGGCTGGCCGGACTTCCGGGAGCTGGCCCGGTCACGCTGGCGCGTGGCCCGGGCCGCGTAGTGGTCGTTCACGTACGTGCGTTCGCACCGAGAGGCGTGCCTCGAATGCGGGCGTATTTGCGTGAGCGACCACTCGCCCGATCGCCCGGCGCGGACCTACGCCCGGCGGGCGACGCGCGCGCCGAACAGCGCCAGCGACGGGGCGCGGAGGCGGAAATGGCGCCGGGGCGTCTCCTTCTGGGGCCGCAGGTCGCGCAGCGCGTCGAGGTGATGCGCGTGGGCCGCCCGGGCCTCGATTTCACGCTGCCGGGCCTCGATCATCTGCGCGGTGAGCGGGGAGAACATGTGACGCTCCTTGGTTTGGTCGCCCCCGGAGGCCCCGTGGTGTTCCGAGGGACGTCCGAGCTGATGGAGAAACTCTCCCAGTGCCCAGTCGCGCCGGAAACGGCGTCTGACACGAGCCGAATGCTTAATCTGACGCAGTAGCCGGGGCCGGCACACCAGCGGCGAGGAGCGAAGGTGGGATTCTTCCGACGGGGCGATGAGGACGATCCGGAGCAGGCGCAGTCCCGGGAGCGAATCGAGAACGGCGGAATCCCCCTGGAGGCCGAGCGCCGGCTGCGGGCGCTGACGGCCGAGGGCGCGCTGTTCACGAGCGGGCTGTCGGTCAACGAGTTCGCCCTGCTGCAGCGGATGGGCCCGCAACCGGTGGCGCAGGTGATGGGCGCCAGCGTCATCCGCACGGGCTGGCAGTACCTGCCCGCCCTGCCGCCGGGGCAGATCGTGTTCTCCTCCGGCTATGTCGGCAACTCCTACAACAACATCCCCGCCGGCTACCGCAACCGGATCACCGATGCCTCCGTGTCGGCGGTGCGCAACTACACGTGGCACAGCGCCGAGGTCTGCGAACTTGACGTGCTCACCGATGCCTGGAACACCGCCCGGCGCCGGGCCCTGGACCGCCTCGTGGAGGAGGCGCTTCAGGTCAACGCCGACGCCGTGGTGGGCGTGCGCCTGCACCGGGGCGAGCACGACCTCGGCGCCGGAACCGTTGAATACATGGTGACCGGCACGGCGGTGCGCCTGCCCGGCAGCACCGGACAGGCGTGGCCGACCCTCACCGACCTGTCGGTGCAGGACTACTGGCGCCTGCGCAGCGCCGGCCATGAGCCGTCCGGGCTGCTGGCGACCACCACCGTCATCTTCGCCTCACCGCCTTTGGATGTGCGCTTCACGCGCCTGCGCACCCCGCAACAAAACCGGGAGCTGGAGGAGCTCAGCCGCGGTTTCAGGGTCGCCCGGGAGACGGTGCGGGCCCGGCTGGAGGGTCAGGTCGCCGACGCCCACGGCACCGGGGCGGTCGGCGTGCAGCTGTCGCACTCCATCCACCGCGACAAGCTGGCGCTGGCCTCGTCGCTGCAGAGCACCAGCCGCCGCGGCTGGCAGCGGGGTCGGCTCGGCCTGCCGTACTTCGTCTCCGGCCGCGGCGACGCCGAGCGCCGCGGCTGGGTGATCACCATGCACGGCGCGGGCACCGCGATCCGGCCCGGGGGAGATCCGGCGCGTCCGCTGATCAAGCCAACCATCCGGATGAGGAGCACATGACCGACTACGAAGCCGGCTCGCTGGAGGGCATCCCACAGTCCGGCCGCGAGCGCCTGGAGCAGAACCGCCAGGGCCTGTACACGTCCGACCTGTCGGTCAACGAGTTCCTGCTCGTCACCGACGCCGGCTTTGACCCGGTCGGCCTGGTTGTGGGCAGCTCCATCTTCCACATCGGCTTTCAGGTCGCCGGGCCGACCACCAGCCGCGAGCTCGACGTGCTCTCCCAAGCGATGTACAGCGCCCGGCACCTCGCCATGACCCGGATGGAGGAGGAGGCCGACCAGCTGGGGGCCGACGGCATCGTCGGCGTGCGCCTGGACATCGGCCGCTATGAGTGGGGCGCCAACATGGCCGAGTTCATCGCCATCGGCACCGCGGTCAGACACCGCGACGGGGTCCTGCACCGGGCGCCCAACGGCCGCCCGTTCCAGAGCGACCTGTCCGGGCAGGAGTTCTGGACGCTGCTGCGCACCGGGCACCGGCCGGTGGGGATGGTGATGGGCAGCTGCGTGTATCACGTGGGACGCCGCGGGCCGCTGCGCACGGTCGCCCAGACCGGGCGCAACGTCGAGCTGCCGAACTTCACCCAGGCCCTCTACGACGCCCGCGAGCTGGCGATGCAGCGCATGCAGTCAGAGGCCCAGGAGCTCGGCGCCGAGGGCATCGTGGGGGTGTCCCTGTCGGAGAAGAGCCATGGTTGGGGCAGCCACGTGATCGAGTTCTTCGCGCTCGGCACCGCGATCGTCTCCACCGGATCCGAGACCACCGTCCAGCCGCCCGTTCCGGTGCTTGACCTCAACGACCGCTGATGGCCGCCTCAGACGACGGGCTCGTCATCGGCGACGACGGCATCGCCCGCTGCTGGTGGGCGGCGGGCTCGGCCGAGTACCGCGCCTACCACGACACCGAATGGGGCTTCCCGGTCGCCGATGACGTGCGCCTGTACGAGAAGCTGAGCCTGGAGGGATTCCAGGCGGGCCTCTCCTGGCTGACGATCCTGCGCAAGCGCGAGGCGTTTCGCCGCGGGTTCGCCGGATTTGACTTCCAGCGAGTGGCGCGCTTTGACGAGGCCGACATCGAGCGGCTGCTCGCCGATTCCGGGATCGTCCGCCACCGCGGCAAGATCGAGGCGGCGATCAACAACGCCCGGCGCGCGGTCGAGCTCGTCGCCACCGAGGGATCGCTGGCCCGGTATGTCTGGAGCTTTGAGCCGGAGCCGCCCAGCGGCGGGATCGACCGCGAGCGCCTGGCGCAGGTGGCGGCAACCGACGAGTCCCGGGCCCTGGCCCGGGATCTCAAGCGCCGCGGCTGGCGCTTCGTCGGTCCCACAACCGTGTACGCGTTCATGCAGTCGATGGGGCTGGTCAACGACCACGTGGACGGCTGCGCGGCCCGCGAGCCCGTGCACCGGGCCCGCGCCGAGTTCCGGCGCCCGTAGGCGGCCCATCGGTACGCCGAATCCCGGCGTGCTGCGATCAAGCGTCGCCGGGGGCGGCCGATCACTTTCACCATGACAGCTATCAGCCTTTCCCACGATGCGCTGACGGTCCTCGGACTGGCCGGCACGGCGCTGCCGTTCGCCGAGTCGGTCGATGATGAGGTGGAGCGGTGGCTGCGGCCCCTGCGGCTCTACGGCGAGGCCGGAGCTTCGCTGCAGGCGCTGGGTGTCGGCGAGGCCCAGCTCGATGCCGCCGCCCCCATCCCGGAGAAGACCCCCGAGCACACTCCCCAGCAGACGCTTCACCTGGTGACGGCGGCCGCCTCCCGGCTGGCGGCCCAGCGCGGTGCCTCATCCGTCGGCACCCGCGACGTCCTGCTGGCCGTCATGGCCCACTACGGCGCCGCCTTCGACCGCGCCCTGGACCGCCGGTCCTGCGACAGCGCCGAGCTCATGGAGCGCCTCGGCGCCGCCGCCTGATAAGCCGCCTCTCTCCAGCCTCCCGGACCCAGGGCCGGCCTGCTCGTCAGGCCGGTCCGTTCTTTTAGGCCTGCTGGAGCTCCGGACGGCCGACGCCCGGACCCGTCACCGACGGGATGGCCTCGTCGGCCTCCAGCTCCACCCGCAGCAGCGCGGCACCATGCTCGGCAGCCGTCTCGCGGGCCTCGGCGATGATCGCATCGACCTCGCCCGCCGCAACGCCGCAGGCCACCAGGAAGCGCTCAACCTGGCCGGCGGCGATCTGCCGGGCATCGACCTCCAACTCCTCGATGCGCCGGTCACACAGCACGCTGCCGACGGTCGCCTCCACGATGCAGGCCGCCATGTCGTCGTGGATGCCGTTCGCCCGCTCCTGGACCCGCTCAAGCAGCTCGGACGCAGCCAGGCCGGGGCCGGCGGTGCTCACCATGTCGGCGAGTCGCTCCCGTCCCAGCAGCCCATCGCCGACGCGGGCCTCGGTGACACCGTCGGTGAAGAAGCAGGCGCGGGCGCCCTGCGGGAAGGAGATGCTCGTCTGGCGCCGCCCCGTCGGCGCTCCCCAGCCCAGTGCCGGCGAGGCGCAGCGGGTCAGCGGCTCATGCGCGCCGGGACCGGCCAGCAGCGGGGCCGGGTGGCCCGCGGTGGCGTAGGTGAGTGTGGCCGCGTCCGCGTCGTGGACCGCGACCGCCACCGTGGTGAACAGGTCGTCCTCGTCGGCACCGAGCACGCGGCCGGCCAGCTTGAGCGCCGCCCGCGGCTCCAGGCCCATCTCCACGTAGGCGCGCAGCGTGTAATGCATGTGGGCGGCGCGTCCCAGCGCGTCGCGGCCGTGTCCGGAGACGTCGCCGACGATGATCGCCACCCGGTCTCCGCCGAGCGCGAACACGTCGTAGAAGTCGCCGCCCGCCCCGGGGCCGTCCGCGGGGCGGTAGGCGACCGACACGTCAAGTCCACCGAGCGCGGGCGGGATCTCCGGGATCAGCGCCGTCTGGATCGCCGCCAGGTCGGCCGCCAGCTGGGTGTGCTCGGACTCCAGGCGGCTGGCGCGGTGGCTGATCAGCATGGCCCGGAGCGCCAGCAGCGCGCAGACGATCAGCAGCGCGGCGATGATCGGCTTGCTCCAATCCGGCACCGGCAGCGGCACGAGACCGCCGACCAGGGCAGGCACGGCGCTGAGCTCGTGGCCCAGCGTGTTGAACGGCCGCAGAACCGGCGATTCCGCCGCCGCGTGGCGGTGATGCAGCGGAGCAGCCGTGGTCCCCGCGGCGCTGTGGCCGGTGCTGCCGGTGAACGCCCGCGCCCCGTTGGCCAGGCCGGAGGCGATCTTGGTCAGGCCAAGCAGCCCGGTGCGCGCCGGCCGCCGCGCGCCACCCCGGGAGCTGGCGCCGCGGCCGGCCGCGACATGGCGGGAGGGGCGCTGGCGACTCTTGCCGGCGGGCGCCGATCGGTGCCGGTGCGCCGACGTGGAACGCTTGGGATTTGCCGCCGGCGAGGAGGGGGTGCTCGGCTGCGCCGGGTTGACGCTCACCGGCACCGGCGCGGCGGCCGCCGGTGGCGTGGACGGCGCGGCCGCCGCCGGCGCCGCCGGCGCTGAAGAACCGGTCGCCGAGGTGGTCGCCGGCGTGACGGTGGTGGGCTTCGATGCCGTGCTGACCGAGGGGGTGGCGGTCGCCGACGACGAGTTGCCCTGATTGCCGTTTGCGTGCGAGCCCCACCCTGAATTGGATCCGGATCCCCATCCGTGGCCGTTGCCCCAGCCGTCAGAACCACCGGAGCGGCCGTGAGCGGCTCCGCCCCAGCCACCGGAGGCGCCCTGACCATTGCCGTCGCCGTTGCCGTTGCCGTTGCCGGCGCCGTTGCCGCTGGAGGCCACCGTCGCGCTGGGAGTGGCGACCTGCGGCGTCGCCGGCGGCGCCGCCTGGGTCTGGCCGGCACCGCCCCAGCCGCCGTTGCCCTGGCCGGAGTCGCCCCAGCCACCGGATCCGCCGCCCTGGCCCTGATCGCCGGAGCCGCCCTGATCATGGCCGCTCTGGGGGCCGGCCCAGCTCGGCGGTCCCTGGCCGGGACCGCCGTCACCGCCGCCCCAGCCCTGCCCGGAGCCGCCCTGGCCCTGTCCGGGGCCGCCGTGGCCGCCCCAGCCGGACTGTCCCGGGCCCTGCCACTGAGCCTGCTCCTGGGGGCCGTAGGCGACCGGTCCGCCGCCATGCGGGCCGGCATCCGCGCTCACGGCCGCCGGCGCGGCGCACAGACCGACTGTGACCAGGCCGATGCCGGCGACGTGGCGCCACCGGCGGGGAAGCGAGCGCAGCTCAGGCACGGGCCACCAGGGCGGAAGTCGGAAGCAGCTTGCGCAGACGAACCACCGTCGCCTCCGGCTCGACCACCAGCTCGAAGTCATCGGTGAGGGCGGTCATGAAGTGAAACCCGCGGCCGCTCTCGCCGGACTCGTCGGAGCTGCGGGGGACGAACGGCCCGCGGTCACGCACCGTGCACACCAGCGAGTCGCCGTCAGCCTCGATGCCGATCCAGACGTTGCCGTCCTCGTCCGGGCTGCCGTGCTTGATCGCGTTGGTGACCGCCTCGTTGACGGCGAACACCAGCTCATAGGCCGCCTTGCGGGCGAAGCCGAACTCGGCCGCTGCCGCGGCCACGAAGTCGCGGGCGCGCTTGAGCTGGGACGGATCCGCTTCGAGCACCAGGCCGAGCGGAACAAACCGCTCGGCGAGCCGGGCGCGGCCGACCGTCTCAGGCGGCGACGGCAAGGGCAGCAAGAGCATCCTCCGGCGAGTTGTGCAGCGGGATCACGTTCTCAAGGCCGACCGCCTCGAAGATGCCGCGCACCTCGTCGTTGTCGCAGACGACGGCCAGCGAGCCGCCGGCCAGGCGCAGGCGCTTGATCGCACCGACGAGCACGCCGATCGCGGTGGAGTCGATGAAGTCGACAGCCGAAAGGTCGATGACGACGCCGCGCTCGCCGGCGTCGATGTAGCTGCTGATGCGGCGCTTGAACTGCGGGGCAACGTCGAAATCGACGTCGCCGGCAACGCGCAGGACGCGCACGCCACCGTCGAGCAGGTCGTCGCTCACCTGAAAATTCCCCATCGAGACCTCCGGATCGGTTACTGAGGACGTCGCAATGCCCTCACCCGTTCGTCGGCCGGCGGCGGGCTTTTCATTAGCGATCCGGCCCGACTGGACGGATGTTCCATTTCACGGTGCTGACCGAACCTCCGCAAACCTCACCATCCCGCCCGCCTCGGCGCCGGTGATGACGGGTCCTGCGGCGTGATGAGGGGGGTTGTGGCTCCGGCGCGGCGCTAGACGCCCACCGGAGCGTCGTGCCGCTCGGCAGCCACCGACGGCAGCTTCTGCGCCTGGCGCTCCGGGGTGATGCGGACGACGTTCCAGGCCAGTCCGCAGCGCTCCAGGCCGGCGATCACCAGCCCGGAGAGGTCGATCTCCCACCAGCGCAGGCCGTGGAAGGCCGACCGTGGGAAGGCGTGATGGTTGTGGTGCCAGGACTCGCCCAGCGAGAGCAGCGACAGCCAGGCGACATTGGTCGAGCGGTCCTCGATGGCGAAGCGGCGGCGACCGAAGAAGTGGCAGATCGAGTTGACCGACCAGGTGACGTGGTGGACGAGGAAGATCCGCACCAGGCCGCCCCACACCAGTCCCCGCGCCGCGCCGGCCGCCGTGAAGCCGTGCAGGACGAAGCCGGCCGCCGCCGGGATGAGCAGCGAGGCAAGGGCCAGGACCGGGAACCGGCGGCCGATGCGGCGCATGGCCGGATCGTCGTACAGGTCCCGGGCGTAGCGCCGCCAGTCTGCCTGCCCCTGGGTGTGCAGCAGCCAGCCCGTGTGGGCGTACCACAGCCCGCGCCAGCCGGAGCCGTGGCCGACGTGGGGGCTGTGGGGGTCCCCCTCCTCATCGGTGTGGGCGTGGTGTTTGCGATGATCGGCGACCCAATCCATCACCGAGCCCTGCACCGAGAGCGACCCCATCACGGCGAACGCCCGCTCCAGCCAGGGCCGCGTCTGAAACGCCCGGTGGGTGAGGAGCCGGTGAAAGCCGACCGTGACCCCCACCGCGCTGAGCAGGTACATCACCGCAAAGATCGCCAGGTCGACGCCGTCGATGGCGCGGTCCCAGAGCAGGACGGCGGCCACCAGCACGCCGGCGAAGGGGACGACGACGCCGATCAGGTTGGCTGTGCGCTGGCCTCGGGTCACGAACTACACAGCGTCGCAAGCGCCGGGCGGGCGGACGAGCCCGGGGCCGGTCAAACCACCCAGCTGTCTGGTTGGCGCGGACCCCCCGCCAGGGCCCGGACGGCCGCGGCGGACGCTACCGGGCGGCTACCGGCAGGCCGGGCAGTGACCGTGCAGCGTGACCTCGTGATCCTTGGTGCGGAAGCCCAGCCGGTCCGACAGCCGGCTGATCGACCGCTCCAGCGCGGGATCGTGGAAGGGCACGAGCTGCCCGCAGGAGTCGCACACCATGTGGTGGTGATGCTCGCCGGCCGGATCGACGAGCTCGTACCGAGCGACTCCGTCGCCGAGGTCAAGCCGGTTGATGAGGTCGTGGTCCTGGAGCAGCTCCAGCACCCGGTAGACGCTGGCCCGGGCGACCGGCCGGCCTCCGTGGTCCGAGCGGCGCAGCGCGTCCTCGATCTCCAGCGCCGTGAGCGCGCACGTCTGCCGGGAGAGCAGGTCGATGAGCGTGTCGCGCGCGGCCCCCCTCTGATGCCCGGCCTGCTGGAGCACCTCCCGCGCGTGATCTGCCCAGGCGATCTCGGTATGAGTCTTCACGCCGTCTCAGGATAGAGCACGTGGCAGATATTCCAAGATTGAGACTCAGACTTATTCTATGATCTGGGGCATGTCGCGCTGGGTCCTGCTTGGAGTCGTCGCCGCCGTCGTGGTGGCCGGGTGCGGACGCGCCACCCCCCTGGCGCGGGTCGGCCACGGATCGATCGCTGCCGTCGGCGCCGAGAGCCAGTACGCGAACGTCATCGCCCAGATCGGCGGCCGGTACGTGACCGTCACCGCGATTGAGAGCAACCCCAGCACCGATCCGCATGCGTTTGAGGCCAGCCCCAGCGTGGCCGAGGCCATCAGCTCAGCGCGGATCGTCGTCCAGAACGGGCTGGGCTACGACACGTTCATGAATCGGATCGAGTCGGCGTCGCCGAGCCGATCCCGCCGCGTCATCGACGTGCAGCGGCTCCTCGGCCTGCCGGACTCCACTCCCAACCCGCACCTCTGGTATGCGCCGTGGACGATGCCGGCGGTGGCGCGCCGGCTCGTCGCCGATCTGTCGGCGATCGCGCCCGCGCACGCCGCCTACTTCGCCGCCAACGCCCGGCGCTTCGATGCCGCGCTGGCCCCGTGGCGCCGGGCGCTGCGAACCTTCGCCGCCCGCCACCCCCGGACCCCGGTGGCCAGCACCGAGCCGGTCAGCGACTACCTGCTCCAGGCCGCAGGGACCGTCAACCTCGCGCCCCTGGACCTGCGCACCGACGTCATGAACGGCGTCGACCCCGCCCCGCAGCTGGTCACCCGGCAGACCGATCTGCTCGCCCACCGGCGGGTGCGGGCACTGGTCTACAACCAGCAGGTCACCGACACGCTCACCCAGTCGTTCCTGCAGACGGCGACCAGCCACCACGTCCCCGTCGTGGGCGTCGACGAGACGATGCCCGCGGGCTACGACTACCAGTCCTGGATGGTCGCCGAGACCCGCGCGCTGGAGCGGGCCGTGGTCGACGGGGTCTCCACCGGACGGCCGACATGACCGACGGGACCCTGACCGCCGCCGAGCCGCGGGAGGCGACCCTGAGCGCCGAAGCCGTGACGGTGAGACTGGGCGGCCGCTCAATCCTCGACGAGGTCAGCTTCACCATCGGCCGCGGCGAGTTCACCGGCCTGATCGGCGCCAACGGCGCCGGCAAGACAACGCTGCTGCGCGTCATCCTGGGCCTCCAGGCGCCGACGGCGGGGCGGATCCGCCTCGGCGGACCCGGCCACGCCCGCGGCGGGATCGGCTATGTGCCGCAGAAGTTCCTGCTGGAGCAGGACATGCCGCTGCGCGGGCGTGATCTCGTCGGCCTGGGCCTTGACGGCCACCGGCTGGGGTTCGCGCTCCCCTCCCGGCGGCGAGCCGCGCTGGTGGAGGAGATGCTGGAGGCCGTGGGGGCCGGACGGTTTGCCGACGCGCGCGTCGGGCGGCTGTCCGGCGGCGAGCAGCAGCGGATTCTGATCGCCCACGCGCTCATCAGCCGGCCGCGGCTGCTCCTGCTCGACGAGCCGCTGGCGAACCTCGACCTGCCCAGCGCCCAGGAGGTGGTCCGCGTGCTCTCCCGGGTCTCCCGCGAGCAGCAGATCGCGATCCTCATCTCCGCCCATGAGATGAACCCGCTGCTGCCGGTGATGGATCGCGTCGTCTACCTGGCCGGGGGCCGCGCCGCCACCGGCACGGTCGAGGAGGTCGTCCGCTCCGAGGTCCTGACCCGGCTCTACGGCCACCACGTCGACGTGCTTCGCGTCCACGGGCGCGTGATCGTCGTCGCCGGCACCGGCCAGGACGAGCACCCGGCCGCCGAGGAAGCCGGCGCGGGCGGCGTCGAGATCGTCTAGGGAGACGGGGTGGCCGGGGTTCTGCACACGCTCGTGGAGCCCGGGTTCTTCTCGGACTCGGCCGTCCAACTGGCGCTCGTCGTCGGTGGCGTGGTGGCGCTGGTCGCCGCCGCGGTCGGCGTGTTCACGGTCCTCCGAGGGCAGGCGTTCGCCGGCGATGCCCTGGGCCACATGGGTGCGGCCGGCGGCTCAAGCGCGTATCTGATCGGCCTCGCGCCCCTGTGGGGCTTTGTCGCGGTGGCGCTCGCCGCCGCCGGGCTGATGGAGATGGTGGGGATCCAGCGCGCCCGCGGCCGCGATCTGGCGACCGGGATCGTGCTCGGCGCCGGGCTCGGCCTCGCCGCCCTGTTCCTGTACCTGGACACCACTCACAGCGGGACGGCGGGAGCGACCGGAACCATCCTGGTCGGCTCGATCTTCACGCTTGACCCGGCGATCCTCCCCGCGGCGCTCGCCCTCGGCGCCATCGCCCTGATCATCGTCATCGCGCTCTTCCGGCCGCTGCTGCTCAGCTCCATCAGCCCGGAGCTCGCCGTCGCCCGCGGCATCCCGGTCCGCGCCGTCGGCATCCTGTACCTGATCGCGATGGCGGTGGCCGTCGCCCTGTGCGCGGTCACCATCGGCGCCATTCTCAGCACCGCGCTGCTGATCGGCCCGGGGGCGGCCGCACTGGCGCTCACCAACCGTCCGGGGCGCGCCGTCGCCCTGGCGGGGGTGATCGGCCTCGCCGCCACCTGGCTGGGAGTGCTGCTGGCCTACGACAGTTACTACTGGCCGCCCCTGCACCACGGCTGGCCGGTCAGCTTCTTCGTGGTGGCGCTCGTTCTCATCGCCTACCTCGGCGCCCGGGCCGGCGGCCGGCGGAGGGTGGGCGGCTAGATGTTCTCGGCCTTCATGGTCAACGCGTGGATCGTGGCCACGATCGTGGCCGTCGTCGGCGGCGCCGTGGGGTTCTTCGTGGTTCTCCGGGGGTCGGCCTTCGTCGCCCATGCTGTCCCCAACGGCTCCTTTGCCGGGGCGGCGGCGGCCGCGCTGGTCGGCATCAGCACGCTCGTCGGCCTCGGCGTCTTCGCGCTCGGCGGGGCGCTGGGGATCGGCCTGCTCGGCCGGCGGGGGCGGCCGGAGGTCGCCACCGCGCTCACGCTGGTGTTCATGCTCGCCCTCGGCGCCCTGTTTCTGGGGTTCACCACCGAGTACGGGCCGGAGATCTACTCGCTGCTGTTCGGCGAGGTCCTGGGGGTCAGCTCGGCGGCGTTGGCGCCCACGGCCGGGCTGGCCGCCGCCACCCTGGCCGGGCTCGCCCTGCTGTACCGGCCGCTGCTGTTCTCCTCGGTCCTGCCGGAAAGCGGCCGGGCGCGGGGGGTGAGCGCCTTTGGCATCGAGCTGTGCTTCTTGATGGTCGTCGCGGCGGCGACGACGGTCACGGTGCCGGTCGTGGGGACCGCGCTCATCTTCAGCCTCATGATCGGGCCGGCGGCGGGGGCGCGCGCCTTCACCGCCCGGCCGCACCTCGCGCTGGCGCTGTCGATGGCATTCGCCCTGGTGACGGTGTGGGCGGCGATCGCGCTGTCGTATGAGAGCGGCTGGCCGGTCGGCTTCTTCGTGGGCGCCGGCAGCGCCGCCGCATATGTGTGCGGGCGTGGTTGGACGCTGGCGCGCCGACGGGTGTAGCCTCAAGCAGAGCAACACCGCCGGCTGCGAAGGAGCAGAAGCGACATGACCAGGCGAGCAATCCTGAGGGCATCGGACGCCGAGCGCGAGCAGGTCGCCGAGCGCCTGCGTCAGGCCGCGATGGAGGGACGGCTCCTCCCTGAGGAGCTGGAGGAGCGCATCGGCGCCGCCCTGTCGGCACGGACCTACGGTGAGCTTGACGTGCTCGTCGCCGACCTGCCCGTCCCGCTGCCCCTGCGCCGGCGCCCCACCCCGGAGGCGCGGACCCGGTCCCGGCCGCTGGTGGCCATCGTGCTCGTCCTCGTCGCCCTCAGCGTCGTCACGTCCGCGGCCGGGGCGGTGCTCGGCGGCCACGGCCAGGACGCCCATGCCTGGGGCGGCGCGCCGATCGTCTGGCTGGTCTGGATCGCGCTGGCCTGGCGCTTCTACTCGCGCCGCCGCAACGGAGCGCGGTAGCTTTCGCCGCGTGAGCGGGCGATCCGGCAGAGCAGTGGCGGCCCTGGCGGCGGCCGGAGCCACGATGCTCCTGGCCGGGCCAGCCGCGGCGCACGCCCCGCGGCCGCTGGCCGGCCGGGTGGTCGGCATCGACCCCGGGCACAACGGACGCAACTACACCGACCCGGCGTTCCTCAACCACCTGGTCTGGAACGGCCGGGAGCTGGAGAACTGCGACACGACGGGCACCTCCACCGACGGGGGCTACAGCGAGACGGCGTTCAACTTCCACGTCGCCGAGTATCTGCGGGCCGATCTGCGCGCCGAGGGCGCCCGCGTGGTCATGACCCGGACCACCAACACGGGGATCGGCCCGTGCGTCAACACCCGGTCGCAGATCCTCAACCGCGCGCACGCGTCGGTGGCCATCGACATCCACGCCGACGGGGGACCGGCCGGCGGGCGCGGCTTTGCCATCCTGGAGCCCGTCGCCGACCGCGTCAACCGGCGAGTGCTGGGCGCCTCGCGGGCGTTTGGCCGCATCCTGCTGCGCCGCTACGCCGCCGTGACGGGGATGCCGACGAGCACGTATGACGGAGTCGGTGGCGTCTCCTACCGCAGCGACCTCGCCGGCCTGAACCTCACCACGGTGCCCAAGGTGCTGATCGAGTGCGGGAACATGCGCAACGCCACCGATGCGGCGCGGCTCGTGCGCCCGTCCTTCCAGCGGCTCGCCGCCCGCGCCTTCGCCCAGGCGATCACCCAGTTCGTCACCCACCGCCGCCGGTAACACACCGGCGGCCGTCTGCGCCCCTCCGGGTCCGGCGGCCGTCTACGCGCCTCCGGACCCAGCGGCCGCCTCCGCCACTCCCGGAGCACCGAGCACCGCCCACCGCCCGCGGGCAAAGCGCCCGGCCAGCGTGAGCAGGCGGGCCAGCATGAGCACGTCGAGGGCGATCCACAGCCCGGCCAGCGAGCTTGCCGCCAGCGCGACCGGCACGAACACCGCCAGGCTGACGACCATCGCCCCGGCGAGATAGCGGCTGTCGCCGGCGCCGATGAGGATCCCGTCCAGGGCGAACACCACCGCCGCCACCGGCTGCATGAGGGCAAACAGCGGCCAGGCGGAGGCGGCGCGTCCCCACACCGCCGGATCGCTGGAGAACGCTCGCGGGATGAGGTCGGTGCCGGCCAGGAGCACGAGGGCGAACAGCAGGCCGACGGCCAGCGCCCAGCCGATCATCCGCCGCGCCGCCTGCCGGGCCCCGGCGCCATCACCGGAGCCGAGCCGGCGGGCGATGATGATCTGCCCGGCGATGGCGATCGCGTCAAGCACGAGCGCGAGGAAGATGTAGAGCTCAAACGCGATCTGGTGAGCGCCCAGGCTGGCCGCGCCGATGCGCGCCGCCAGCGCGCTGGCGAGCAGGAAGGCGCCGAGCAGCGCCGCCGAGCGCACCGTCAGGTGCGCCCCCATCCGCACCAGCGGGCGGATCCGCGCCAGCGCGGGCCGGCGGCGGTCGGCCGGAGCGGCCAGCATGTGCCGGGCAAACAGGATCCCCATGGCCAGCTGGGCCACGACCGTGCCCACGGCGGAGCCGTCCAGGCCGAGGTGCAGCCCGTACACGAGCCCAACCTCCAGCACGACGTTGGCGGCATTGCAGGCGACGAGGATGCGCAGCGGCGTGCGCAGGTCCGAGATCCCCCGCAGAAACCCCTCACCGGCGAGCGCGATGAGCATCCCCGGCAGGCCGATCGCGCTCAGCGCCACGTAGCGCGCGGTGAGGGCGGCCACCCCGGCGCCTGAGCCGTCGAGCGCCCGCGCCGCCGGCGACGACAGCGCCGCCAGCGCGATGCCGATCACAACCCCGGTGGTGAGCGACAGCCACAGGGCCTGCGCGGCCACCCCGCCGGCCTCGCGCTCGCGGCCGGCGCCGTGCAGCCGCGCCACCTGGGCGGTCGTTGTGTAGGAGAGGAAGTCGCTGAGCTGGGTGATCGCCGCCACGATGGTGCTCGCCAGGGCCAGCGCGGCCAGTTGCCGGGTGCCGAGATGGCCGACGATTGCCGTGTCGGCGAGGGTGTACAGCGGCCCGGCGGCCAGCGCTCCCAGGGCGGGGACGGCCAGGCGCACAAGCTCGCGGTCATCGGCGGATCCGCACCTCCGTCTCAGCAGGCGCACGCCACCCTCACCGCTCGTCTTCGCCTCCGATCAGCACGCCGACGACGTTAGCCGCGCCCGCGCGCTTGACCGGCCCGGCGACCTCAGGCAGGCTTGCCGCCTCAACCACCGTTCGGAGGAGGGGACCGTGTTCAAAAGGATCCTGTGGGCGACCGACGGTTCGGAGGCCGCCGACCACGCGCTGACCTTCGCCCGGGAACTCGCCGGCGCCGACGGCGCCAGCCTGACGATCGTCCATGTCGTCCAGAAGATCGCCACCTCCGGGGAGCATGCCCTGGGGTGGTATGCAGACGAGGAGAAGGTGGCGGGCAAGGTGCAGCAGATCGCCGCCGACCTCACCGCCGCCGGGATTCGGACGACACTGAAGATCGTCACCCACGTCGGGCCCCAGCCGGCCCACCAGGTCGCCGACCTCGCCCGCGAGGCCGACGCCGACCTGATCGTGGTCGGCACCCGCGGACACGGCGCCCTCGCCGGGCTGATGGTGGGAAGCGTCACCCAGCGCCTCCTGCACGTCGCCCCCTGTCCGGTGCTCGTCGTGCCCCCGGAGAAGCCCACCGGCGCGTAGGCGGGCGGGATCAGGCCCGGGCCCCGGGGACCACGCTGGGGCAACCCGGCCGGATCGAGCCTGTCGCGAGACTTCAGTCGGCCGCGGCGGGCAGAACACCCCCGGTGTGTTCGAAATTCGGATCGCGCCGCACGATCTCGTCCGCGAGTGGCGTATGGCGGCGGTTCTGTTCGAGATCGTCAGCCCAGATCCGGGTTTCGTACGCATCTGGCCCTCCGGGGGCGGGTTCTCGCCCGCATCCCTCCCGCCCGCCCCGCCCCGCGCCCTCGTATCACCCCGGCGGCAGCAGACGACCGCGGGCAACCACGATCAGCCCGTCGGCGGCCAGGCTGGCCGCCGCCTCCGGGTCGGCCTCACCGGCGGCGACGGCTCCGGCCCGCAGCACCTCCCGCAGCAGGCGGCCCCGCCGCTGGCGCAGACTGCCGGCGAACGGCGGCTGCCGGCGCGCCGGGCGCGCAGCGGGATCGCCGGGGCCGGCGCACCCGGACCGCACGGGACACAGCGAACACCGCGGCCGGCCGGAGCAGATCCGCTGGCCGAACTCCATCAGTGCCTGACCCGCGCGCCAGGGGTCCTGCGCGATGTCGACGCCCCCGGGGAAGCGTCGCTCCAGCACCCGGCGGACGTTCACGTCCAGGGGCAGCACCGGCTCCTCCAGCGCAAAGCAGCGGATGGCCGCGGCCACGTAGGCCCCGACCCCGGGCAGCTCGGTGAGATCCTGGGGCCATCCGGAGGCGGCGACGATCGCCGCGGCCCGGTGCAGATCCCGGGCGCGCCGGGGATAGCCGAGGCCGTCCCACTGCCCCAGCACCTCGGCGAGCGAGGCCGCCGCCAGCGTCTGCACCGTCGGCCAGCGCTCCATCCACCGCTCCCAGGCCACGGCGGAGCGGGTGACCGTCGTCTGGGCCGACATCACCTCGGCCACCCACACCGCGTACACGTCGCGGCTCGCCCGCCAGGGAAGCCACCGGGCGTTGTCGCTCCACCAGTCAAGGACGGCCGCGACCTCAGGATCGGCGACGCTCCAGCGCGCGACCGGGGGATCGGCGACGCTCCGGCGGGCGGTCACGGGTCCGGCTGATCCGGCGCCGGGCCGGCCGGCAGCACCGAGAGCACGAGCCGCGATGGGCGCCCGGCGTCGTGGTGGAGGGTGTTGTCGGCGATGACCCCCTCCGCCTGGGCAGTCTGATCGCCCTCGGTCCCCAGGTTGACGGCGAACTTGGGGTGCGCGGAGGAGGCAACCTCAAGGCGGATGCGGTGGCCGGCGTCAAAGCGGTGCGCGGTGTCCCACATGACGACCTCCACCTCGTAGACGGCGCCCGGCTGCACGGACAGCGGGCGCTCATGGCCGGCGCGCCGGCTGAGCCGGACGAGGCCGTCGCACAGCCGCTGGACGAACCCGCCGGGGTGCACGTCGAGCAGCTTGGCGGTGATGTCGGTGTCGGCGGCGGAGGTCGAGACATGCGCGATGAGACGGACGGCGCCGACCGCATCCAGCGGCTCGGCCAGCGGCTGCGAGGTGTAGACGAGCACGTCGCCGCGGGTCTCGACTCCGGCGTAGTCGTCAGGGCCGCCGATCTGCGCGGAACTGGCGTCGGTGATGAACGGGACGGGCCGGTCCGGGTCATGGCGCCAGGCGTCGGCGGGAGAGACCTCGGCGGGCGCCTCGTCGATCAGCCGGCCGTCGCCGAAGCGCGAATTGGCGCCCCCTGAGCTGTCGAGGTACAGGACGTGCTGGCGGCACTCCGGCGGCGGCCAGGCCGGGAGGTCGAGCCAGCGGTTGGCGCCCATCAAGAAGATGCGCGCCGGGGCCGGGGAGTCGGCCGGCCCGCCGGCCGGCCGCCGTCCCAGCATCTCGTCGAGAAAGCCGGTCATGATCGCCTCCAGGTCGACCACCGAGCCGTCGCCGAAGTCAACCTCGCCCAGGCGACGCCCGGCGTTGACCTGGTGTCCCCACGGACCCATCAGCAGCCGCTGGCCGGCCCGGCCGGCCGCCGTCATCGCCGCGAAGTTCGCCGGGGTCCCGATCTCCTCGTCGTCATACCACCCGGAGATGTGCAGCACCGGCACGTCGACCTCGGTGATGCGGTGCTGGTAGCGCAGCGGCTCCCACCACTCGTCCAGGCTCTGATGCCGGCACTCAGCCCGCCACAGCGCCGAGTGAAAGCCGGCGGCCTCGTCGAGGTCGGCGAGCGGGCGGTGCCCGTACACGCCCATCCAGTCCACCGACTCGGTGTACTGCGGGACGCGCCCGTCGGTCATCCGGTACCAGTGCACGTGCATCGGCCCGGGCACCCCCGTGGGGTTCTCGACAAACGGATCGGACGGGGTGACGAGCACGATCATGGCGGCCAGCGCCGGCGGGCGATGCAGCGCGGTCAGCCACTGGATCCGCCCCGGGTAGCTGCCCCCGTAGGTGACCACGCGCCCGTCGCACCACTCCTGGGCCGCCACCCAGGCGATCACGTCCACCCCGTCTGGGCCGTCGTTGCGATAGGGCTCAAAGATCCCGTCGGAGTCGCCGCGGCCCCGGACGTCGACCCAGACGGTGGCATATCCGGCGTGCGCGAACGGATCCGCGCGGGCGGTGGCCCGCTCGCCACCGCGGCCGTAGGGCGTGCGCATCACAACCGCGGGGGCGGGCCGCTGCTCCGGCAGCACCAGGTCGGCGGCCAGCGTGATCCCGTCGCGCAGCGGGATCCGAGCGTTGAACCGGCGGGTGAGTGAGGGGCGGGAGGCGGCGGGCACGCGCGGCAACGCTACCGGCCGGCCCGCCCCGGCGCGCCCCTGCCGCCTAAGGGCGCGGGCGGCCCATGGGTAGCTCCTACCCACGCGGGTCGAGGCGATGCCCGCCGCCGACGGGGGTGGGCGGCCGATGGCGCCCGGCAGTCCCGGATCTAGCGTGGGGCCATGACCCGGGAGCCGGGCAGCACACCCGCAGGCGACCCGCCCCGCAGAGCGGCGGCGGAGGCGGCGGCGCCCAATCTCGCCGCCCGCGCCGGCGGCTGGAGCGTCCGGCACCGCCGGGCGTCGATCCTCGGCTGGTTTGCCTTCGTCGTCATCGCGTTCGCCGCCGGCACCGCCGTCGGGCAGCGCTACCTGACCGACGTCCAGGCGGGCAACGGCGAGTCCAAGCAGGCGACCGCCGTCTACGAGCGCGCCTTCCCCTATCACACCGGCGAGCAGGTGCTCGTCCAGGGCCAGGGCGCGGTCCGGATCGGCACCCCGGCCCTCGCCTCCGCCGTCGATGATCTCATCAGGCGGCTGCGGTCGCTGCCGACCGTCAACGACATTCGGTCGCCGCTGCTGCCTGCCAACCGCATGCTGCGCTCGGCCGACGGCCGCTCAATGCTCGTCACCTTCAACGTCGCCGGGGACTACAACCAGGCCCAGACCAACGTCCGAGCCGCCCTGGCGGCGACGGCCGCGACCGCCCGGGCGCATCCCGGCGTCCGCGTCGAGGAGTTCGGCGCGGCGAGCGCCAACCGGGCGCTCGCCGACGCCTTCATCAGCGATGCCAAGAAGGCCGAGTACACATCGGTCCCGGTGACGCTCATCGTGCTGGTGTTCGCGTTCGGCTCGGTCGTCGCCGCCGGGATCCCACTGCTGCTCGGCATCACCGCGGTCATGGCCACGCTGGGGCTGATCGGCCCGTTCAGCCAGCTGCTGCCGGTCAGCGCCGGCCAGATCGACGCCGTCGTGGCCCTGATCGGCCTGGCCGTCGGCGTCGATTACTCCATGTTCTACCTGCGGCGCAAGCTGGAGGAGCGCCGAGCCGGGCTGAGCAACGAGCGGGCCCTGGCGCGGGCCGCCGCCACCTCCGGACGCGCGGTGCTGGTGTCCGGGCTGACGGTGATGACGGCCATGGCCGGGATGTTCCTGGCCGGCAACGCCGTGTTCAGCTCACTGGCCATGGGCACGATGCTGGTCGTCGCCGTGGCCGTGCTCGGCTCCGTCACGGTGCTGCCGGCGGTCATCTCCAAGCTGGGCGACAACGTGGAGCGCGGGCGGGCCCCGTTCATCGCCCGCCGGCGAGCCCGGGGCCGGTCGCGAGCCTGGGCGTTCGTCATCGACCAGGTGCTCCGCGTCCCGGCGCTCTCGCTCGTGCTCTCAGCCGGGCTGCTGATCGCCCTCGCCGTCCCCGCACTGAGCATGCACACGGTCAACCCCGGGATGGTGGGGCTGCCGCCCAACCTGCCGATCATGCGGACCTACGACCGCATCCAGCGGGCGTTCCCGGGCGGGCCGCTGCCGGCACTCGTCGTCGTTTCGGCCGCCGACGTCAACGCACCGGCGGTGCAGCGGGGCATCGCCCGCATGGCCAGGACGGCACTCGCCACCGGCCAGATGGCCGGCCCCGTCGTCGTCTCCGTCTCCCAGGACCGAACGGTGGCGGCGGTGACGATCTCCCTGGCCGGGCGCGGCACCGACCGGCGCTCGGATCAGGCGCTGACCACGCTGCGGCGCAGCGTCATCCCGGCGACCGTGGGGGCGGTGCCCGGCGTGCGGGCCTACGTCGGCGGGACGACGGCCGCCTCGCGTGACTTCACCGACACGATGAAGGCCCACCTTCCGCTCGTGTTCGGCTTCGTGCTGGGGCTGGCGTTTGTGCTGCTGCTGATCACGTTCCGCTCGCTCGTCATTCCGCTGATGACGATCGTGCTGAACCTCATCTCGGTGGGCGCCGCCTACGGCGTGGTGACACTCGTCTTCCAGCACGGCTACCTGCGCGGCGCTCTGGGCGCGCAGGACATCTCCGGAATCATCGACTGGCTGCCGCTGTTCTTGTTCGTCGTCCTGTTCGGCCTGTCGATGGACTACCACGTGCTCATCCTCAGCCGCATCCGCGAGGCGCACGCCACCGGCCTGGCGACGGCCGAGGCGGTCGGCGAGGGCATCAAGTCGACCGCCGGCGTCGTGACCAGCGCCGCGGTGGTCATGGTCGCCGTGTTCTCGATCTTCGCCCTGCTGCCGGAGGTCATCTACAAGCAGCTGGGGGTCGGCCTGGCCGCCGCGGTCCTCATCGACGCGACGGTCGTGCGGGCCGTCCTGCTCCCGTCGACGATGAAGCTGCTCGGCGAGCGCAACTGGTATCTGCCCCGCTGGGCGGCCTCGATCCACGTGCGCCACCATCCGCCGGCCGCGCCCGGCCCGGCTTAGGGCCTATCCCAATAGGCCGTGTGCCGAGCGGGATAGGTCCTTCGCCTACGTCGCCCGGGCGTGCAGGCGCTCCAGCCGCTTGGCGGCGCTCGCCTCATGGGCGGGCATCAGGTCCGCGCGGGCGATCTCGACGACGTGCGGCGCGATCGCCCGCACCCCCTCGTCGCTGTCGATCCGCTGGTAGGTGAGCGTCTTGAGGAACTTGGCCACCGACAGCCCGCCGGTGTAGCGCGCGGCACGGCCGGTGGGCAGCGTGTGGTTGGTGCCGATCGCCTTATCGGAGAACGCCACGGTCGCCCGGCTGCCGAGGAAGATCGAGCCGTAGTTGCGCAGGTGCTGCAGATACCAGTCGTCCTGGGCCGTGTGCACCTCCAGGTGCTCGGTGGCGACCTCGTCAGACAGGGCGACGGCGTGCTCGCGGTCGCGGGCGACCATCACCACGCCATGGTCGTTCCAGGCGGCGCGCGGGGTATCGCCGCCGCCGGGAGCGCGCTCATCGAGCTCGTCGAGCTGGCGGGCGATCTCGTCGATCACGGCATGGCCGAGCGCCTCTGAGGTGGTGATGAGGACGGCCGGTGAGGTGGGGCCGTGCTCGGCCTGGGCGAGCAGGTCGGCGGCGACCAGCTCCGGATCGGCGGTGTCGTCGGCGATGACGGCGACCTCGGAGGGGCCGGCCAGCAGGTCGATGCCGACCCGGCCGAACAGCTGGCGCTTGGCCTCGGCCACGAACGCGTTGCCGGGGCCGACGATCATGTCGACGGCGGGGGCGGACCCGCCGAGCAGGCCGAACGCCATCGCCGCCAGCGCCTGCACGCCGCCGATCGCGTAGATCCGGTCGGCGCCGGAGGTGGCGATGGCGTGCAGCGTGGGGGCGTGGAGCGCACCGGCGCGCGGCGGCGTGCAGGCGATCACGGTCGGCACCCCGGCCACCTTGGGGACGAGCACGGTCATGAACGCGCAGGCGAGCATCGGCACCCGGCCGCTGGGGCAGTAGGCGCCGACGGAGCCGACCGGCACCTGGCGCTGGCCCAGGAACACGCCGGGCAGGGTCTCGGCCTCAAAGTCGGTGAGGGTCGCGCGCTGCAGCCGCGCGAAGTTACCGATCTGCGCCTGGGCGAACGCGATGCTCTCCTTCAGCGCATCCGGCAGCGCGTCGCCGGCGCGCGCAATCTCCTCGGCGCTGACCTCAAAGCTGGGCGGATCCCAGGCATCGAGCTCACGGGAGTAGGCGCGGACGGCGTCGATACCCCCGCGCTCGATGGCCAGCAGCATCTCGGACACGCGCTCGGCGACGGCGCGGTCAGCGCCGGCCGCGGAGGCCGAGGGACTCTTCAGGTACACGGGCTCGTCCATGTCCTGAGCCTACGGCCGGGCCGAGGAAAAAACTACTCTTAGACCTCTTTCGACTGCTCAAAGGAAAGCCTTGACCCTCCAGCAGCTCCTCTACTTCCGGGCCGCCGCCGAACTGGGGTCGTTCAACGCCGCCGCCCGCAGCCTCCACTGCACCCAGCCGGCCATCTCCGAGCAGGTCCGCCGCCTGGAGCAGGAACTGGGCGTGTCGCTGTTTGCGCGGGCCGGACGCGGGCTGACGCTGACCAGCGCCGGGCGGGTGTTCCTCAGCCACGCCGAACGCGTCACCGCGGCCGCCGACGATGCCCTGGCCTCCGTCGGCCGTCGCCACGCCGCCCGCGAGCGGGTGGTGACGATGGGGACGTTCCGCAACGCCCCGTACTACGACATCGCCGAGCTGGCGCGCCTGTACTGCGCCGGCAACCCCCAGTCACGCCTGCGCATGCGCGGCCAGAACTCATACGACGTGGCCCGGGCGGTGCAGGAGGGCGAGCTGGAGGCCGGGCTCGTCGTGCTCCCCGTCGATGACTCGCTGCTCGACGTGCGCCGGCTGTTTCGCGACGAGGTCCTCTACGTCAGCGCTGACCCGGACCAGACGCGCACGCCGGCGACGATCGCCCAGGTCGCCGAGTCCCCGCTCATCCTCTACGACATCACCCACGGCTTCAACGACCCCACGCGCCGCCAGCTCGCGGGCCGGGCGCAGGAGGCGGGGGTCGTGCTTGAGCCGCGGGTCGAGGTCGAGCACGTCGAGACCGCGCTGCAGCTGGTGGCCCAGGGCCTCGGCAACACGATCGCCTCCCGTTCGGTTCTCACCCGCTCCGCCGTGCCCGCCGGCGTCTCCGGGGTCGGCTTCGCCGAACCGTTCTATGACTTCTTCGCCCTGATCACGCGCCGGGGCGTGCACCTCAGTCCGACCACGACGCAGCTGATCGAGCTCGTCGACGCGTGGGCGCGGGGGGTGTCGGCGCGCCTGTAGGGCTACGCGCCGGTGGCGGCGGGGTCGTCGACGAGGGCGCCGTACAGCGGCGGGCGGCGGTCGCCGAAGGCGTCGGCGTGCTCGGTCAGCCGCTTGTCCAGCGCCGCCTCCAGGTCGACGTCGGCGGCGACCATCCCCGGGGACCGAGACTCGGCGGCCACCCATCCGTCAACGGCGACGATCGTGGTGCCGGCCGTCCACTCCTGGCCGCGCTCGGTTCCGCAGCGATCGGCGCAGGCCACCGCCATCCGGTTGACGCGGGCGGTCGCCATGCCGATGACCGCCTCCGGCGGGCGTTCCCCCTGCGGCCGGGGGACGAGCGGCCAGTTGGTGGGCACCAGCAGAAGCTGGGCCCCGGCCAGCGCCAGCGAGCGCGTCAGCTCCGGGAACTCCAGGTCGTAGCAGATGACGGCGGCGACCCGGCCGACGCGGGTGTCGAGCACCGGGGGCGCTGAGGTGCCCGGGGTGAACACCAGCTTCTCCCGGTCCCAGAGGTGAAGCTTGCGGTACACGGCGCGCAGGCCGCCAGCGTCGCAGACGGCCGCGCTGTTGTAGATGCGGCCGTCCTCGCCGCGCTCACAGAATCCGGCGACCAGGACGATGTCGGCGCGCGCCGCCTCAGCGGCCCACTCAGACACGATCTCATCGCCGGGGTCGATCGCCGCCTCGGCCGCCTCGGCGGGCGACTGAAACATGTAGCCGGAGGTGACGAGCTCCGGCAGGACGACAACATCGGCGCCGTCCTTGACCGCCTCACGGATGGCGGCCAGCGCCAGCGCCCGGTTACCCGGCAGATCGCCGAGCACGGGCGCCAGCTGCTGACAGGCGACCCGGGTCACTCCGCCGGTTCCGGGACGAGTGAGGCGTCAGGCATCCCGCCGCGCGATTCGGCGAGCAGTCCGGTGCGCACCCGGTGCGTCAGCCCCGGCGCCACCAGCACGACGAGGAGGCCGAGGATCAGGAAGGCAACCTCGATGTAGGGAAGGCGGGCATACGTGCCCTCCTGACCGACGAACACGTTGCGGAAGATCGTGTAGCAGACGAACGCGCCGCCGAGCACCGGGATGGCGATCTGCCACCGCGGCGCCTTCGCCCCCTCCTTGAAGAACAAGAAGTAGATGGCGCCGACCGTCGCCATCACATAGGCGACGAGGATGAGCACCGTGCCGATCTGCAGCGGATAGAACGTGGCGTTGATCACCGAGGATCCCGCCAGCTGCTGACCGATGAGCGCGCCGGCGAAGATGAGCAGCACCACCATCAGCGCCCGGCTCGGCTGGCCGTGCTTGGACAGCCGCGCCAGGCCGGAATCCGAGCCGGTGGCGTCGCGCGCCTGGGCGTACATGATCCGCGCGGCGCCGCTGGCGACCCCGAGCGAGATGGCGAACAGGCTGATCGTCGCCATCAGATCGAGCAGGTCGCCGTACCACTTACCGACGTAGCCGGTGCCCAGGTCGGTGAACGGGAGCCCGGCCGCATACGCCTTGGCGCCGGCGGCGTTGGCCCCGTAGCCGAGCGACTGCGCGGCGGCGGTCAGCAGGTAGAAGCTGCCGACGACGACGACGGCGGTCTTGATCGCGCGCGGGATCTGCGTCTTGGGGCTCGTCGTCTCCTCGCCGAGCGCGGCCGCGCCCTCAAACCCGGCGAACGCCAGGAAGCCGTACACGGCCGCCTTGGCGATCGTCCCCACGCCGCTGCCGGCCGGGAGCGAGAGGAAGTTGATGGTGAACGTCTGGCCCTTGGGCCCGTGGCTGAAGATCACGGTGGCGAGAATGACCACGCTGAGGATCGTCACCAGGATGGCGCCGACCACCTCGGAGGTGAGCAGCGCCCGGGTGATGACCCGGATCTCCATGAAGGCGACCGCGGCCACCCCCAGCAGGCCGATGAGGGCGATCCACCACCACTGGCTGGTGGAGAGGATCCCGGTGTCGTTGAGGAAGTTGCCGCCGAACAGGCCCATCTCGATCGTCGAGCCGCAGCCGATGGCGGTGTAGGCGCCCATCAGGGCCCAGCCGGCGACGAACCCCGCGCGCGGACCGAGGGTCACTCCGACCAGGGCGTAGACCGAGCCGGTGTGGGAGATGTGCTGCGACAGCTTGATGAAGCAGTACGCGACGAGCGCCACGCCGACGACGGCGAACACGAACGACAGGGTGACGGCGCGGCCGATGATCACCGCGGCGCCGGTTCCCAGCAGGCCGATGGCTCCGACCGGTCCGATCAGGCCGACGGAGAAGGCCGCCGCGTCGACGAGGCTGAGCTCGGCGCGGAGGCCCTCGCGAGGTTCAGTGGTGTCCATGCCTGGACGCTATCCGCACAAGCCTATCTGTGCCAGACCTTGATGTGCTTGACCAGTTCAAAGCTGCGCCTTGAATGATGATGGCTGCACCGGCGGGCTCAGCGGTAGCGGACGCCCTGCTGCGCAAGCTCGGCCTGCACCAGGCCGATGTCGATGTCGTGCAACTCGCGGCCGGTCCTCAGCGAGACCGCGGCGGCGACGCCGGCGCCCTGGCCGGCGACCGCGCAGCAGGCCATGTTCCGGGTCGCGGCGTGAGCGATCCGGTCGCCGCCGATGGCGCGGCCGGCCACGAGCAGCCGCCGCACCCGGCGGGGAAGGAGGGCACGGTAGGGCACGTGCATGTAACGACCCGTGGTGGGCAGGATGAGGACCCCGTAGCCGTCGATGAACTCCGGGTAGATGCCGATCGAATCGGAGAACCGCGCCTCGCCGCGAACGTCGCTCTCGGTCAGGTTGTAGGCGGCGTCGATCTTGCGGGTATCGCGGATGCCGATCGTCATGCCGAAGTTGCGCAGGCGTGCGCCGGCGCACCCCGGGGTGTAGCGGCGCAGCGCCTCGATGGCGAGCGCCGCCTGGCGGCGGCCCTCGATCTCAAAGCGGGTCAGGCTGTCCGGGTCGGTCCCATCGCAGCCGGCCAGGTGGACGAGGTTCATGTAGGTCAGCTCGCCCGTGTCGTGCACCGCGCCCCATGTTCCGGCGATCGTCGTCAGATGCGCCGGCAACCGCCCGTCGCGGATCGCCTGCGCGAACGGCTTGCGCAGAAACGGGGAGAAGAGCTCGTCCTCCTTGCCGGACGTCTGCACCGACCACTCGCCGGCCGACCAATCGGCGTAGGTCTGCGGATCGGCCCGGACCCCGTCCAGGAACGCCCGCTTGTCCACGCCGGCGAGATGGAACATGACCGACGCCGCCTGCATCTGCTCCGGCGGGGTCTTGACCGTGGGGGCACCGGCCCGCTCGGCGACATCGGCGTCTCCGGTGGCGTCGATCACCCGGCGGGCGAGGATCGCCTCGCGGCCCGCCTTTGACTCGACGATGACGCCGGCGATCGCGTCGCCGTCCATCACTGGCGCCACAAACAGGCGGTGGAGCATGGGGTGAACCCCGGCCTCCGCCACCAGGCGGTCGGCGACAAGCTTGAACGCCTCGGCGTCGATCTGGTGCGAGAGCGACTGGCTCTCCGGGACGGCCGCGCCCATCTCCTTGGCCCGCTCCTCAAACTCGCGGCCGATGCCGTTGGCCTCGACGGTCTGCGCATGCCGGTACCAGGCCAGCCCCTCGACGCCGACCGCCGTCAGGTTCCCGCCGAAGCAGCCGAAGCGCTCCAGCAGCGTGACCGCGGCGCCCGCGCGGGCCGCGCCCAGCGCGGCGGCGAGCCCGCCCGGCCCGGAGCCGACGACGAGCACGTCGGCGCGGTGGACGACGGGGACCTCGCGGGCGGGCTCGGCGACGAGGTCGCCGTCCACGGGCGCGGCGGGCCGCCGCCCGCTGGGGGTGGCGTCGGTCACGGGGACTCGTCGCCGCGGGCCGCCCGGTCCACGGCCTGGCGCAGCTCGTCGATGAGCTCCGCGGTCACCGGGCTGTCTCGCGCCCCAAACCGCTCGGTCACGGCGTCCATGGCGGCACGAGCCTCCTCGGCGCGTCCCAGCCGGAGCAGGATCGGCACCCGGTTGAGCGCCACCTGGGCCAGCCACGCCTCGTTGGCCGGAGCGTCGCCGAACCGGCGCTCGGCCCGGTCAAGCGCCTGCAGCGCCGGCTCGCCCATGGCGTGCAGCTGCTCGAGCATCAGGGGCGCCTCGTCGGCCCGGCCGGTGCGGCTGAGGGCCACGGCGGCGTGCAGCCGCGCGCCCGCCGCGACCGCGACCCGCCGCTCGCCGGGGCTGTCGGCCAGCCGGTCGGCCACCGCCTGGCAGATGCCGACGACCACCTCGTTGCGCTCCCAGGTGAGCAGCCAGAAGCTGGCATCGAGCAGCATCTCGCCGAAACCGGCGAGGTCACGGTCGTCCGGCTGGCGCTCAAACAGGCTCAGCAGCTCCTCGGCCGCCGTCACCGCGTCATCCGGCCGCTCGGCGTTGATGAGCAGGGCCGTCTTGTTCAGCAGCGCAAAGCCCACCGCCTGTGCCGCGGCGGGGTCCTCCGCCGCGCCGAAGCGGACGATCAGCTCGTCGAGGGCGGCGAGCTGCTCCGGCAGCTCGGAAGGGCTCACGCGGACGACCTCATCGCAAGCCCACAACCTTATTGGCTGGCGCCGGGCGCCCCCGGGGCGCAACCGCCGGGTGCGCGCGGACGAGCGGCCGGGTGGACGGACACGGAGGCGGACCGGGGTGAGCTACGGAGCGCACCGCGCGGCGATGCACGGTTTCCCTCGTGTGTGCGCTTCGGCACCATCTCGCGCCATGGCCGCCGACACCATCGCTCTGGAGCTTGAGCACGACCGGCTTTGTCGCCGGGTGCGCCGGATGGAGCTCGTCACCGCCGCGCTGCGTGACCGCGCCGTCTACCGGCACGCGGTCACCGGCACCACCCCGGCACCGCTGCGTCACGCGATCGAAGGGTTTGAGTCCGAGCTGGCGTCGATGCGCCGCCGGCTGGCCGAGCTTCGCCGGGTACAGCCGGTTCCCGGCTGAGACGCTGACCGGATCAGGCGCCCGCGAGCGCCAGCTCGGCGAGCTGCCTGATGCCCGCCTGGGAGCGGGCGACGACGAGGAAGCGCTTGGCATGGCAGAAGAGCGCGTCGGGCACGCCGCTGACCGCGGCAAGATCGTCGCCGTCGCGCCCGGCCCAGCTCGCCGGCAGGTCACGGCGATTCTCAAACGAGCCGAGCTCCTGCGGCACCGCCTCCAGACCGAACCCCTGGCGCTTGGGGTAGATGACGAACAGCGCCTGTGGCGCCTCCGGCACCAGCACCTGCTTCCAGGGCGCATTGACCGGCAGCTCAACCAGCCGCGGATCGGCCGCGCCGGCGATCGCCTCGCGCACCAGGCGCGTCGAGCGGCGGGCGGAGGCCGCCGAGGCCGTCTCCCGGGCGAGGATGTCCCGGGCCAGCGAGACCGCCGCGTCGAAGCGCTCGCGCTCCTCGGCCGCAGCGAGCTCCTCGTCCCAGCGGGGATTGAAGCCGCCGATGATGCCGCTGACGGTCATCGGCTGAACGCCGTCGATCACCGGCCGCGTCAGCGGCTGACCGGTGTCGTTGGCGTCCACCGCCTGGACCAGGCCGGCGTCGACCGCATCGGCGACCTCCTGATCTCCGTCGCAGATCCGCACCCCGAACTCACGCCACACCAGCCCAAACGACGCGTAGCGCACGCCGTTGTCGCGCACCAGGTCGAACTCGCGCTGGTGGTGGTCGAAGTCCCCACTGGACGGGTCATGGCGAAAGCCGACGTCGACGCGCACGTCGGCGCGGGCGAGCGCGTCACGGTCACGCGTGCGGATGATCTCGACGGGTTCGCCAAGCAGGCCGAGAGCGGCCACGGCGAACACCTCGTCGGCGTGAAAGGAGCCGTCATGGGTGGCGATCACCATCGGCCCAGACTCTAGGAGGAGTCTGAGACGCTCAGCCGATGACCCGGTAGCTCTGCAGCACGACGCCGCCGTCAAGCGCGCGCGAGGAGGCGAGCTGGAGCTTGACCGGTGTCGGTCGGTCCGGGTAGACGCGCCGGCCGCTTCCCAGGATGAGCGGGAACACCTGGAGGTTGATCTGGTCGACGAGGCCGGCCTCGAGGAGGCGGTGGACGACGGAGCGGCTGCCGGCGATGAGGATGGGGCCCCCGCCCTCGGCCTTGATCGCGGCCACCGCCGCCTCCAGGTCTGAGCTGATCACGGTCGTGTCGTGCCATTCGGAGGAGCCGAGCGTCGTCGACGCCACCACCTTGCGCATCGTGTTGATCTTGTCGGCCATCGCCCCCTCGCGCTCCGGCCATGCCCCGGCGAAGCTCTCATACGTCCTGCGTCCCAGCAACAGGACGTCGGCGGCCAGCTGCTCGTCCTGCTTATAGGCCCCCAGCTCGGCGCTGAAGTAGGACCCCACCCAGCCCGCGTGGGGATATCCCGGCTCGCCGCCGGGGGCCTCCATGACGCCGTCGAGGGAGACGAATTCGGTGACGATGAGATCGCGCATCCGGGCTCCCCTCAGCTCGCCTCCACCGAGAACACCGGCGGCAGCCGGGTGGCGACCGTCGTCCACGTCGCGCCCGCGTCGCCGGAGCCGAACAGGTCGCCGGAGGTGGCGCCGAAGTACAGCTGGAGCGCGTCACCCTCGGCGGCCCGGGCAAACGCCTGGCGCAACACGGTGAGGTAGGCATGCTCTGACGGGAGCCCGTCTCCGCGCGCGGCCCAGCTCGCGCCCCCGTCGCGCGTCTCATAGACACGGACGCGGCCGTCCGGCGTCACCCGGTCCATGTCGGCGACGAGCGGGATCACGTAGGCGCTGTCCGGATCCGCCGGATCGATCATCAACGGGAATCCGAAATCCGACGGCAGCCCGCCGCCGCCGATGTCAGTCCAGCTTGCGCCCGCGTCATCGGAGCGGTACACGCCGCCGTGGAACTGCATGAACATCCGCTCCGGCCGCTTGGGAGCGCGCTCGACATGATGCACGCACCGGCCCGCGTTCTCGTCGGCGAGCGCCTCCTGGGGCAGGTACCGGGGGACGATCCCCTCGTTGCCGCGCCGCCACGTGCGTCCGGCATCCTCGGTGAGCCACATGCCGGCCGCCGAGACGGCGACGGCCAGCCTGTCCGGATCCCCCGGCCAGGTGCAGATGGTGTGCAGGCACAGGCCCCCGCCGCCGGGCTGCCAGTGGGGGCGGGATGGCTGCTCCCACAGCCCGGCGTTGATCTCCCAGCTGGCGCCGCCGTCGCGGCTCTCAAACAGGACGCCCGGATCGCCGCCGGCGTACACCGTGCCACTGTCTTGCCCGCACGCGATCACCCAGATGCGCTCCAGCGCGCGATCGCCGCCCTCCGGAAGGGCCGCCCCCTCAGCCTGCTCCCAGTCCGCGCCGGCATCGTCGCTGTAGAAGATCTTGGGGCCGTAGAAGGGAGAGGTCACGGTCGCCAGCAGCCGTCCGCTCCGCGGATCCCGCGTCGCGAAGTCAACCGGCTGCCCGGCGAATGCGCGCGTTTGGATCTCAAAGCCCTCCCCGGGCTCCCCTTCCAGCACGAACAGCCCCTTCTTCGTCCCCACCACGAGCTCGGTCACTCCCTCAGCCTCCTGTTATCGCCGGTATCACCTCAACGCGATCCCCGGACCGCACGTCGCTCGCCTCGCCCGCCCGCCCCCCGTTGACGAACACGTTGATGTGGCGGCGGATCAGGCCGCGCTCATCAAGGATCCATCCGTCCACCTCGGGATAGGCGGCCTCCAGGGCCTGCAACAGCGCGAGCACCGTCGCGCCCTGCAGCTCATGCTCCGGGCGACCGCCCGTGAGCTTGCGCAGCGGCCCGCGGACGCACACCACCGCACTGGGAGAAGTCGTCGACTCGGTCACGTCGATGTAGACCCCCGCCTCGTCAATTTCTCATCGGTCCCCGCCGACATGATCTCACGGCGCTCACTTGTCCCCGAGACGCGACACGCGGTCAACCACCTTGACCCAGCCGGGGGCGCGTCCGGTGCGCCCGGCCACCGCGTCAGCAAGCCCGTAGGCGCCGGATATCAGACGGGCGCCGACCCGGGGCAGCGGATCGGGCGGCCACGCCGGGGCGGGGTGGTTGACCCACGGATACCGGGTGAGCTCGGTGTCGCGCCGGAGGACGAGGTCGGCGATCGTGCGGGCGGCGAAGTTCGACGCGCAGACGCCGTCGCCGTAGCCGCCGGCCCAGGCCAGCCCCCGGCCGGGCTCGTAGCCGACGGTGGGCGCCCAATCGCGCGCGGCCCCCCAGACGCCGCCCCAGGCGTGCGTGAACCGGGCGCCGGCGGTCGCCGGCAGCAGCGTGCGCACGGCCCGGCGCAGCGCCGCAAAGACACGCGGGTCAAGGATCTCGGCCTCAACCAGGCCCTTGTGGCGCGGTGCAAAGCCGCCGCGTCCACCCATGGCGACCCGGTCGTCGACGGTGCGCTGGCAGTAGACGCCGAGGTGAGCCATGTCGGCGAACACCTCGCGTCGGTCAAGGCCGATGGCGTTCCACACCTCCACGGGCAGCGGCTCGGTGGCGACGATCTGCGAGGTGAGCGGCTGGATGCGACGACCCTGGCCGGCGATGGTGGGGGTGTAGCCCTCGGTGGCGCGGACGGCCACCTCGGCGCGGACGGCACCGCGATCGGTTCCAACGACGCCGGGATCGATCCCGGTCACGGTCGTCTGCTCGTAGATGGGCACGCCAAGCTCCTCCACCACGCCGGCGAGACCGCGGGCAAGCCGCGCCGGATGAACGCGGGCGCACTGGCGCTCGTACCTGGCGCCGAGACCGTCGGCGACCCGCACGCGCTCGGCCAGTTTCCCCGCCGACAACCACGTCGAGACCTCCTCGCCCAGGCCCCACTCCCGGTCGTGGGCGATCGTCGCCTGCAGCACCTGCTGCTGCTGCTGGGTGCGGGCCACGGTCAGGGCACCGCCCTTGACAAACCCGGCGTCGACGCCCTCGGCGGCCAGCGTCTCGCCGATCACATCGACGGTGCGCAGGCATTCGCGCTTCATGGCCACCGCCGCCTCGCGGCCGCCGTGCCGGGCATAGGTCTTTATCGACCCGTTCATGTGGCCCAGGCACCAGCCGCCGTTGCGCCCCGATGCGCCGTAGGCGGCGATGTTTCGCTCAAGGACGGCGAGCCGGAGCGAGGGATCGGCCCGCTTGAGGTAGTAGGCGCTCCACAGCCCCGTGAAGCCCGCGCCCACGATGGCGATGTCGACATCGCGGGGTCCGGGCAGCGCCGCCCGGGGCGTGAGGTCTCCGGCCTGCTCAAGCCAGAGGCTCAGGCCGCTGTGGGGCTGACTCATCCCGGCTGTCCTTTGGGTTGCGGTGGCTCACCGGCACGTCACCGCTTCATGGTGCGAGCCCAGCGGCCGAGAACCTTAACCGCCGGGGCGGACCCCGGCCCCGCGGAGCCGGTCCGTCCGCACGCTGGTTAGCCCCACGCACGGCACGGGCAGACAGCCTCCGATCGCTGGTTTCGACAGCGCCGTCCCACAGGAGGATCGTTGGCCCTCACCGAGCAGCTGAAGCGACGCGCCGAGCGGCGGGTGGAGTTGCGCGAGCGCCTGGTGGCGTCAGGCTGCGAACCGCCGAGCGGCATCGCCCTCAACGCGGTGCTGGCCAGGTGCCAGGACGTCGACCTGGCCTTCACGGCGCTGACCATGCAGCCACGGCCGGCCTGGGTCCGGCACATCGTCACCGACCTGAGCTGATCGAGAACGGTCCCGCCGCCCGGCCCCCGTCAGGCGGTCAGGTCATTCCCGGGCGACCATGGCGGCGGCGGCGCGCTCCAGGTCGACGTAGGGCTCACCGCTGACGTCGACGGCGACCAGCCTGATTCTGCCGCCGGAGAAGTGCCAGGGCCGCGGGCCGGGGAAGTCGTCGGTGACCCGGCTCGTCGCCCGGCCGACGGTGAGGTCGGTGCCGGAGATGCCGAAGGCACCGGGCTGGGTTTTGATCCGCGTCTCGCCGACCGACTCCTCGCCGTGGAACAGAGACAGGATTCCGGTCGAGACCCCGGGCGGGTCCTCGCCGTCTTTGACGAACGAGGCGGACAGGATCAGGTTCTCCCCGGTGGGGAGATCCCGGGTGGCCACGACATGCTGCTCAAGCATGCCGACGAAGTTGTAGACGTAGTGCAGCCGGTTGTCCTTGACGTACAGCGCGTGGCCGCCGAAGTGTGAGCCCTGCGCGAACAGCACGCCGCTCGCGCCGGGAGCGGGGATGTCCACCCAGGCACCGACGACGTAGTTGCGGTTGCGGATGTTGACCGACTGCGCCTCGGGAACGCCGGCCACGCCCGGGAAGTAGCGGTACCGGTTACGCGGACTGGTGAGCTGCGGGCGGGGGGTGTTGATGATCTCCACCGCCGAGCGGTCATCGAGCGGGAAGGCGTCGTTGGCGCCGGCCTCTGAGAACCACAGGTTGATCAGCTCCCGCAGCCGCTCGGGATGTTCGGCGGCCAGGTCGTGCAGCTCGGCTCGGTCCTCGTCGACGTGGTAGAGCTCCCAGACGTCGTCGTTGAAGTGGCTCCAGCCGCTGATGGTGGGGTGCGTGGTCACCGCCTTCCAGCCGTCGTGCCAGATCGCCCGTGAGCCGAGCATCGAGTAGAACTGGGTCCTGCGGCGCCGCGGAGCCTCGCCGTCGTTGAAGCTGTAGCGCATGCTGATGCCGTCAAAGTCGCTCTGCACGTGCCCCTTGATCGTGTCCGGCGACTCCACGCCGAGACAGTCCAGGATGGTGGGGACGATGTCGATGGCGTGGTGGTACTGGTGGCGGATCTGCCCGCGAGCGCTGATCGCCGCCGGCCAGGCGATGATGCATGGGTCGCTGCTGCCCCCGTTGTACTCGTAGCGCTTCCACATCTTGAACGGCGTGTTGAACGCCATCGCCCAGCCGTTGGGATAGTGGTTGTAGGTGTTGGGGCCGCCGAGCTCGTCGAGCATCGCCAGGTTGGCCTCGATGTCGTCCGGCACGCCGTTGAACAGCTTGTTCTCGTTGACCGACCCGTTGGGCCCGCCCTCTCCGCTGGCCCCGTTGTCCGAGACGAGCACGATCAGCGTGTTGTCGAGCTGGTCGGTCTCCTCCAGATAGCCCAGCAGGCGGCCGATCTGGTCATCGGTGTGGGCGAGGAAGCCGGCGTAGACCTCGGCCATCCGGGCGAACAGCCGGCGCTCGTCCGCCGACAGCGAGTCCCACGGCCGCGTGGCGTCGACGGCGGGGAAGGGCTTGCCCCCGGGGCCGGTGCGCGTCTGGGGGGTGCCGATGGGATTGAGCGGCGGCAACTCGGTGTCCTGCGGCACGATCCCCATCTGCTTCTGGCGCTCGAGGATCTGCTCGCGCATGGCCTCATACCCGGCGTCGAAGCGGCCCCGGTACTTCTCGATCCATTCCCGCGGGACCTGGTGCGGAGCGTGGCAGGCGCCGGGAGCGTAGTAGAGGCAGAACGGCTTGTCCGGCGCCACCGCCTTGGCGTCCTTGATGAACTCAAGCGCCCGGTCGGTGAGGTCCGCGGTGAGGTGATAGCCGTCCTCCGGCTGGCGGGGCTGGTCGACCGGGTGGTTGTCGTAGACGAGATCCGGGCGCCACTGGTTGGTCTCGGCGCCCAGGAAGCCGTAGAAGCGCTCAAACCCCCGGCCCCCGGGCCAGTTGCGTCGCGTGGCGGCAAGGTGCATCTCGTCCGTGGGGCACAGGTGCCACTTGCCGGTCATGTACGTGTTCCAGCCCAGCTCGGAGAGGATCTCCGGCAGCATCCCGTTCTCCGGCGGGACCGTTCCGCTGGCGTTGGGGAAGCCGACCGCCGCCTCGGTGATGCAGGCCATGCTGTTGCGCGTGTGGTTTCGCCCGGTCAGCAGACACGACCGCGTCGGGGAGCACAGGGCGGTCGTGTGCCACTGCGTGTACCGAACCCCGCGCTGGGCGATCCAGTCGATGTTCGGAGTCTCGACGGGTCCGCCGTAGCAGCCGAGTGCCGAGAATCCGACGTCGTCGAGCACGATGTACAGAACGCTCGGCGCCCCCTCCGGAGCGCGGGGCGGTTCAAACGGCGTCCAGTCAGGCTCGGAGTCGCGAATGTCCAGATTGACGACGCCCTTGAACGGCTTGCTCATGTCCACCCTCCGTGCGTGATCTCGGCCGGGCCCGCCGGCGACGGGTTGGGGCAGTCTCCGTCACGGGCGGATCCACGCATCATCCAATTGGGGTGACGGGCGGAGCACCGGGGACCGCCCGCGATGAGTTCGGCCGGTGCGCGGGGTCCTAGGAGATGTGAGCGTCAAACGACCCATCCCCAGTGAGCCAGACGCGCCTGCCGAAGCGCGGTGCGGCCGCGATTCTGATCACAGCCCGGGAATCATCCCGCGGGACCTTGCTAACGCGCCATTAGGTGCTTTACTTTTTGAAGCACATGCCGACACAGACCTTCCCTGACACGTTCCCGGACGGACTCACCCCCCGTCGCATCCGGCGCCGCCTCGCCGGGCTGGCCGCGGCGGGCGTGCTTGCGGGGCTGGTGATCACCACGGGGCCGGATCTCGGCACGCTGCGCACCCGCCTGACCCACGCTGCCGGCGGCTGGCTGGCGGCCGGGGTGGCGCTGGAGATCCTCTCGGCCCTCTCGTACGTCGTCATCTTCCGCGCCGTCTTCGCCCCCCGCATGGACTGGCGAAGCAGCTACCGGATCGGCATGGCCGAGCAGGCCGCCAACTCCGTACTGCCGGTCAGCGGCGCAGGCGGTCTCGCCCTCGGCGCCTGGGCGCTGCGCCGCCGCGGGATGGGCGCCGAGCGCATCGCACGGCGCTCCGTGGCGTTCTTCTTCCTCACGAGCCTGGCCAACGTCCTCGTCCTGGTCGTCATCGCCGTCCTCTATGTCTCCGGAGTCGTCGATCATGATCCCCGCCCGGAGGTCACCGACGGGTTCGCCGCGGCGGCCGTCGTCATCACCATCCTGGTGCTGGCGCTGCCCCGGCTGCTCGGCGCCCCGGCGGGGCGGGTACGGGCGGCGGAGTCCTCCGGCACGGCGGGTCGCTCCGGCACGGCGGGTCGCTCCGGCACGGCGGAGCGCTCCGGCACGGCGGCGACCGCCGCCCGCTTTCTCCGCGACGCGCTGGGCGGAGGGATCCCGGAGGGCGTGGGTCTGCTGCGGCGCCGGCCACTGGGCATCGTGGCCGGATCTGCCGGCTTTCTTCTGTTCGATGTCGCCGTCCTCGGCGTCTGCTTCCGGGCGTTTGGCTTCTCGCCGCCGCTGGGCGTACTGCTGCTCGGCTATGTCATCGGACAGCTGGGCGGCAACGTCCCACTGCCCGGTGGCATCGGCGGCGTCGACGGCGGGCTGATCGCGACGTTCGCGCTCTATCACCAGCCGCTGGCCGCCACCGCCGCCGCCGTCCTCGTCTACCACGCGATCGCCATCTGGGTGCCGGGCGCGCTCGGCGGCGTGGCCTTCCTGCAGCTGCGACGCACGCCGGTGGCCGATGGTCAGCCGACCGGCAGGTGCGAGGCGCCGGCGGCGGCATGCCCGGTGCCCGGCGCCCCCGTCTGCACCGGGGCGATGCCTGCGCTCGCCGGACGGAGGGCCGGATGATCACCGCCGGCGTCGCGGTCGCCCTGACCGCCGCCGTGGCCAACGCGCTCGCCGTGGTCCTGCAGGCGAGCGAGGCGCGGCGCTCGCCGCTCGGCGATGGCGCCCGGGCCGCACTGCTCATCGGCCTGGCCCGCCGTCCCCGGTGGCTGGCCGGCACGGCACTGATGATCGTTGCCTGGCCGCTGCAGCTGCTCGCCCTCACGTTGGCGCCGATCACCCTCGTGCAACCCGCCCTGGCCACCGGGCAGCTCGTGCTGCTGGGCATCGCGCGCGTCAAGCTCCGTGAGCGCGTGGGCATCTGGGAGTCGGCGGGCGCGCTGGCGATCGTCATCGGCGTCTCCGACGTGCTGTGGTCGGCGCCGCGCCACACCGTCGAGAACCTCCCGGCGACGAGCCTGGCGATCCCCCTGCTCGGCGTGGGGCTCGCCGCCACCGCCGCCTACGGGCTCGGCCGCGCCCGCCCGCGGCTGCCGATTGCCCTCGTTCTCGGCGCCGGGCTCGCCTACGCCTGGGTCGACTTCGCCAACAAGCTGCTCGCCGGAGCGGTCTCCCACGGGCAGCTTGCGGCGGCCGGCGGCTGGCTGCTGGCGACGGTCGCCGTCGGCGGGCTCGCCTTCCTTCAGGAGACGACGGCGCTGCAGCGCCGGTCCGCCGTCACCGTCGCCCCGGTCGTCGCGGCCGTGCACGCCCCGCTCCCGGTCCTGATGGCGCTCGCCGCCGGTCTGGAGGAATGGGGGTCAGCGCCACACCGCATCCTCCCACTGGCCGGTGGTCTCGCCGTCATCGGCGCGGGCGCCTTCATCCTGGGACGCTCGCCGGCGCTCCGCCGCGTCTGCACCGAGGCCGAGGCTCCGGTCGCCGAGCACGCCGGCGCCGTCACACCGCGGACAGGAGCGGCCCGCGTCAGGGACGAGTGCCCGGCGCCCGCCCCCGGGCTCGCGTCCTCATCGCGCCGCGGGCGCCGCCCCCGTCGGACGCTGTCGGGCGAGGGCACGCTCGCGTAGCCGGCCGGGCCACGACGGGGAGGCGGCGAGAACCCGCCCGCAGGGTCAAACGCGTTCGAAATCTCAAATCCCGGCTGACGATCTCGAACGGAACCGTTGCCATACGCCACTCACAGACGAAATCGCCCGGCGCGATCTGAATCTCGAACAAACCGGGGGTGCACCCCCGTCATCTCGCCCG
>DASSZQ010000271.1:0-16264 GCA_035702755.1 Solirubrobacteraceae bacterium | reverse complement strand
GACGCCGATGGACTGCTCGCTGCTGTGGACGTCACGGCCCGCCGATCTGCGGGCGGCGTTCAGCCTGGTGCCGGAGTACCTGCGCACCCCGGACGCCGAGGACGCATGGTCGTTGAGCGAATACGGGCCCGCGCTGGGGCGGCGGTTCCGGTCGCTGAAGCTGTGGGCCGTCCTGCGCTGCTACGGGCGGCGCGGGCTGCAGGAGCACATTCGCCGGGGCGTGCGCTTGGCGTCGGTGTTTGAGCAGTGGGTCGCGGCCGAGCCCGGGTGGGAGGTGTGTGCCCCCCGCCACTTCTCACTGGTGTGCTTCCGGGTTGAGGGTTCCGATGACCGCAACCGGGAGCTGCTGGAGCGGGTCAACGCGTCCGGGGAGGCGTTCCTATCGCACGCTGTCCTGGGCGGTCGGTACGTGCTGCGTCTGGCCGTCGGCCAGATGTCGACGACCGAGGACGACGTCCGGCGCACCTGGGACGTGTTGCGTTCACAGTTGGCACAGATCTGACACCCACGTGTGACAGGTTTCCTGTCACGCTGGGTGAATGGGTGACTCTGAGCGGAAAGCGGCCCAAAATGGGCCGGATCTCGCTCAGAGTGCTGCGCGGCAGGAGGGGGTGGTGTCACGCGAGCAGCTGCGTCAGCTGGGACTCAGCCGGAAGCAGATCGCGCGCATGGAGAGAAACGGCGACCTGCACGAGATCTACCACGATGTCTTCGCCGTCGGACACCGCAACATCTCGCGGCTTGGTCACCTCATCGCCGCCGTGATGTCCTGTGGACCGGGCTCATTTCTCAGTCACCGGACCGCCGCCGCGGTTCATGGCCTGCGGGCGATCAACGTCCGCGCGATCGAGATGACCGTGGTGGTGGGACGAGCGCCGGCACGAGAGGGGTTGATCGTTCACCGGGCGGCACAAGCGCCAGCGGCTGGTGAGATCCGGACCCGCGGACTGCTGCGCTTCAGCTCGGTGCCGCGCATGTTCGTCGAGGTAGCGGCGGGCGAGCGCGACACAGAACTCGACCGCCTCATCACCCTCGCCGTGCGCAAGCGCCTGCTGGACCCGCAGGCCATGGAGGCGGCGCTGGAGCGCCACGAACGTCGCCCTGGGGTCGCAAGGTTGCGCGAGGCGCTGGGGCGCTACCTACCTCAGCCGGACCGCACGTCCGACCTGGAGCGGGACTTCGACGCGTGGCTGCTCCGGCACCCGGAGATCCCGGAGCCGCGGCGCAACATCCACATCGGCCGCTGGGAGATCGACTGCTGGTGGCCGGAGCAGAAGGTGGCGCTTGAGCTCGACGGCCGCCCGTACCACGTCGCCGTCAACGACATGGAGCGCGACCGGATCAAGGACACCAAGCTCCAGCGCATGGGCATCAAGCCCATGCGCGTCACCGACTTCCGTTTTGAGCATGACCCCCGCGGAGTGGGCGAGGACCTGATGGCGCTACTTCAGCTCGGCTGAGGTCTTGCCCAGCAGCAGGCGGGCGATGATGAGCAGCTGGATCTGCTGGGTGCCCTCAAACAGGTCGAGGATCTTGGCGTCCCGCGCCCACTTCTCCATGAGCTCGCCCTCGCCGAAGCCGGTGGCCCCGCACAGGGCGACGCAGCGCAGGGCCACGTCGGTGCCCATCCGTCCGGCCTTGGCCTTGGCCATGGACGCCTGGAGCGAGTTCGGCTTGCGGTTGTCGGCCATCCAGGCGGCCTGCAACGTCAGCAGCCGGGCGGCCTCCCAGTCGGCCTCCATGGCGATGTACTCGGCGGCGGCCGCGCTCTGCAACGCCGGCGGCGTGTCGTAGTCGACCTCGATGCCGGCCTCGCGCAGGTGCTCCCGGGTGGCCTCCAGGCAGGCGCGGGCGACGCCGATGGCCATGCCGGCCACCAGCGGACGCGTGTTGTCGAAGGTCTGCATGACCCCGGAGAAGCCGCCCTTGGGGGCGATCTCCGGGGAGCCGAGCAGGTTCTCCTTGGGCACCCGGCAGTCGGTCAGCACGAAGTTGGCGGTGTCCGAGGCGCGGATGCCGAGCTTGTGCTCCAGCCGGTCGAGCTTCAGGCCCGGGTTGTCGCGCTCCACCACAAAGGACTTGATGGCGGCGCGGCCCTGCTTGCGGTCAAGCGTCGCCCACACGACGATCAGGTCGGCGCGGTCCCCGGAGGTGACGAAGATCTTCTCGCCGTTGAGCACGTACTCGCCGGTCTTCTCGTCGAGCACGGCGGTCGTCCGGATCGCCGCCGAGTCCGAGCCGGCCTCCGGCTCGGTGATGGCCATCGCCGCCCACTTGCCGCCGAAGCGTTTGAGCTGCTCCTCGTTGGCCACCGCGGCGATCGCCGCCTGGCCGAGGCCCTGGCGGGGCATGGCGAGCAGCAGGCCGACGTCGCCCCAGCACATCTCGATGAGGCCGAGCAGGCTCGCCATGTTGGACCCATTGCGGTTCCCGTCCCCGTTCTCGGCCTTGGCGGATCCGTTGGAGGACCCGCCGCCGACCGCACCGGCTCCGGCCCCGCCGAGGGCGCCGCCCTCGTTGAGGCCGTCGATGGCGGCGGCCAGCATGTCGAGCTCCTTGGGGTACTCGTGCTCCAGCGTGTCGTACTTGCGCGAGTTGGTCCGCAGAACCTCGGCGGCCACCTGATGGGCCTGCGAGATGAGCTGGTTGAACTTCTTGGGAGTTTCCAGATTGATCATCAGACCAGCAGAGCTCCTTCCATGATCCCGGCGGCTCGCAGGTCGCGGTACCAGCGCTCAACCGGATGCTCCTTGACGTAGCCGTGGCCGCCGAGGAGCTGGACGCCCTCGGAGCCGATCGCCATGAGGCGGTCGGCGCACAGCCGGCGGGCGAGCGCCACCTCGCGGTGAAACGGCAGGCCCTGGTCGACGCGGGAGGCGGCGCGGTAGGTGGTCAGCCGCAGCCCGTCGAGCTCGATGGCGATGTTGGACACGGCAAAGGCCACCGCCTGGCGGTTGGAGACGGGTTCGCCGAACGCCCTGCGGTCCTTGACGTAGTCCGAGACGTAGTCAAGGACGGCCTGGCCGGTGCCGATGGCGAGCGCACACCACGCCAGGCGGCTCAGGGCGACACAGTCGGCGTAGACGTCGCGCTCGCCACCGCCGAGCAACGCGGTCGCCGGGAGCTTGACGTTCTCCAGGTGCAGGCGCTGGGTGGCGGCGGCGCGGACGCCCATCCCCGGTTCCGGCTCCAGTGAGATCCCGTCGGTCTTGGACTCGACGATGAACAACGACGGGCCTTCCCCCTCCAGATCGGCGGCCACCACGAACACCTCGGCGTCGCCGGCGCGCGGGACGAGCGCCTTGACGCCGTCCAGCACGTAGCCGCCGCCGCTGCCGCGGGCCGTCGTGCGCAGCGCGAACGGGTCAAACAGGGGTCGCGGCTCCATGACCGCCAGCGACGCCGCCGGCACGTTCTCGCCGACGAACTCCGGGAGGTAGGTGGCCTGCTGCTGGGCGTCGCCCCACAGGCTGATGGCCGTCGACACCGCGGCCGGGGCCAGGCAGGCGGCGGCGATCCCCATGTCGCCCTGCGCGAGGGCCTCGCTCATGAGCACGGTGGTCGTCGCCGAGCGCTCCTGTACGGCGCCGCCGAGTTCCTCAGGAACGCCGATCATCGTCAGCCCCAGCTCGTTGGCCTGGCCCAGCAGCTCCGGCGGCGTGGTGCATGAGGCGTCGGCGTCGAGCGCGACGCCGCGCAGCTCGGCGAGCGCGAACTCCCGCACCGAGTCACGGAGCAGGATCTGCTCGTCGGACGGCGTCAGGTCAAAGAGGTCGCTGCGCTTGGCCCGCGGCTGCCGGGCCGGGCGCGACAGCCGCTGCGCGGCGGCGAAGGTGCGCCCCGCGGTCGCCGCGGTGCGCGCCGTCTGCTTGGTGGCGCCGTGGATGAGGCTCACGACCGGATCCCGCAGCCCGAGGCGGTCGATGGCCCCCGACGACGCGACCTTGTTGAGAGCGCGCAGGCCGACGGCCATCCCGCGCTCGGCGATATTCGATGAAGGTGGCATGGACGGCGAACCGTAGCATGATTTGTTGTGACGTTGATTGATGTAATGCTGAACGGAGGCGTATATCTGACCGGTTTGCGGCTTTCTTATTGATCTCTTCGGCGTCAGCGGGCATGCTGAACCCGTGCGCGTTCTAATCGCCGAGGACGAACTGCGGCTCGCCGACGCGATCGCCCGCGGGCTGCGGCGCCAGGGCTTCGCCGTCGACCTCGCCCCGGACGGCGACCAGGCGCTCGTCAAGTCCCGGGTCGTCCGCTATGACGTGCTGGTGCTCGACCGGGATCTCCCTGGGGTGCACGGCGACGACGTCTGCCGCCTGGTTCGTGACGAGCGGCCGGACACCGGGATCCTCATGCTCACGGCGGCGGGGGCGCTGGAGGACGTGATTGAGGGGCTGTCGCTGGGGGCCGACGATTACCTGGCCAAGCCGTTTCGCTTTGCCGAGCTGGTGGCGCGGATCCACGCGCTGGCGCGCCGCACGGCGCCGAGCCGTCCGCCGGTGCTCACCCACGGCGATCTGGAGCTGGATCCGGCCCGGCGGCGGCTGACCCGCGGGGGCAAGGAGATCGAGCTGGCGCGCAAGGAGTTCGCCGTGCTGGAGACGCTGATGGCCGCCGACGGCGCCACCGTCTCGGCCGAGCAACTGCTGGAGCGCGTCTGGGACGAGCACACCGACCCCTTCACGAACGTCGTGCGGATGACGATCATGACGCTGCGGCGCAAGCTGGGCGACCCGCCGGTCGTCCAGACGGTGATTGGGGTCGGCTACAGGATGGCGTGATGGCGGCACGGGGCAGCTCAGAGCCGTCCGCCGCCACCTCCGGGAAGCCTCCGCGGCGTCGGCGCCTGCGCGGACCGGCGCCGACGATCCGCCTGCGGCTGACGGCGCTGTACGGGACGGTGTTCCTCCTCACGGGTGGAGTGTTCCTCACCGTCGGCTACCTGTTTGTGCGCAGCAACCTGCGCACCCACCACAGCCTGCGGGAGGAGCTGATCCGGCTCGGCATCCACCCGGTGCACGGGGAATTCGGCTTCCCGCCCCACTCAAAGACCGGGCAGCTGATCCACACGGTGCAGAGCCAGATCCTGGGGGGCGCCCTGCACCGGCTGCTGATCGAGTACGTCGTTGCGCTGCTGGTGATGACGGCGATCTCGGTGCTCATCGGCTGGCTGCTCGCCGGCCGGGCGCTGGCGCCGCTGCGCAAGATCACCGCCACCGCTCAGCGCGTCTCCGGCGAGAACCTCGGCGAGCGGATCGCCCTCACCGGCCCGGCCGACGAGTTGCGCGAGCTCGCCGACACGTTCGACGGCATGCTCGCCCGCCTCGACGGCGCCTTCGCCAGCCAGCGCCATTTCGTCGCCTCGGCCTCCCATGAGCTGCGCACGCCGCTGGCGATCATGCGCACCGAGATCGACGTCACCCTGGCCGACCCGGACGTCGGCGTGCGCGAGCTGCGGGAGATGGGGGAGGCGATCCGCGACACCGTCGATCGCTGCGAGCGCCTCATCGCCAGCCTGCTGCTGCTCGCCCGCAGCCAGGCGGCCGCCGGGCACGAGGAGCCGGTCGACATCTCCGCGCTGGCCGCCGACTGCATCACCGACCTGAGGGCCCGGGCGCAGGAGGCGCACATCGATGTCCGCGACGATCTTCAGGCCGCCTGGACGACCGGCGACCCCGGCCTGCTGGAGCGGCTGATCGCCAATCTCGTCGACAACGGGATCCACCACAACGAGCCCGGCGGATATCTGCGCGTGTGCACGCGCAGCGATGCCGACCACGTTGAGTTGCTTGTCGCCAACGGCGGTCCGCGGATCGAACCGGACCGGGTGGCCGAGCTGGTTGAGCCGTTCCGGCGACTGGACCGATCGGTGCGCGGGTTCGGCCTGGGACTGTCGATTGTGCGATCGATCGCCGCCGCCCATCACGGGACGGCGACGTTGCGGGCGCCGGACGAGGGCGGGCTGGAGGTCCGCGTCGTGCTGCCCCGGCGCGACCGCACCCGCGCGGCCCGGGCGGAATCGGCCGCGGCCGGCACGCGGGCGGCCCGCGGCGAGGCGCCAACGCTGGCCGGCGACGCGGACCGTGTTGGCTCCCAACACGTCACGATGAAACCGCAGGGCCGGCTTACGGAGTCTTGACGGACCCGGTCATACGCTGGCGTGATGTCGCATTGGCGCCACCGTATGCGAGGCGATGCAGGGTTCGACGCCGGGGTTCCCGCGCCGTGTCCGGATGATCGTCGTCTGCGGGCGTCACGCGATTGCGACGATTGTGCGCCTCGTCGCCAGCAGCGGAGACTGCTCTCCGCTTCTTGGGGTGCCGGCGGCGGCCCGGGCCATGACTCCCGTCCGGGTCTGTCCGCCGGCCCCTGGCCGCACCGCTTCCGCCGGCGCTGAGCTGCGGGGGCGTGCCCGGCAGCGCGCCCGCGAGCTCACCAGGTGTCGACGTGCGGGCGGCGCTTGCCGGGCGTCTGCCACCAGCGCGGGGCGGCATCGTCAAACAGCGTCGCGATCCAGCGCCGCGTGTCGGCCGGGTCGATGACGTCGTCGATCTCGAAGTAGGTGGCCATGCTCAGGCCGCGGCCGCGCTCGTAGGCGGCGGCGACCATCTGCTCGTAGGCCCGGTGGCGCTTTACCGGGTCCGCGATCGCCTCAAGCTCCCGGCGCATGCCAAGCCGGACCGCGCCCTCCAGCCCCATCGCGCCGAACTCCGACGTCGGCCAGCCGACGGTGAACAGCGGCGACTTGAACCCGCCGGCGGCCATCGCCTGGGCGCCGAGCCCGTATCCCTTGCGCAGCACGACGGTGCCGGTGGGCACGCTCAGGTTGGCGCCGGTGACGAACATCCGGCTGAAGTGGCGGACGGTCGCGGTGCGCTCGGCCTCGGGACCGACCATGAACCCGGGCGTGTCGGTGAGGAACAGCAGCGGGAGGCCGAACGCGTCGCACACCTGCATGAAGCGCGCCGCCTTGTCGGCTCCGGCGGCGTCGATCGCGCCGCCGAGGTGGGAGGGGTCTGAGGCGATGACGCCGAGCGGCCGGTTGTCGACCCGGGCCAGCGCCGTGACCATGCCCGGGGCGAAACCGCGGCGCAGCTCCAGCACCGAACCGATGTCGAACAGCCCGTCGATGACGGTGCGGATGTCGTAGATGCGCTTGCGGTTGGGGGGCACGGCGTCGCGCAGGCGGGTCTGGTCTGCAACCCGGGCGGCCTGGGCCGGCGGCGTGCGGGCGAAATAGGCGAGGTAGCGGCGGGCGGCGGCGACCGCCTGCGCGTCGTCTGGCACACGGAGGTCGACGACGCCGTTGGTGTACTGCACGTCGATGGGGCCGACCTCATCCGGCGCGTAGCGGCCCAGGCCGCCGCCCTCGATCATCGCCGGACCGCCCATGCCGATGCTGGCGTCCTCGGTGGCGATGATGACGTCACAGCAGCCGAGCAGCGCGGCGTTGCCGGCAAAGCAGTAGCCGGAGGCGATGCCGATCAGGGGCACCAGCCCGCTCAACTGCGCGAACAGGCCGAACGCGCGGCAGTCCAGCCCGGAGATGATCGGCATGTCGACGTCGCCCGGACGCCCGCCGCCGCCCTCGGCGAACAGCACGACCGGGAGCCGGCGGCGCTGGGCGAGCTCAAACAGCCGGTCCTTCTTGGCGTGGTTGCGCATGCCCTGGGTGCCGGCGAGGACGGTGTAGTCGTAGGACATGGCGGCGACGGGATCGGAGTTGATCGTGCCCACGCCGCCGACGAGGCCGTCCGCGGGCGTGCGCTCGATCAGCTCCTGCCGGGGCCGGCGCTGCTCCTGGGCGGCGATGACGAGCGGCCCGTATTCGATGAACGAGCCCGGGTCGAGCAGGTCGGTCAGGTTCTCCCGCGCGGTGCGCCGGCCCTGCGCGTGGCGCTTGGCGACGGCGTCCGGGCGGCGCGCGTCGAGGCCGAGCTGATGTCGCTCCCGTACCTGCCGCAGGTCGTCCCGGTCGCCGTCGTCCGCGGACACCGCGGCGGCGGGGCGGACGGCGCCGTTGGCCATCGTCAGGACGGCGAGCGGCTGGCCCTCGGTGACCGTCTCGCCGACGGCGACGCTCATCTGGGCGATGACGGCGTCCTGCTCCGCGATGACCTCGTGCTCCATCTTCATCGCCTCGATGACGACCACCGGGGTGCCGGCGCCGACGGTTTGGTCGCTGGCTGCGGCCACCGCCACCACGGTTCCGGCGAACGGCGCGGTGAGGGTCGTCTCCACCGGCGGCAGTCTACGATTGCGCGGGATGAGTGAGGAGCCGGAGCTGCTGTGGAGGCCGTCGCCGGAACGGGTTGAGCGGGCGACGCTGACGCGTTTTGAGCGATGGCTCCAGGACGAGCGGGGGCAGTCGCTGGGCTCCTATGAGGAGCTGTGGCGGTGGTCGGTGCACTCGCCGGAGGACTTCTGGTCGGCGCTCGTGGCCTTCTGCGACGTCCGCTTTCATGCCGGCGGGGACGTCGTCCTCGGCGACCGGTCGATGCCCGGTGCCGAGTGGTTTCCGGGCGCGCGACTGTCCTATGCCGAGCACATCTTCCGGGGGACGGACGAGGCGGACGTCGCCATCCGGGCGGTATCCGAGGTTCGCCCGGCGATGGCGGAGTGGACGTGGGGTCGCCTGCGGTCAGAGACGGCGCGGGTGGCCGCCGGGCTGCGGGCGCTGGGCGTGGGCGAGGGCGACCGGGTGGTCGCCTACATGCCGAACATCCCGGAGACCATCGCCTGCTTTCTCGCCTGCGCCTCGCTGGGGGCGGTGTGGTCCTCGGCGGCGCCGGAGTTCGGCGCGCGCAGCGTCATCGATCGCTTTGCCCAGGTGCAGCCCAAGGTGCTGCTGGCCGTCGACGGCTACCGCTACGGCGGGCGGGACTTCGATCGCTCGGCGCTGGTGGAGCGCATCGCCGGTGAGCTGCCCGGGCTGGAGAAGGTGGTGCGGCTGGGCTACCTGGACGGATCCGGGTGGGAGGAGGGCTTTCTCGGCCCGGAGGACTCGGAGCTGCACTTCGCGCCACTGGCCTTCGATCACCCGCTGTGGGTGCTCTACAGCTCCGGCACGACCGGTCTGCCCAAGCCGATCGTCCACGGTCAGGGCGGGATCCTGATCGAGCAGCTCAAGATGGGCCACCTGCACCTCGACGCCCAGGCCGGCGACCGCGTGTTCTGGTTCTCGACGACGGGCTGGATGATGTGGAACTTCCTGGTCGGCGTGCTGCTGACCGACGCGTCGATCGTGTTGTTTGACGGCAACCCCGGCCATCCGGATCTCGGCGTCCTGTGGGACCTGGCGGCGCGGGCGCAGATCACCACGTTCGGCACGAGCGCCGCGTACATCGCCTCCTGCATGAAGGGCGGCGTCTCGCCTCGCAGCGGCCGCGACCTGGCGGCGCTGCGCGCGGTGGGCTCCACCGGCTCGCCGCTCTCGCCGGAGGGCTTTCGCTGGGTCTATGACGAATTGGGGGCGGACACGTGGCTGTTCTCCACCTCCGGCGGCACCGACATGTGCACGGCCTTCGTCGGCGGCGTCCCGACGCTGCCGGTGTACCTCGGCGAACTGCAGGCGCGGGCGCTGGGGGCGGCGGTGGAGGCGTGGGATCCGGACGGCCGGCCGCTGGTGGACGAGGTCGGCGAGCTGGTGATCACCCAGCCGATGCCCTCCATGCCCGTGTGCTTCTGGGGCGACGCGGACGGCTCACGGCTGCGGGACTCGTATTTCGCGATGTACCCGGGCGTCTGGCGCCACGGCGACTGGCTGAAGATCACCTCCCGGGGGACGGCGGTCATCTACGGGCGCTCGGACTCAACGATCAACCGCGGCGGGGTGCGGATGGGGACAGCCGAGATCTACCGGGCGGTGCTCGAGGTCGAGGAGGTCGTCGATGCGCTGGTGGTCGACCTGCCGAAGGAGGGGACCGATGGGTGGATGCCGCTGTTCGTCGTGCTGCGCGATGGGGCGTCGCTCGATGAGGGGCTGGTCGATCGCATCCGCCGGCGGGTGCGTGAGGACTGCTCGCCCCGGCACGTGCCCAACGAGATCCGGCAGATCTCGGCCGTGCCCCGGACGCTGTCCGGCAAGGTGCTGGAGGTTCCGGTCAAGCGGATCCTGATGGGAACCCCGGTCGACGAGGCCGCCTCGCGGGAGTCGCTGGCCAACCCGGAGTCGCTGGATTACTTCGTGGCGCTGGGGGACGAAATCTCGTAATCGCCCGTCCCAACGGGGCATCAGCAGGGCGGGGAGGGGCACGGGATGGCCCAGACGTGTACCCGCGGGGAATTCCGGCGCAGCGCGGGTAGCTTCCTAGCCTGGTCTTATGGACTTCTTCCCCAACTCTCAAAGCGCTCTCACGGGTAGGTGGTCCCATATCAGTCAGGAAAGAAACCGCTGTGAGAAAGAGACGCACACACCATGAAATTTCTTAGCCGATGGATTCCCGTCATCGGCGGTGCGGTAGCGGGGGGAGTCATCGCGCTGATCATCGCCAGTGGCAGCTCAGGCACGACCACGACGACCACCGTTGTCCAGCAGGGCAGCGGCTCTGGTACCAGCGCCAGCGCGTCGAGCGAGCCGGCATCGATCAAGACCACCGGCGGGATGACGATCAACCAGATCTATCGTTCCGCCAGCCCCGGCGTCGTCGACATCCTCGTCAAGAGCCAGGCCCAGAATCCGGGATTCGGCTTCTTTGGCGGGGGCGGCGGCCAGACCCAGGAGGGCGAGGGCGCCGGCGTCGTCTACAACAAGCAGGGTTACATCCTCACCGACGAGCACGTCGTCGCCAACGCGAGCTCGATCACGGTCACCTTCAACGACGGCAAGAAGGCGTCGGCCCAGCTCGTCGGCACCGATCCCTCGACCGATGTCGGCGTGATCAAGGTCAACGTCCCCGCCTCCGAGCTGCACCCCATCCCGCTGGGGAACTCAAGCACGGCGCAGGTCGGTGACCCGGTGGTGGCCATCGGCAGCCCGTTCAGCCTGCCGGAGACGACGACCGCCGGGATCGTCAGCCAGACCGGGCGCAGCATCACCGCTCCCAACAACTACACGATCCCCGGCGCCATCCAGACCGACGCGGCCATCAACCCGGGCAACTCCGGCGGCCCGCTGCTCAACGCCAGCGCGCAGGTGATCGGCCTCAACGACCAGATCGAGACCAACAACACGACCGCCGGGGGCCAGGGCTCAAGCTCCGGCGTGGGGTTCGCGACGCCGATCAACACCGACGCCAAGGTCGCCAACGAGCTGATCGCCGGCAAGAAGCCCCAGCACGCCTACGTCGGCGTCGAGCTGGTCGGCAACTCGTCCGGCGGCGCCCAGGTGTCGACGATCACCCCCAACTCGCCGGCGTCCTCCGCCGGGCTGCAGGCCGGTGACCTGATCACGGCGATCAACGGCAAGGCGGTGGCCACCACCGACGGGTTCATCGCCTCGATCGACAACTACACCCCGGGTCAGACGGTGACGTTGACGGTGAAGCGCGGCGGCCAGACCAAGCAGATCAAGGTCACGCTCGCCAACCGGCCGGCGAAGACCCCCGGCACCAACCAGCCGGCGGTTCCGTAGCCCCCACGGCGCCCGCGGCCCGCACCCTCGGATGGGGCGGGCCGCGAGCCTTCGTCCAGAGGGGCGGCCCGGTGCGGCGGGTCAGGCGCTGGCGGCCTCGGCGGTCCGTCGCCGGCGGGTGGCGAGGGCCATGGAGATGGGGCCGCCGAGCGCGATCACGGTGATGAGCAGCGGGGCGAGCACGCCGGAGCCGAAGGCGGTGGACAGCGCGTAGGCGCCCGCGCCGAACAGCCCGGCGGCGGGCAGCGTGATGACCCAGGCGGCGGCGATCGAGCCGGCCACCCCCCAGCGCACCGCCGACAGGCGCTTGGCCGCCCCGGCGCCCATCACGCCGCCGGAGATGACATGGGTGGAGGACAGCGGGTAGCCGAGGTGCGAGGAGACGAGGATGACGAGCGCCCCGGAGGCCTGGGCGGAGAAGGCCTGGGGGGCGTCCATGCGGATGATCCGGGTACCGACGGTGCGGATGATCCGCCAGCCGCCGGCGTACGTGCCGAGGGCCATCGCGGTGGCGGAGAGGAAGACGACCCAATCCGGAACCTGAGCGTGCTGGGGGCTGAGGGTCCCGTGGGCGACGAGGGCGAGCGTGATGACGCCCATCGTCTTCTGGGCGTCGTTGGTGCCGTGGGCGATGGCCAGCGCCGAGTTGGAGACGATCTGACCGAGCCGGAAGCCCTGGATCATCGGACCGGGGCGGGAGCGGCCGAGCAGCCGGTAGATGAGGAAGATGGCCAGTCCGGCGGCCAGGAACGCGGCCACCGGCGAGATCAGCGCCGGGATGACGACCTTGGTGAGCAGGCCGCCGAACTTGACCCCGGAGCTGCCGACGGCGGCGAGCATCGAGCCGATGACGCCGCCGATGAGCGCGTGCGAGGAGCTGGAGGGAAGCCCGTAGGCCCAGGTGACGAGGTTCCAGGCGATGGCGCCGATGAGACCGGCGAAGGCGATCATCTCGGTCACCTGGCCGGCATTGATGATCCCGGTGGCGATCGTGGCCGCGACCTTGAGCGAGATGAAGGCGCCCGCGAAGTTGAGCACGGAGGCCAGCGCGATCGCCATCCGCGGCGACAGCGCCCGCGTCGATATCGACGACGCGACCACATTGGCCGTGTCATGGAAACCGTTGGTGAAGTCAAATGCGGTCGCGGCGACGACCACAATCACGAGCAGCCCCAGGCTGTTCACTACGGGCCGCTCAGCTGCCGGAGCTGGCGGCGAGCGAGAGCGTCCGTTCCATCAGCTCGTTGTGAACGCTGCGCGTGCGACCGTGGCGACGGGTCCAGAGCCCGTCGGAGGCGAGGGTCCAGGCATACGTGTCGTCGGCGAGGCATCGCTCGAGCGTATCGTCGAGCTCCGCCTGGAGCTCCGGTCGCTCGATCGGCGTCAGCAGCTCGACGCGCGTGTCAAGGTTGCGCGGCATGAGGTCGGCCGAGCCGATGTAGTGAACGTGCTCGTCGCCGCGATGAAATGAATAGATGCGCGAGTGCTCAAGGAAGCGGCCGACCACCGACACCACCTCGATGGTGTCGCTCACCCCGGGGATCCCGGGGACGAGGCAGCAGATCCCGCGGACGTTGAGCGAGACGGGCACGCCGGCCTGAGACGCGCGGTACAGCGCCTCGATCATCGCCTGGTCGACGAGCGCGTTCATCTTGAAGACGATCCGCGACTCCACGCCCTCGCGATGGGCGTCGATGGTGCGGTCGATCTGGCGGATGAGCGGCTCGCGCAGCCACGTCGGCGCCACCAGCGTCTTGCGCTGCGGCTGGGGGTGCCCGTACCCGGTCAGGGTGTTGAACAGGTTGGCCACCTCCTCGCCGAGCTCACGGTCGATGGTGAACAGGCCGAAGTCCTCGTAGAGCCGGGCGTTCTTGGCGTGGAAGTTGCCGGTGCCGATCATCACGTAGTTGCGGACGGCGCCCCGCTCGCGGCGGACGACGAGGATCGCCTTGGCGTGCGTCTTCAGCCCCGGGATCCCGTGCACGACGTGGGCGCCGACCTCCTCCAGCGCCCGCGACCAGTGGATGTTCAGGCGCTCGTCGAAGCGCGCCTTGAGCTCCACCAGGCAGACGGCCTGCTTGCCCTTCTCGGCCGCCTCGATCAGCGACGGCACCAGCGCCGAGTCATCGGAGGTCCGGTACACCGTCATCTTGATCGCCAGCACGTTGGGATCGTCGACGGCCTGCTTGACGAAGCGCTCGACGCTGGTGGCAAACGACTGGTACGGGTAGTGGACGAGCACGTCGCCGGCGCGCATCATCGCGAACATGTCCGGCTGGGCCTCGCCGTCGGTGGGGGCGGTGACCAGGCCGGGCTGGGTGACCGGCGTCCAGTTCTGCCAGCGCAGGTCCGGGCGCTCCTTGATGGAGGCGATCTGCCACAGGTCGCCGAGGTCGAGCAGGCCATCGACGTCGTAGACCTGGACCTCCTCGACGTTGAGCCATTCGATCAGCCGGTTGCGCAGCGACGCGTCCATCCCGGAGCCCACCTCGAGGCGGACGACCTCGCCGAAGCGGCGCCGCCGCAGTTCGTCCTCGACGGCCTGCAGCAGGTCGTTGGCCTCGTCGGACACCTCAAAGTCGGCGTCGCGCGTGACCCGGAAGAAGTCGTAGCTGACGATGTCCATGCCGGGAAACAGGGCGTCGAGGTGGCGGGCGATCACGTCCTCCAGGGGGATGAAGACATCCTTGGCGATCTCGACGAAGCGCGGCAGGACCTCCTTGGGCACCTTGACGCGGGCGAACGCCTCCTGCTCGGTGTCCGGGTCATGGAGGCGGACGATGAGGCTGAGGGAGAGGTTGGAGATGTACGGGAACGGGCGCCCGGCCCCAACCGCCAGCGGCGTCAGCACGGGAAAGATCTGCTCCCGGAAGTGGCGCTCGATGACCTCCGGCGGAGCGCCGGACTCCTCGCAGTTGACGATCCGGATGCCGTTCTCGGCGAGCTCCGGGCGCACGACGCGGGAGAACTGGTCGGCGTGGCGGCGGTCCTGCTCGCGGACCTGGTCATGGATCCCGGTGAGGACCTCGCTGGGCGACAGGCCGTCCGGGCCCCGGGCATCGACCCGGGACTCGATCTGCTCATGGACCCCGGAGACGCGGATCATGAAGAACTCGTCGAGGTTGGTGACGAAGATGGCCAGGAACTTCAGCCGCTCGATGACCGGCAGGGACCGGTCCTCGGCGAGTTGGAGGACGCGGTCGTTGAAGTCCAGCCAGGAGAGCTCGCGGTTGATGTACAGCGACGGGTCGTCGAGGCTGGGGACGCCCTCCGCGGGGGGACGCTCGGTGGCGAGAGCCCGCGGCTCGGAGCCCAGCTCGGTCACGCGACCTTCTCACCCGCGATCGCCGCCAGCTCGGTCGGCCGGAGCAGCACGACGAGCTCGCCCTTGGCGATCCCGGCCAGGCCCCCCTTCTTCATCCGCGCCTGCGCACCGGTGAGGTCATGGAGCTGGAGGCTGAACGACGGATCATGGCCGACGAGGAGCACGTCGCCGAGCCCGGCCGCGAGCTCCTCGGCGTCGAAGGGCTCTCCGGCGAGGCGGCGCTCAACCGTCACCTCGACGCCGAGCGGCGCACAGGCGGCCTGGGCGGTCTGCATGGCGCGCAGCTTGGGGCTGGAGAGGCAGGTGTCGATGGTGACGCCAAGCGCCTCCAGGGCGCGGCCGGCGGCCTCGGCCTGCCTCATGCCCCGCTCGGTCAGTGGCCGCTCGTCATCCGGCGACCCGTCGGCGGCCTCGGCGTGGCGCAGGAGCCAGAGCATCTCAGACACTCTACGACCCCGCGCCCATGTGCGAAACCAACATCATGAGAGAAAACCCGGCATCTGGGGGGGCGGAGGTTAGACCGGCGCGCGCCGGCGCCGGTGAACGTCTTGTGAAAAACCGACCTACGGCACGGGAGCGCCGGCCAGGGCGAGGAGGGCGCCGATGAGCCCGGCGCCGAGCAGCGTGCTGACGACGCCGCGCCGGGCGAGCAGCAGGGCGACGATGGCCGCCGCCAGCAGGCCGAACTGCCACAGCTCGCCGAGCGCCATGGCGAGGGTCACGGCGGCGCCGGCGATGGCGCCGATGGCCGCCGGGCCCGCCCCGTCGAGAAACGCCCGGGGTCCGGGAGCGGCGCGAAGGCGATCGAACCGCGGGCCAATGGTGAGCACGAAGCAGAACGAGGGGGTGAAGGCGACCGCGGCGGCGAGGATGCCGCCGACGACGCCGTGGGCGGCGTAACCGATCGCGGCCACGGTGGCGACGACCGGACCCGGCGTCACCTGGCCAAGGGCGACGGCGTTGAGGAACTGGGCGTTGGTCATCCAGTGGTAGACGTGGACGGCGTCGCCCTGCATGAGCGGGATGATCACAAAGCCCCCGCCGAAGGAGAGCGCGCCCACCTTCAGCGCCGTCCAGGCGAGTGCGCCGAGGCCGCCAGTCGAGGCGGCGCGGGCGATGAGGCCAAGCGGCCCGGCGCCGGCGGCGTTGAGATTGGTGCCGGCACGGCGCCGGCGCAGGAGCTCAAGACCGCCGCAGGCGACGAGCACGAGCGCCAGGTAGGGCCCGACGAGCACCGCCCCGGCAGCGCCGGCGAGGACATAGAGCGCCCACCGAACAAGCGCGCTCCGCTCCCGCGCCCGGTGCAGGCTGGGCCAGGCGAGCCCGCGGGCGGCGTGCAGGGCGACGGCGGGAACGGCGGC
>DASSZQ010000242.1:0-12693 GCA_035702755.1 Solirubrobacteraceae bacterium | reverse complement strand
CGCATGAGGCGGGCGCGGTCAAGCATCAGGGCGCGGCGCGGCAGCATACAGCGCCGCCTGCCCGCAGCAGCCAGCACGCGAGCTCGCCACCTCCTGCGCGCGGTCCACGCGTGTCACTCGCGCGGCTTGCGGGCCCGGATGATCGCGGCGGCGGCGTGTTCGTGCACGCGATGGGTCTCTCGGATCTCGACCTCCTCCAGCCCCGCGGCGGCCAGCGCGTCGCGGAACTCGCCCTCGGTGAGAGCGCCGGCGATGCAGCCGGTCCACGCCGCCATGTCCGCCCGGGTTGCGGCGTCCATGGCGGGATCGGCGATCACGTCGGAGACGGCGAAGCGTCCGCCGGGCCGGAGCACCCGGGCGGCCTCGGCCAGGACCCGGGGCTTGTCGGCGGAGAGGTTGATGACGCAGTTGGAGAGCACGACATCCACGCTGCGGTCCGGGAGAGGCAGATCCTCGAGGTAACCCTTGACGAACCTCACGTTCTCCACGCCGGCCTCCGCGGCGTTGCGCTGTGCCAACTCCAGCATCTCATCGGTCATGTCGATCCCAATGGCCGTGCCCGTCGGTCCAACGCGCTGCGCCGAGATCAGCACGTCGGCTCCAGCACCGGAGCCGAGATCGAGCACCACCTCGCCCGCGTGCAGATCGGCCACGGCGGTCGGCACCCCGCAGCCGAGCGATGCGTCCAGCGCGGCGCCCGGGCTGGCCTCGCCGGTTTCGGCATACAGCGAACTGCCGAACAGCCCGGTCTCGTCGGCGGGCGAGCAGCAGCCCGCGCCGGCGCTGGAGCCGGCGGCGACGGCCGCCGCCGCGTACTTCTCGCGCACCGTCTCGCGGATCTGCTCGGCGGTCTCGTTCGTCAGCTCAGCCATGCGGACAGCTCCTTGAGGGCGTCAGGGATCACGAAGTAGTAGGCCCACAGCCCCACGCGTTCTGAGCCGACGATGCCGGCCTCGCGCAGGACCCTGAGGTGATGGGAGACGGTGGGCTGAGAGAGGTCGAAGAGCGGCACCAACTCGCACACACACACCTTGCCCGCGTGCTTGCGCAGCACGTCCACGAGTTGCAGGCGGACCGGATCGCCCAGCGCCTTGGCGACGTGCGCCATACGCACAGCCTGCTCTCGCTCCACATCCGGATACACGACCGGCTCACAGCAGCGCTCGCCCGCCGGTCGCTTGGTCTTCGGAAGCAGCTCCAGATCGATAGCCATCGATATACAGATACCAATTGAAGAGATGATCGTCAATGCAATAATGCCGACTGATGAGCACCGACGTTGAGCCGCGCCGCAGCCCGCCACCGCCCGGATCACCTGCAGAAGAGGCGGCGAGCGACGAGGCGGGCGTGGTCACGCAGCTCTCGACGCTTGACCGCTTCCTCCCGGTGTGGATCCTGGCCGCGATGGCGCTGGGGCTGGTCCTCGGCGCGGTGTTCCCGCGCCTGAACCACGCGCTGAGCGCCGTGCAGGTGACCGGGACCTCGCTGCCGATCGCCATTGGACTGCTGTTGATGATGTACCCGGTCCTGGCGCGCGTGCGCTACGAGGAGCTCGGCCGGCTACGAGCCGAGCGAGGCCTGTTTGTGTCGTCACTGGTGCTCAACTGGCTGATCGGCCCGGCGCTGATGTTCGCGCTCGCCTGGCTGATGCTGCCCAACCAGCCGGCATACCGGACCGGGCTGATCATCGTGGGGCTGGCGCGCTGCATCGCCATGGTGCTGATCTGGTCAGAGCTGGCCTGCGCCGACCGCGAGGCCACCGCGGTGCTGGTCGCGATCAACTCGATCTTTCAGATCGTGGCCTACAGCTTCCTCGGCTACTTCTACATCACGCTGCTGCCCAAGTGGCTGGGGCTGCAGTCGCAGGGCTTTCACGTGGGCCTGTGGCCCGTGGCCCGGACTGTGCTCATCTTCCTGGGCATCCCGCTGGCCGCCGGCTACGTCACCCGCCGCACCGGCATCGCCACCCGCGGCGCCGCCTGGTATCAGGAGCGCTTCCTGCCCCGGATTGGGCCGATCGCCCTGTATGGACTGCTGTTCACGATCGTGCTCCTGTTCGCGCTCCAGGGCCATCAGATCACCCACCGGCCGCTCGACGTGGTCCGCATCGCCCTCCCCCTTCTCGCCTACTTCGCGCTCATGTTCGCGGCGAGCTTCGCCTGGGGGATCGCGCTGCACCTGGGCTACCGGCGGACCGCCACGCTGGCCTTCACCGCCGCATCCAACAACTTTGAGCTGGCGATCGCGGTCGCCATCGGTGTCTTCGGCGCGACCTCCGGGGAGGCGCTGGCGGGCGTGGTGGGGCCGCTCATCGAGGTTCCGGTCCTCGTCGGCCTGGTCTACGTCTCACTGTGGGTCCGCCGGCGCTTCTTCGCCACCCCCCGCCCGCTGACCACCGCCGAGCTACCGGGGAGGTCCAGATAGCCGCCGTCCTCTTTGTCTGTCGCCAGAACGCCGGGCGCTCCCAGATGAGCCAGGCGCTGTTTGAGCGCGCCGCCGCCGGCCGGCACACCGCCGCCTCCGCCGGGACCACGCCGGCCGAACACGTCCACCCGGTGGTCGTCGACGTCATGCGCGAGCTTGGGCTCGATCTCGCCGGCCGGGTTCCCCAGCTGCTGACCCGGCAGCTCGCCGAGCAGGCCGACCTGGTGGTGACGATGGGCTGCGGCGACCAGTGCCCGTACATCCCGGGAAAGCGCTACCTGGACTGGGACCTCTCCGACCCTGCCGGGCAACCCCTCGAGGCGGTCCGGGGGATCCGCGACGAGATCGCCCGCCGCGTCAAGGCCCTCCTGACCGAGCTCGACGCGGGCGCGTCCGCTCCGGGCTGACGGGTGGCCGCCGGCGGGTCAGCCGGACGTGGCGATCGTCACCCACGGATGCCGGCGTGACTCGTAGACGACGCGCTCCGGGGGCGGAAACGCCGGATCGGCGAACGCGCCCACCGGGATGGCGACCAGCTCAGGCTCCGTGGGCAGCACGTAGAAGACGGTCGCCCCGCACTCAGGACAGAAGGAGAACCGCCGCGGTTCTCCGTCATCGGATATCCGCGTGTACTCGCGCCACTCGCCGGTGACGCGCACGCTCTCTGAGGGGAAGCGCGCCTGCACCGCGAACGCGCTGCCGGTGCGGCGCTGGCAGGCGAGACAGTGGCAGGCCGAGACGCGCACCGGGTCACCGGCAACGGTCGCCGTGAGCTGCCCGCAACTGCACGACGCCGCACGATCAGGCATGAACGCAGGATACGGGCCCAACGCGCGGGTGCGCGCAGCGTCAACCGGGGCGCAGGAACCGGGTGAGCGTGCCGACGTCGGCAAACCCCAGCCGGCGATAGATCGACGCTCCGGCGGCCGACGCGTCCAGGCAGGCGCAGCGCGCCCCTGACCGCAGACCGGCGCGCAGCGCCTGGGCGGTCATCGCCTGCCCAATGCCGCGCCCCCGCCAGCCGGGGGCGGTGTTCACGAAGATCACCGTCGCATACCCGGCGAAGACCCCGCAGCCTGACGTCGCCCGGACCACGCCGGCGGGGTCGACGGCAGCAAACAGTCGAAATGGTGGCGGCAACGAGCGCAGGAAGGCGGCGAAGGCCGCCGGCGGCTCCGTGATCGCCGGCGAGGCGGAGACGGCGGTGGCCACGGCGTCGGCCAGCGCGACTCCGCCCGGCCCGTCGTCGGCCAGCCGCTGCACCGGTCGCAGCGTGAGCTCGTCCGGCAGCGTGAGCACGGGCACCGTCGCCAGATCGCGGCACACCATCGCCCGCACGCTGTCGGCGCTCCACCCCAACCGACGGTCGGCGAGTTGCACGCAGCGTTGCGCGGTGTCGAAGATGCTGACCAGCCCGGCCCGCGCGCCCGGCAGCAACCCGGCGAGCACATCGTGGGCGCGATCGTCGGTCACGAGCAGCCGGACACGCGGATCCTCGCTTCCCCCCAGCAGACCGCACACCCCCGGTTCGTCGACGTGCGGCCGGCCCGGGCTGCGCATCGCATCCCAGCGCGCCTGAAATGCCGCGAGGTACAGATCAGCCGCTGCTGCGGGCGAGGAGCTCACGCGGCCAGCCGGAATCGCCATGTCCGCACCGTAGACGACTCGCCGGTCTCCGGTCAGCTGTCATTCAGTGGCGCGCCCGCCGAACGCGGGCCGCCTTCCCGGTCCGCGCATCGGCGGCTCCACCGGGATCACGCTGCGCACCCGGGTCCCCGCACCCGGGGATGAGGTCAGCTCAAAGCTGCCGCCCAGCGACTCGACGCGCATCGCCGCCGACGCAAGGCCGACATGCCCGTCGTCAAGCGCCTGGCGGGGGCGCACCGCGCTCATCCCGCGGCCGTCATCGGTGACCTCGAACACAACTCCGCCGACGGTGCGCTGCAGGGCGAGCGAGACATGGCTCGCCCCGGCATGCTGGGCCACGTTGCTCAGCAGCTCCTGCGCCAGCGACACGATCAGTTGGTCGCGCAGGCCGATCGCCTGGGGCCTGACATTCAGGGTCACCTCAAAGCCTCCACGCCGCGCGTGAAGGTCGGCGATCGCCTTGAGCGCTGACACCACACCTCCCTGCTCGAGCGTCACCGGATGCAGCGCCACGACGGCGTTGCGCAGCTCACGGATCGCGCCGACGATCGCCTCGCTGGCGCTGGTGACAGCATCGCCCGGGTCTCGACCGGCGGGCTTCAGCTTGGCCAGGTCCTGGCGCGCCGCCAGCAGGCTCTGCAGCACCTCGTCATGGAGGATCTGGGAGATCTGCTCCCGGGTTCGGTCCTCAGCATCAAGCGCGTCGGCCATGATCCGCCGCCGGTCGTCGGCCAGCCGGGACACCTGCTCGGCGAGCTCGGCGATCTCGCGGTTGCGCTGGCGCAGTTGCTGCTCGGCGGCACTTCGCTCGATGGCGAGCCCCAGCGTGTTGGCGACCGTGTGCAGGAACCCGACGTCCTCCTCGGTGAACGCCCGGCGCGTGCGGGCGTGGGCGCCGAGCACGCCCCAGGGCTCAGCCCCGGAACCCCGGCCATGGATGACGACCGTCAGCCCGCTGACCACACCGTGCTCGAGCAACAGCCGCGGGGCGCGGAACCGCCCCTCGGTCCGCAGATCCTCGACGACCACCGGCTCGTCGCGGGCAACCGTGTACCCCGCCAGCGAGCCGCGCCCCGTCTCCACCGTCGCGGTGCCGACGAGCCCATCGCGGAATCCGACCCCCGCGCGCAGTCTCAGGCACCCCCCGTCGAGATCAAGTTCGAATGCCTGCGCCACCTCGACCTCGAGCGTGTGCGCCACAACCTCCGCGGCCTGTTCAAGCAGCGGCTGCAGCGAGCCGCCGCCGAGCGCCAGCAGCCCCAGCGCCGCGAGCGCCGACTGCTGTCCGGCTCGGCGTCGCACCAGCTCGGCCTCGCGACGCCGCTGGGAGACATCGAGAAACACGACGATCGTGCCCACCTGTCGACCGGCCTCGCGCAGCGGCGCGATCGTCTGCTCAACCTCAAGCGGCGAGCCGTCGCTGCGCCAGAACACGTCACCGAGCTCCGACGTGCTCGCGCCGCGCGTGAGCGTCCGCTGCAGTGGCGGCGGGCGCTGGTGATCCGGGTGATGAATCGTCGCCTGCGCATCCCGACCGATCAGCTCCTCGGCACTCCAGCCGAGGAGGGCCTGACCGGCGGGGTTGACGTAGGTGAACCGGCCGCCCAGGTCGGTGCAGTAGATCCCAACGCCGAACGCGTCGAACACGGAGGCAACGTCGAACTCCCCGCGTTCCAGGATCGCCGGGATCTTCAGCGGATGCGCCACCACCGCCTCACTCCAGAAGGCCGGTCCTCATCGCCTGGGCCACGGCGGCGGCGCGGTCGGTCACCCCCAGCTTCTCGTACAGGTTCTGCAGATGGCTTCGCACCGTGGCCACCCCCAGCTGCAACCGCGTCGCGATCTCCGGCGCGGTCAACCCGTCGGCGGTCAGCGCCAGGACCTCCCGCTCCCGGGGGGTGAGGATCGCCCGCTGGACCACCTCGCGGCGGCGGATCTCCCCCGCCAGGCCGGTCTGGACCTCGGCCGCGATCACCACATCGCCACGGGAGACCGCGGCCACCGCGTCCAGGATCTCGTCGCGATCGGCCTCCTTGGACAGGTAGCCGCAGGCGCCCCCGGCGATCGCGCGGTAGACCAGGTCACTGTCCAGGTGCGCCGAGAGGAACACGATCCGGGTGGACAGCTGATCCCGCCTGGCCGCGGCCAGCACATCGAGACCGGACAGTCCCGGAATCCGCATATCGATCACCGCCACGTCTGGCTGCAGCGCCCGCAGGTCAGCGAGCGCCTGACGGCCGTCCGCGCCCCGCCCACGCCAACGCGCTCAGCGGCAAGGATGTGTTCGTCGTCCTCAGCGTGGCCGGTGTCTACGGCGGCCTGGTCCAGCTGCTTGCCGGGATGTGGTCGTTTGCGGAGCGCAACACGTTTGCCGCGGTGGCGTTCAGCTCCTATGGCGCCTTCTGGATCTCATTCGTGCTCCTGATCCAGTTCTTCTTGCCGGAGACGGCGAAGGCCGGCGGGCCGCTGGTGGCCAACCACGCGGTTGCCGTCTACCTGCTCTGCTGGGGCTGGTTCACGTTCTACATGTGGCTGGCGACGTTCCGGACCAACGTGGCCCTGAACCTGGTGTTCCTGACCCTGTGGATCGCCTACCTGCTCCTGGGCCTGGGTGCGATCGGTGGCGGCAGCGCGACCATCACCCACTGGGGCGGCTACGTGACGACGGCCTGCGCGGTGCTCGCCTGGTACGTCTCGGCGGCACACGTGCTCAACGGCTACTTCAAGCGCACGCTCCTGCCGCTCGTGCCGCTCACCCGCTGAAAACAGCAGAGAGGCGTGACCGGCCGGCGAGCGGCGGCACTGATGCCGCCGCTCGCCCGTGTGGTCAGGATGGCCGCCGCCACCGAACGTTCAGGCGGCCTGGGCGGCCGCGTGCGCGCCCTCAACGTACTGGGCCACCCACTCGCCGGTGATCTGCCGGGTCGCCGCGTTGACGCGATTGAAGGCGTTGATCGTGGCGATCGCCAGGACCAGCCCGGCGAGCTGCGTCTCGTCGTAGTGCTCCGCCGCCGCCTCCCACACCTCATCCGGGATGGGGTCAGAGCTATCGGCAAGCCGGGTCGCCGACTCGGTCAGCGCCAGGGCGGCGCGCTCGGCGTCGGTGAAGTACGGCGCCTCGCGCCAGGCGCCGACCATGACGATCCGTTCATCCGGCTCGCCGAGGGCCTTCAGCTCCCGGGTGTGCATGTCCAGGCACACGCTGCAGCCGTTGATCTGGCTGGCACGCACTTCGACCAGGCCAAGCGTGGCGGCGGGGACGCCGGTTCTGCGGATGACGGCGCCGAGCTTCTGAAGCGCCGGCAGTGCGCCGGGGACGAGCAGCGCAGGGTTCTCGATGCGGGGTTGCATGGATCCTCCAGTCGGTGGGGTTGGTGCTGACCCGCCGGGGCCGCGGACGGGGCCGGAAACGGCGGGCGGCACCGGCGTGGGTCTGTCCCTATGACAAGGCGGCGGGGCCGGGTGTGACAGCTGCGCGGATCAGGCAGGCCTGTCACGCTCCGGTCAGCCATCTTGTCTTAGGAGCTGTGATGAACGACATGCCTGACAAGAGCCCGGATGAGCAGCTGCTCAGGGAGCTGCGGCCGGTGTCCTTCGCGATCGCCTACCGGATGCTCGGCAGTGCCTCTGAGGCCGAGGACGTCGTCCAGGAATCCCTCCTGCGCGTCCATGGCGCGCTTGAGGCCGGCGACGAGATCGCCTCGCCGCGGGCCTTCATCGCGACTGTGACCACCCGCTTGGCGATCAACGAGCTGCGATCGGCGCGCGCTCGCCGCGAGCGATACGTCGGCGAATGGCTACCGGAACCCATCATCACCGGCGGCAGCGACGATCCCGCCGCGCACGCCGAGATGGCCGATTCGCTGTCGCTGGCGATGCTCGTGCTGCTTGAGACCCTGTCGCCGGAGCAGCGCGCCGTGTTGCTGCTTCACGACGTGTTCGACTACGACTACGCGCAGATCGCCGAGATCGTGGGCAAGAGCCAGGACAACGTTCGCCAGCTTGCCACCCGCGCCCGGCGCCACGTCGAGGAGCGCCGGCCCCGCTTTCAGACGACGCGCGAGCAGCGCGACGAGCTGGCCCGGCGGTTCTTTGAGGCCGTCGACCACGGCGACCTCGCCGGGCTCGAGGCGCTGCTCGCCGACGACGTCGCGCTGACCGGCGACGGCGGCGGCAAGGTTCCTGCGCTCGCTCGGACGCTGCGGGGACGCGCCCGCGTCGCCAAGACGATCATCAGCTGGCCCCGGATCGCCGACCTCTCCGGAGGGTCGCTGCGCGTGGTCGAGATCAACGGGGAGCCGGGAGCGCTGTATCTCGATTCGGAGCAGCGCCTGATCTCCGTGATCGCGCTCGACATCGCCGGCGGCGAGATCAGGGGAATCAACTCCGTCGTCAACCCGGACAAGCTCGCTCACCTCGGCCCCGTCGGCGACTTCCGGTCGCTGCTGAGAGCGCGCCGGCCGAGAGGGTGAGACACGCGCCGCCTCCTAGGCCTTCTTGACCTTTATCGGCCAGTCGGCGTGCCCGGTGCCGATGCTGGTGTGAACCACCGCGCGCACCACCAGCGGGTATCCGAGTGACGCCTTGGGGAACTGAATCGTGTCGTGGTAGACGCCGTTCGTAAAGGGAACGTTCTGCGGCTTCTCGATGCCGACGACGGCGCCGTTGAACAGGTACTGGGTCGTCTCGGTGCCACTCAGCCTGCGGCCGTGGGCATCGGAGACGGTCACCGTGTAGCTCCAGTCCGCATCGACCACGGGGGCGTGATTGGGCCCGGTGAGCACGACGTGGACCGGGGGCGTGAACGCCGGGGCGGTCCTCGACCGCGTGGTGGTCGTCGTCGGCGCGGGAGGCGGTGCGTTGCGGGTGGTCGTTGTCCGGGGCGGTGTCGTCCGGGTCGTCCGTGTCGTCTGGGCGGTCGTCTGGGTCGTGGTTGTCGACCGCTGGGGCTTCGAGCCCTGCCTGGTGGTATGGCGGCGGGCGCGCTGGGGGCTCGTCGTGGAAGAGGTGGTCGTCGTCTGTGAGGCCGCGCTCTGCGTCGACGTCGTCTGACTTGAGCCGCCGCAGGCGGCCGCGCCCAGCGCAAGGAGGACGACGGCAACAGCGGCGACCGCATCGCGCCTGGCTGCAGTCAACCCGGTCACGCCTCCGAAGCTAGGTGACCGGCGCGCGACGTTCATCGGTGGTTTCCGCTGCGCTTTTCACCTTATTACTGACGTCGCTGAGGGGCACGCGTGTCAGCCTGCGGCCATGTGCCGCAGCCTCTCTCGTACCACTCTCGCCCTCGTCCTTCTGATCTCGGCCTCGTTCTGTGCCGCCGCCCCGTTGGCCCATGCCAGCGACGCCAGCATCCGGCGGGCGATGAAGCCGTACAAGACAAAGCTGACGGTCGACATTGGGTATCTCGCCAACTTTTCGGCGCCCAGTCGCAAGGCGGCGCCCGGAGCGCTGCGCACGCTCTCGCGAGTCCGCACCGACCTGACCGGCGCCTCGCACGCGCTCACGCACCAGAAGGCGTCCTCGGCGTCAGGCCGCCGCGGACGAACTGACGTGCTGAGCGCGCTGCGCCTTGCGCTGACCGCCACCAGCGACGCCCGCACCAGCGCCACCGCAGCCCGCGCCGGACACTCCGCCAGCGCCCGCGCCGCCGCCAAACGGGAGCAGCGTCAGATCGGCAAGGCGATCTCGAAGTTCCAGACCGGCGGCCGCCTGCTGCGCCTGTTCTGAGAGCACGTGCCGTACCTGCCGTCTCCCGGCGGGTCCACTCCCTGCTCGGACCGGTCCACGACGTGCTCGGACAGCGCTATTCCGGCCAGACGTCGGCGCCCGGCGGCTTGGGGCCGAGGAGGCGCCCGGCCGGGTCCGGGATCGGCTCGATGGTGATCCGTGTGGGGTCAAGCTCGCTGGCGGCGATCGTGATCATGAGATCGCCGTGGTGGCGGACGGCAACCCAATGACCGCTCGCGGCGGCGGTCAGCGTCAGGAACGGTTGGAGTGTCCCGTCGATGCTCATCGGCTGCTCAGAGCACACGGCGGCCAGCACCTTGCCGCGCACGGTGCGATCGCGGGCGGCCAGCCATAGGCTGACCGCAGCGGGAGAGGCGCTGGGCCACGACGAACGAGCGTCGTCGTCGTTGTTGTGAAGCCAGCCGTCAAGGGCCCAGCGAGCTTGGCGTAGCTCGTCGCTGACGGGCGAGTCCTCCCGTGAGGTGGTGATCTGAAACCGTGGTCGATCCCCGGCGTAGGGGTCGGCGTCTGACGTGTCATGGTGAGCGATCGTGAGACTGGTGAGCCGGTCACCGTGGGAGCCGCTGCCGCCGATCACCGCCGGCCAGTCCTCCGCGGCGTAGACCGGGAAGGTGAGCGCGCGCAGTGTCATCGCCGTGGAAAGCCACCGGCCCACTCGCGTGTGCTCGCGCGCGCGAGCGATCCGGGCCTCACGTGCCGCATCGTCCTCATCGTCGTCACAGGCGCCGCCGCCCGCGAAGAATGTGCCCTCGCGCTCTTCGTGCCCACAACGCCGGCAGACGACGATCGGACTGGGGATCACCGTGCCGTTGGGCCCAGGCGTACCGCCCCGCCAGCTCTCGGTCGGAACGCGCTCCTCGTAGTCGATCGCTCCACACGCCGGGCACGGGACATCGGCATCGTCAACCCGGGTGCTCGGATAGTCGGCCGGGAGTGGCCGCCGGACCGCAGTACCGGTCGCGTCACGGCAGCAGACCACCGGCTCGTGCCCATCGTTGGGCTGTTCAAGGACCGCGGCGTACGCACCGCCGCCGACCCCGGCCACAACGCGCTTCCCACGGTCATCCACGACCTCGGCCCTGACCGATCCCGGCGGAAGAATTCCCGCCACCAGCGAACGGTCATCCGGCAGCCATGTCTTGACCGGGTGGTAGCGGTCATCGGCGCACAGCGGCAGTCCGCCAGCTGCATGCACGTCGTGGGTGACCATGAGCTCCCCGTCGACGCGCCGCACGACACCCTCACCGCCCGGCAGCTCGATCAACACAGCGAACAGCTGCCCATCCGCGGGGATGTCACGTCGTCGTACGGGCGGCGGGTGGTCGTTCCACGCCGTGTTGACGGCACGCTCGGCCACCGTGAAGCCCATCTCGCCGTCGCCGGAAACCACATCGCCCTGCTCGATGGCTCTCCCGCCCCCGGCGACCCACAGCGCCACCCCCAGGTCGGAGTCAGGTTCCACCTCGCCGAGCTCGTGATGCCACGGCGGCGAGTAACGGTCGTACAAGATGACCGCGTTGACACGCGCCTGCCCATCCTGGACGCTGAACAGGATGCGCGCGTACACCGCGCCCCTGCGTTCGAGCTCCTTCCACATGCGAGGCAGGCTACCGAGCGAGTTCTGAACTCATGCCCGGGCATCGCGTTTATCTCCGTGAGGGCGGTTGGTCGGATGGCCGCGCCGGCACGATCGTCTGGAACGGGCGGGGCCGACCTCGGATGCAGCACTCTTTCTCGCCGCGCGCGACACCCGGCCGCGCGTATGAATGCATCCACGGACACCTGCGCGTGGATGCTGCGGATTTGCGGCGCGCGGGTGACATAGATGATTGGGGAGTGCGGTTGTCGGACCACGTTCCTGAGATCAGGCAGGACGGCCCTTCCGGGGTGACCCAGTGAGCCGGGTGCGCTCTGCGACTCGGCGCCGGCTATACGTGGGCGGACGACCCACTGGCTTGGCGCGTGTGCTGAACCGCGGCCAGGCGGCACTGCACTCCGCGGGCATCTGGCCGAAGCGGCTCGCGACGCTCGAGGTGGTCGGTCGTCGAAGCGGGCGGCGCATTTCGCTGCCGGTTGTCATCGCCGACTACGAGGGCGAGCGATATCTGGTGGCCATGCTCGGCGCGCACGCAGCGTGGGTTGCGAACGTCCGGGCAGCGGCGGGACGCGCGGTGTTGCGCCACGGGAAGCGCGAGGAGGTGCACCTGGAGGAGATCGCACCCAATCAACGCGCGCCGATCCTGCGGCGGTACCTCGACGTGGCGGCCGGCGCGCGCGCGCACTTTCCCGTGGACCGGCGAGCGCCGCTCAGCGAGTTTGAGGCGATCGCGCCGGAGTACCCGGTGTTCCGGGTACTCCGGGTGACGTCTGGGTAGCGGCGACGACTGCAGGACTGACCAGGTGGCCCAATGCCGTCTGGGCTGTGGACGACCTACGGCCTTGCTCGACGGAGGCCGTTGGTGAGGACCCTTCTCGACCGAGACCGCGGCGGTCGGCGCGCAGAGAAGCCCCCGGTCTGTTCGAAACCCGGATGCGGGGCAGGCGGTCCGGAACACAACCGCCGCAGTACGCCACTCACCGACGAAATCGCCCGGCGCAAACCGGATTTCGTACAAACCGGGTGCTCCCCCACCCGCCCGGGCTCCCGTCATCACTGTCGCCGACCGCGACCCCGCCCGCACCGACTCACGGGCAGGCACCTCCACGACCCGGGGTACCGCCAACACACCCGCTGTTCGATCCCGGCAGCAGAATGCCCCGCGGCCTCAGCCGGGGATTTGCCAGGTGGTGCAGCGGGGTGGCTGCGAGCCGGCTCGTGGGCGGGCCATGAATGCGTAGCTACCCACGGCCCGGCGAGCGCGAGGGTTACGCGGC
>DASSZQ010000121.1:0-6455 GCA_035702755.1 Solirubrobacteraceae bacterium | reverse complement strand
TCGAGTACGCCGGGTACGGCTACGCCGATCCGGCGGGCCCGGACAGCGGGATCGCCCCCATCGCCAACATGCTCGGCTTCGCCGTCGTCGACGTCAACATGCGGGGGACCGGCTGCTCCGGCGGCGCGTTTGACTACTTTGAGGCGCTCCAGAGCCTCGACGGCTACGACGTGATTGAGACCGTGGCGCGCCAGCCGTGGGTGCTGGGGCACCGCGTGGGGATGATGGGGATCTCCTACGGCGGCATCAGCCAGCTGTTTGTGGCCGCCACCGACCCGCCCCACCTGGCGGCGATCGCCCCGCTGTCGGTCATCGACAACACCGCCACCACCCTGTATCCCGGCGGCATCCTCAACACCGGCTTCGCGCTGGCCTGGGCCAAACAGCGTATGCACGACGCGCTGCCGGCCTCGCCGACGGGCGGGCAGCCGTGGGCGCTGAGGCGGATCAAGGCCGGAGATCGCACCTGCCGGGCCGACCAGGTGCTCCACGGCGAGGCCCCCAACGTGCTGCGCATGGTCCACGCCAACGCCTACTACCGGCCCGCGGTGGCCGATCCGCTCGCGCCGATCACGTTCGTGCGGCGCATCCACGCGCCCGTCTACCTCGCCTGCCAGTGGACCGACGAGCAGACCGGCGCCCACTGCCCTGATCTGGCCTCGCACTTCACCGGCACTCGGCGCAAGTGGTTCACCTTCACCAACGGCACCCACATCGACTCGCTGGACCCGGCCACCTTCGACCGCTGGTTTGACTTCCTGGAGCTCTACGTCGCGCACCGCGCGCCGCGGCTGTCAACCGCCGCCCGGCAGCTGGCGCCGGCGGTGTTCGCCGCCACCATGGGGATCGACAACGTCACCCTGCCCCCGGATCCGATCCAGTCAAAGCCGAGCTACCGCGCGGCGCTCGCCGCCTTCCAGCGGCTGGCGCCGGTTCGCGTCCTGTTCGACAACGGGGCCGGCGCCCCGGTGCCCGGCGCGCCCTACCCGGGGTTTGCCGACTCGTTCTCCCGCCTGCCGATCCCCGGCACGCGGGCGCGCTCGTGGTATCTCAACGCTCACGGAAGCCTGACGGCGCGACGAGCCGGGCCGGTGGCGCGCGCCGATCGGTTTGCCTGGGATCCGGGCGCGCGCAGCGCCACAAGCTTCACCGGCCCGGACGACGGGAGTGCCGGCGGGCTGTGGACGGCGACACCGAGCTACCACTGGGAGCAGAACCCCCCGGGCACCGCCGCCTCCTACGTGACCGCGCCGCTGGCCGCCAACACCGTCGTGATCGGCGCCGGCGCCGTGCAACTGTGGGTCAAGGCCTCGGCCCCCAGCGTCGATCTGCAGGTGACGATCTCGGAGGTCCGGCCGGACGGGCGCGAGACGTTTGTCCAGAACGGGTGGGTGCGGGCCGACGAGCGGGCGCTCAACCAGCGCGCGAGCACGCTGCTTGCGCCGGTGCTCAGCCTCCGCCGCCGCGACGTGCGGCCGCTGCCCCGGGGCCGCTTCGCCGAGGTCACCGTGCCCCTCTACTACGAGGGCCATGCCTACCGGCGCGGGTCGCGGATCCGGGTGACGATCAGCGCCCCGGGGGGCGATCAGCCGGTGTGGGCGTTCTCGCAGTTGCGGCCGCGCCGTGGCACCCCCCGGGTGCTCATCGCCCACTCCCGCCGCCTGGCGTCGCGGCTCATCCTGCCGGTCGTCCCCGGTGTCGCCGTGCGCACGCCGCTGCCGCCGTGCCCGGGCCTGCGCGGCGAGCCGTGCCGCGCCTACCGCCCGTACGTCAACCACACCGTCGCCCTCAGGTAGCCGGCGGGCAACATGCGTGGGCTGGCGCTCGTCGCGGCCGGGCTGCGGTCGCTCAGATGACGACGTAATCGTTTTCTCACGTCGCGCGTCGCCCCGTCTCGGTACGATGCCGCGACTCCATGGCACGCGAGACCCCCATCGCGGTTGCCGCCCCCACGTCCGCCGAGGACGTGACCCTCGACGCGCCCCCCGCGACCGAGGCGGCGGCTTCCTCCACCGGCGAGACGATTGCGCCGGCCCCGTCGACCGGCGAGCCGGGTGCGGCGGCCCCCTCCACCGGCGAGGTCCGCCCGGTCAAGATGCCGCTCGTCGACCGCCTGGCGAGCGCCGTCGTCACCGGGGCACCGCCGGTTCTGGTCCTGCTCGGCATGTGGCTGGGCTGGAACCACGGGCTGCTCGTGTGGCAGGACCTGCTCGTGCTGGCCATCTTCTACATGGTCATCGGATCCGGCATCACCGTCGGCTTCCACCGCCTGCTCACCCACCGCAGCTTCAAGTGCAGCCGGCTGTTGCGCGCCGGTTTCGCCGCGCTCGGCTCGGCGGCGGCCGAGGGCCCGGTCATCGACTGGGTGGCCACGCACCGCAAGCACCACCAGTTCTCTGACGAGCACGGCGATCCCCACAGCCCGCACCTGCACCACGGGGACGGGTGGCGCGGCCAGGTCTGGGGGCTGTTTCACGCCCACATCGGCTGGGTGTTCTCCGACATGGAGGTCGCCGACGAGCAGCGCTACGCCAAGGATCTGCTCGCCGACCCGTGGATTGTCTTCGTCGACCGCACGTTCGTGCTGTGGGTGGCGCTGGGGCTCGCGGCCGCGTTCGGCCTCGGTGTGGCCCTGACCGGGACGATCGGCGGGGGGTTGACCGCGCTGCTGTGGGGCGGGGCGGCCCGGATCTTCTTCATGCACCACGCCACGTTCTCGATCAACTCGATCTGCCACTACTTCGGCCGCGCCGACTACAACACCGGTGACCGGTCGCGCAACGTGTTCTGGCTGGCCATCCCCACCTGGGGCGAGGCGTGGCACAACAACCACCACGCGTTCCCCACCTCCTACCGGCACGGCCTGCGCCGCTGGCAGATCGATCCGTCGGCCGGGATCATCCGCCTCCTGGAGATGACCGGCCTCGCCTGGGACGTGGTGCGGGTGGACCCGCGCCGGCGCGAGCGCAAGCTCGCCGCCGCCTGAGTAGGCTCCGCTTCCCGTGTCTTTCTCCAACACGGAACCGCTGCGCCGCGAGCTGACGGCCGCCCTGCCGCGGCGCCCGTTCGCCATCGAGTTCTGGGACGGCACGGCGGTACCGGCCACCGAGCCGGACGCGCCGACGTTCACGTTCCACTCGCCCCAGGCGCTCGCCCACGTCATCCGGGCACCGGGCGAGCTGGGGCTCGGCCGCGCCTACGTGCTCGGCCTCGTCGACGCGGACTCGATTGAGAAGGCACTGGCGGTCGTCGACACGTTTGAGCCCCCGCGCCTGTCCGTCGCCCAGATGGCGCGGCTGGGCGTGGCGCTGGTGCGGGCCTGCGGGGTGGTGGCGCCGCCGCGCCGGCCGGCATCGGAGCTGCGGCTCACCGGCGAGCGGCACACGATCGGCCGCGACCGGCGCGCGGTCCGCTACCACTACGACTCCGGCAACGAGTTCTTCGCCCTGTTCCTCGACCCGTCGATGACCTACAGCTGCGGCTACTTCCGCGGCGGCGCGGACACGCTGGCAGACGCCCAGCGGGCCAAGCTTGACCTGGTGTGCACCAAGCTGCGCCTGACCGAGGGCGAGCGCGTGCTCGACGTCGGCTGCGGCTGGGGCAGCTTCGCCATTCACGCGGCCTCGACCTACGGCGTGCGCGTGCTGGGGGTGACGCTCTCCGAGGAGCAGGCCAAGCTCGGACGGGAGCGGGTCCGCGACGCGGGCCTGGCGGACCTGGTCGAGCTGCGGGTGGCCGACTACCGCGAGCTGGCGGGCGAGCGGTTCGACGCGATCTCCTCGATCGGCATGGTTGAGCACGTGGGGGAGGAGCGCATCGACCTGTACATGCGCACCCTGTGGGGCCTGCTGCGCCCCGGCGGCCGGCTGCTCAACCACGGGATCGCCAAGCTGGCCGACTTCGACACCTCCGACGAGGGCCCGTTCTCCGAGCGCTTCGTCTTCCCGGACGGCGTCCCCCTCCCGCTGTCGCGCATCGCCCTGGCGATGGAGCGCACCGGCCTGGTCGTGCGCCACGTGGAGGGCTTTCCGGAGGACTACTCGCGCACGCTCGGCTACTGGATCGAGAGCTACGAGAACCGCTGGGAGGATGCCGTCCGGCTGGCCGGCGAGGAGCGGGCCCGCATCTACCGGCTCTACCTGCGGGCGGCCCGGGCCGGCTTTGACACCGGATGGGCGTCGGTGTACCAGGTGCTGGCGCACAAGTCCCCCGTGGAGGAGGCGCATCTGTGGCCGTCCGAGCGTGAGCTCCGGTGGTCGCTGGCCGGGAACGGCAACGGCCGCGGCGAGGGAGCCGAGGTCGTCGCGTCCGAGAGTGCGTGAGGGCAGCCCGGGTGGTCGCGTCCGGGAGTGCGTGAGGGCAGTCCGGGTGGTCGCGTCCGGGAGTGCGTGAGGGGCCGGACGCGTGAGGGGCGCCCCGGTTCCCTTCCAGCGTGCCCCGTCAGGCTGGCCGGCGGGGGTGCGCCGGAAAAACGGCAGCGATGACGGGGCCGCCGGGGGCTATTGGCGCCGGTGGTAATTGTCGAGCGACGGATTTGTGCGAGATCCGGATCCCGGCTGCGGATCTGGAACATTGCGGTTGCTGAGCGTGCCCCAAGGGCGAAATCCCGGACGCCGAACCGGGTTTCGCACAAAACGGTTGCTCCCGGACCCCGCCGCCGGCCGCCGTTGTGCGGCGAACGGCGGACCAAGCGGACAACCCATCCGTTCGAGATTCGAATCCAATCCCGGAATTTCGTCCCTGATGGCGCCATAGCAGCCGGTCCGTGCGAGATCCGGGCGGCGCTTTCGAATCTCGCACAATTCGGTTGTGGGCCAGGGCCAGGGCCGCCGCCGCGCAGCGGATCGGCGCGGCCGGCCCGCTGACGGCCGATGGCGCTGTACGGCCGGCCGGCCCAGGCCAGGCGTACGACGACCGGCCCGCCTCAGGCCGGCACGCGAACGCCGGCGGACCGTGCGGCCCGCCGGCGACGCGGCAGATACGGGAGTGTCAGGCGGCTGCGGCGGCCGTGTCCGGCGCGGGCGCCGGTGCGGTCTCGGCCGGAGCCGGGGCGGGCGCGCTTTCGGCGGCGAAGTGGGCGCCGGCGGCGCCCAGGGCCCCCAGCAGGAGCGCGAGGAAGGCCCACTTGGGGCCGTACATGTTGCTGTCGCGGGCGGTGTCGATCGACGGGCTGCCCGGGCCGGTCTCGGCGAGGGCGAGCGTGGCGGCGATGAGCACCAGGTTGTACTCGTAGCCCTGGTTGGTGACCCACGGGCCGTTCTTGAGGTGGACCCGGTTGATGGCGGTGATCATCGTCGCCGTCAGAACCGAGGCGGCCAGCGGGGTGGCGGCGCCGAGCACGAGCAGCGCTCCGCCGCCGGCCTCGGCGGCACCGGCCGCCATGGCGTGGCGCTTGCCCGGCCGCAGGCCGAGGCTCTCGAAGAACTGGCCCGTGCCCTCAGGCCCGTGGCCTCCGAACCAACCGAACAGCTTCTGGGTGCCGTGGCCGAAGAAGTAGCCGCCCACGACCAAGCGGAGAATGAGACGTCCAAGTTTCATGACGACGACCTTAGCAAATGGTTGTGCCCACAACCGATTCCGGGGCGGACGGCCGGGACGGGTGGTCAAAGACGGGCCGATGGTCAGGAAGCTGCACAGAGGACTTCACTTCTGATTGAGGCTCCTGTAGGAGTATGTTCCGAATTCGCTGCCGGCAAACCAGGAGGAGAGAATGAGCAGCACCGTCAACGTGCGCCTGAACGTCAACGGCGTCGAGCACTCGCTCGAGGTGGAGCCTCGCCTGCTGCTCGTGCACGCGCTGCGCGACCACCTGGGGCTGACCGGCACCCATGTGGGCTGCGACACGTCGAACTGCGGGGCGTGCACCGTGCACCTCAACGGCGAGTCTGTGAAGTCCTGCACCGTGCTCGCCGTGCAGGCCGATGGGGCCGAGGTGACGACGATCGAGGGCCTCGGCACCGAGGACAACCTGCACCCGATGCAGGAGGCGTTCTGGAACAACCACGGCCTCCAATGCGGCTACTGCACCCCCGGCATGATCATGTCGGCCACGGCGCTGCTGGCCGAGAATCCGGATCCCACCGAGGCCGAGGTCCGTCACGCCCTGGAGGGCAACCTGTGCCGCTGCACCGGCTATCACAACATCGTCAAGGCCGTCCTTGACGCGGCCGAGAAGTCGAAGGGGGTCACCGCATGAGCGTCACCCAACAGCCACCCGTCGGCCACGTCGGCCGCGTGATGCGGCGCAAGGAGGATCCGCGGCTGATCACCGGGCGCGCCCGCTTCGTCGACGACATCACGCTGCCCGGCACGCTGTGGGCGGGCATCGTCCGCTCGCCGGAGGCGCACGCCCGGATCACGTCGATCGACACTTCGGCGGCGGCTGCCCGCGACGGCATCGCGGCCGTGTTCACCGGCGAGGACATGACCGACCTCGGCGGCCCGCTGCCGATGGC
>DASSZQ010000098.1:0-4862 GCA_035702755.1 Solirubrobacteraceae bacterium | reverse complement strand
GTTCACCCACATCTGGCTCGCGATGTTCGGGCTCTGGTCGTGGGATCGCGTCCCGGTCCTGCCGCCGGAGCTGATGCTCCTGCCGCCGTGGTTCCCGCTGAACACCTACGACTACGCCTGCTGGGCGCGTCAGACCATCGTCGCGCTGTCCGTCGTCCTGTCGTATCGCCCGCAGCGAGCGCTGCCGTTCACGATCGAGGAGCTGCACGGCAGCACGCCATGGGCGCCGCCGGTGGCCACCACGCTCGCCGGGCGCGGCCTGCTCGCGCTCGACCGCGTGCTGCGCATCTACCAGCACCTCCCCTACAAGCCGCTGCGCGAGACGGCGCTCGCCCGCGCCGAGCGGTGGATCGTCGACCGCCAGGAGGCGGACGGATGCTGGGGCGGGATCCAGCCGCCGTGGGTGTACTCGCTCATCGCCCTGCGCCTGCTCGGCTACCCCCTGGATCATCCGGTCATCAAACGCGGGCTGGAGGGCCTGGAGACGTTCGTCATCGACGACGGCATGCGCCGGCTCGAGGCCTGCCAGTCGCCGGTGTGGGACACGGCCCTGGCGCTCATCGCGCTCGCCGACAGCGGCCTGCCCGCCGACCACGAGGCGATCGTCCGCGGCGCGCAATGGCTGCTGGACGAGCAGATCCTGGGGCGCGGCGACTGGGCGGTGCGGCGCCCGCAGCTGGAGCCCGGCGGGTGGGCGTTTGAGTTCGCCAACGCCAACTATCCGGACATCGACGACACGGCCGAGGTGGTGATGGCGCTGCGCGCCGCCGAGCCTGAGGACCGGACGCGCATCCAGGCGGCGATCGAGCGAGGAGTCGGCTGGCTGCGCGGCATGCAGAGCTCAGACGGCGGCTGGGCGGCGTTCGATGTCGACAACACCCGGGCGCTTGTCCGCGACCTGCCGTTCTGCGACTTCGGGGAGGTCATCGACCCGCCGAGCGCGGACGTCACCGCCCATGTCGTCGAGATGTACGCCCTGCTCGGCCGGGCCGAAGATCCGGGCGCGCGCCGGGGACTTGAGTGGCTGCTGCGCCACCAGGAGCCGGGGGGGTCGTGGTTCGGCCGCTGGGGCGTCAACCACGTGTACGGAACCGGCGCGGTCGTCCCGGCGCTGGTGGCGGCGGGCATCAGCACCGATCACCCCTCAATCCGTCGCGCGGTGCGCTGGCTGGAGGACCACCAGAACGAGGACGGCGGGTGGGGCGAGGACTGCCGCTCCTATGACGACGAGGCCTGGATCGGCCGCGGGCAGAGCACCCCGTCGCAGACAGCCTGGGCGCTGCTGGCGCTGCACGCCGCGGGCGAGAGCTCGGCGGCGCTGCGGCGGGGCGTCGCCTGGCTGGCGCGCAACCAGCGCGCCGACGGCAGCTGGGACGAGCCGGTGCACACCGGCACGGGTTTCCCGTCGGACTTCTACATCAACTACCACCTCTACCGGCTCACATTCCCGGTCATGGCGCTGGGACGATGCACCAGATGAGCACGGTCACCCCGCCCACGGTCGCCGAGCTCCCTGGCCAGCAGGCGGTGATGGCGCAGGCCGCCGGCGAGAACTTCACCGTCGCCAGTGCGATCCTCGGAGCCGACCGCCAGCGACACCTGCGGGCGATCTACGGCTACGCGCGGCTCGTCGACGACGTCGGCGACGAGGCGGCCGCCGACCGCGAGGCGCTGCTCGACGTTGTGCAGGCCGAGCTTGACCGCGTCTACGCGGACGAGCCCGCCCGGCATCCGGTCATGACCGAGCTGGCGGCGACGGTGCGGGCCTGCCGGTTGCCCCGGGACCCGTTTGAGCGGCTGATCGAGGCCAACCGCTGGGATCAGCGGCTGACGCGCTACGAGACCTTTGACCAGCTCCTCGCCTACTGCCGGCTGTCGGCGGCGCCGGTCGGCGAGCTGGTGCTCGGCGTGTTTGATGCGGCCACACCGGAGCGCATCGCCCTCTCGGACCGGGTCTGCGCCGGACTGCAGATCGTCGAGCACCTCCAGGATGTCGCCGAGGACCGCGCCCGCGGGCGCGTGTATCTGCCCGCGGAGGATCTTCTGCGATTTGGGTGCGATGATGGCGGCCTGTTCGCCTACCCCTCCGCCTCCCATCACGCCCTCATCGCGTTCGAGGCCGGGCGAGCCCGCTCGCTGCTGCGTGCCGGCGCTCCCCTGGCGCGGACGCTGCCGCTGCGTCCCCGCCTCGCCGTCGCCGGCTTCGTCGCCGGCGGCCGCGCCGCGCTTGACCGGCTGGAGCGTATGGTCGCGGGCGAGGGGGATGCCAGGCGCGCCGCGCAGGCGGGCGCGTTCGCCGGCCACCTCCTGCAGGCGGCGGTGGGCCGATGACGGTGCCGGCGCTGGAGCTCGAATACGCCTGCCGGCGCTGCGAGCAGATCACGCGGCGCGAGGCGGCCAATTTCTACTACGGCATCCGGCTGCTCCCGCGCGACAAGCGGCATGCGATGAGCGCCGTGTATGCGTTCGCCCGCCGCGTCGACGACATCGGCGACGACGGCGACCTCGACAGACCGGCGCAGCTTGAGGCGCTCGCCTCCGAGCGGGAGGGACTGGCGCAGATCGACGCCGACGCCGTCTGCGCCGGGGATGCCGTGCTCGTCGCCCTCGCCGATGCCCGGCGCCGCTTCGAGCTGCCCCTCGATGCGCTGGAGCTGCTCATCGAGGGCGTCGAGCTTGACGTGCTGGGGGCAACGTACGAGACGTTCGACGAGCTGGTCGGCTACTGCCGGCGCGTTGCCGGCACGATCGGCCGGCTGTGCATCGCCATCTTCACCGACGGGGCCGCGAACGCCAACGGAGCGGCGACGCTGGCCGACGACCTTGGTGTGGCCATGCAGTTGACGAACATCCTGCGCGACATTCGCGAGGACCAGCAACGGGGGCGGATGTACCTGCCCGCCGAGGATCTGGAGCGCTTCGGCTGCCGCGAGCTTGACCCGGCGCATCCGGAGCAGTCGGCCGCCCTGATCCGCTTTGAGGCCGCCCGCGCCGCCGAATGGTTCGACCGAGGACTTCGTCTTACGTCTGACCTTGACTCCCGCAGCGCGTCGTGCGTGCTGGCGATGACGGGCATCTATCGGACCATCCTGGATCGCATTGTCACCGAGCCCGCCCAGGTCCTGCGCGGCCGGATCTCGCTGCCGCCGTGGGAGAAGGCGTGGCTGGCCGCTCGCAGCCTGGCCACAGCGCGTCCGACGGGAGCGGCGCGATGAGCCGCCGGCGGATCGCCATCATCGGTGGGGGCCTCGCCGGCATCACGGCGGCGCTCGACTGCGCGCGCGAAGGTGCCGAGGTGACGCTGCTCGAGTCTCGCGGCCGCCTCGGCGGCGCCGCCTACTCGTTCTCCCGTGATGGGCTGACGGTCGACAACGGACAGCACGTGTTTCTCCGCTGCTGTACGGAGTATCGAGAGTTGGTGAGTCAGCTTCAGGCCACCGACCTCGTGACGCTCCAGCCGCGTCTGGACATCGCCGTGCTGGCGCCCGGCAACCGGCGCGCCCGCCTGCGCCGCACATCGCTGCCGGCTCCGCTGCACCTCGCGGGTGCGCTGCTGCGCTATCGCCACCTTGACGTGCGGCGCCGCCTCGCCGTGGCCCGGGCGATGCAGAGCCTCGGCCGCGTCGACTTCGACGACCCGGCAAACGATGAGCGCTCGTTCGGCGACTGGCTGCGTGAGCACGGGCAGGACAGCCGGACCGTACAGGCCATCTGGAGCCTGATCGCGCGGCCGACACTCAATCTCACGCCGGAGGACGCGTCCCTGGCCCAGGCGGCCCAGGTGTTTCAGCTGGGGCTCCTGCGCGACGCCACCGCGGGTGATGTTGGCTACGCCCGGGTGCCGCTGGGCCAGATCCATGACCGGGCCGCGCAACGCGCGCTCGCCGCCGCCGGCGTGACCGTGCTGCTGCGACGCGGAGTGACCCGGATTGAGGTCGCCGCCGGCGGGTTCCGCCTGGAGATGAACGGCGCCCCGTCGCATGACGCCGATGCCGTCGTGCTGGCGGTGCCGCCGGACCGCGCCGTGCGGCTGCTCCCGCCCCAGGCGGGCGTCAGCTCCCAGGTTGCGTCGCGCCTCGGCCGCTCGCCGATCGTCGACCTGCACGTCATCTACGACCGTCCGGTGCTCGACCTTCCGTTCGCCGCCGGCGTCGACACGCCGGTGCAGTGGGTTTTCGACCGCACCCGGAGCTCAGGACTGCAGGGCGGCCAGTATCTGGCCGTGTCCCTGTCGGCTGCCGAGGACGAGCAGGCGGCCAGCGTGGACGAGCTGCGGGCCCGCTACCTCCCGGCTCTCGCGCAGCTGCTCCCCGCCGCCGCGCACGCCACCGTCCGCTCGTTCTTTGTCACCCGCGACCACGCGGCGACGTTCCGCGCTGCGCCGGGCGCCCGGGCGTGGCGGCCGCCCGCCCGGACGCAGCTCCCCGGCCTCGCGCTCGCCGGCGCCTGGACCGACACCGGCTGGCCGGCAACGATGGAGGGGGCCGTCCGCAGCGGCCACGCCGCCGCGCGCGAGGTCCTCGACACCGTCCCGGTGGCGGCGGCGCCCAGCCCCGCGCCGGTGGCGGTCACCGCCGCCCCGCAGCCTCCGCTGGTGGGGAGGGGGGCATGACCGCCGCCGCCTGCGCCGATCCGCCGGCGACCGGCGAGATCATCGTCCTGGCGCCCCTCTCGCTGGAGGCGCGCGCCGTCCGCGCCGGCGCCCCATGGGCGGACGTGCACCGCATTGGCATGGGACCCCGGCGCGCCGCGCGCTCCGCGGCCCTGTCTGGAGCGGCCGACGGCCGGGCCGTTCTCATCGCCGGCTTCTGCGGCGCGCTTGACCCGGACCTGGAGCCGGGCGACGTCGTCCTCGCCTCCGA
>DASSZQ010000086.1:0-4257 GCA_035702755.1 Solirubrobacteraceae bacterium | reverse complement strand
CGAGTTGTGGCTGCTCAGCAACCACAACTCGCATCACGTCCCCCGACGGCGCCCAGAGGAGCGTTCGATACCCGCAGTTCATGCCCGCCGATACCGTGCACCACAGCTGCGGGGGCCGCGGCGCAGGCGCGCTAGGAGATCATCCCGCCCCACTGCCCGCCGGTGATGCCCAGCACCTGGCCGGTGATGTAGTTGGCCCACGGGGTGCAGAGCAGGAAGATGCCCCCGGCGGCCTCGAAGGGCTGGCCGGGCCGGCCCAGCGGGATGAGGTTGGGCGCCAGCTCGCGCATCTGGCCGGGGATGCCGAGCTGCAGCGTCTGGCCGTCGATCTCCATCGTGTTGGACTCCTCCTTGACGGCGGTCAGGCGGGTCTCGATGAAGCCGAAGGCGACGGCGTTGACGTTGATCTTGAACTGGCCCCACTCCTTCGCCAGCGTCTTGGTCAGACCGATCACGCCCGACTTGCCCGAGGAGTAGTTGGCCTGGCCGGCGTTGCCCATCGTGCCGGAGATCGAGGAGACGTTGACGATCTTGCGGAAGTACTCCACGCCCTGCTCGCGCTCCTGCTTGGCGGGCTCGCGCATGTGGGGGGCGACCGCCCGGCACATGCGGAAGGGCACGACGTTGTGGATGTCCAGCATCCGCTGGAACTCGTCGTCGGTCATCTTGTGAATCGGCCGATCGATCGTGTAGCCGGCGTTGTTGATGAGGATGTCGACCTTGCCCCACTCGTCGATGACCTTCTGCACCAGTTCGTCGCACACGCCGGGCTTGGTCAGATCCCCGGAGTAGACGAGCGTCTCGCCGGAGATCTCCGAGGCGGTCTGCTCGGCGACATCGCCGTCGAGGTCGTTGATGAGCACCTTCGCGCCCTCGGACGCGAGCAGCTCGGCGGTGGCGCGGCCGATGCCGCGTGCCGAGCCGGTGACGATCGCGACCTTGTCCTCCAGGATTGCCATCTGCGCTGCCTTTCGTCGTAGTCGGTGATCCGCGCGGGGGATCTTGCCAGCGCTGTCGCCGCCGTGCTCCGCGCGGGCAGGCCGGACCTATAGGCTGACGGCGATGAACGCACCAGACTGGCTTGCCGCCTTCGCCGAGAAGCTCGGCACCCCCGCCCCCACCAAGGACGAGCTCAAGGCGGTCCTTGACCTCGCCGCCGAGGCCGCCCATTCCTCCGAGCGGATCGCCGCCCCGGTCGCCGCCTGGCTGGCCGCCCGGGCCGGTGTCGAGCTCGACCGCGCGATCAAGCTCGCCCAGGAGGTGCAGACCGACGCCTGAGCGCGAGCACGACGTCGTCCTGTTTGGGGCGACCGGCTTCACGGGCGGGCTGACGGCCGAGTACCTCGCCGGGGCCGCCGGCCGTGACGGCACCCGCTGGGCGCTGGCCGGGCGCAGCCAGTCCCGCCTGGAGGCGGTGCGCGACCGGCTGGGCGTGGACGTGCCGCTGCTGGTGGCCGATGTGGGGGACGCCGCGTCGGTCCGGCGCGTGGCCGAGTCCGCCCGGGTCGTCATCACCACCGTCGGCCCGTACATCAACTACGGCGAGCCGGTCGTCGCCGCCTGCGCCGCCGCCGGCACCGACTATGTCGACCTCACCGGCGAGCCGGAGTTCGTCGACCTCATGTGGCTGCGCTACCACGAGCAGGCTGCGCGCAGCGGGGCGCGCCTCGTGCACTCCTGCGGCTTTGACTCAATCCCCTACGACCTCGGCGCGCTGTACACCGTGGGGCGGTTGCCGGAGGGGGTGCCGATCCGGTTGGAGGGGTTTGTCCGCGCCGGAGGCACGTTCTCCGGGGGCACCTACCACTCGGCCGTCCACGCCATGGGCCGCCTGCGCCAGAGCACGCAGGTTGCCGGCCAGCGCCGCCGCCGGGAGGCCCGCCCGGAGGGCCGGCGCGTCCGCGGCGAGACCCGGCCGCCCCACCGCGACGACCTCGCCGGCGGCTGGGTGCTGCCGTTTCCGACGATCGACCCCCAGACCGTGCTGCGCTCGGCCCGGGCGCTTGACCGGTACGGCCCGGATTTCACCTACGCGCATTACCTCGCCGTCCGGCGGCTGCCGGTGCTCGCCGGGCTGGTGGCCGGCGCGGCCGGCGTCATCGCCCTGGCCCAGCTGCCGCCGACGCGTGACCTGCTGCTCAAGCTCAAGGATCCCGGCGAGGGGCCGACCCCGGAGCAGCGGGAGAAGGCGTGGTTCAAGGTCCGCTTCCGCGGCGAGGGGGGTGGCCGGTCGATCGTCACCGAGGTGACCGGCGGCGACCCCGGCTACGGCGAGACGTCGAAGATGCTCGCCGAGTCGGCGCTGTGCCTGGCGCATGATGAGTTGCCGGGCGTCGCCGGGCAGGTGACGCCGGCGGTGGCCATGGGCCAGGCGCTCATCGACCGCCTGCGCCGCGCCGGGATCGGCTTTGAGGTCGTCGAGGGCGGCTGATGGCGGGGTCGTCGGCGGGGTGGACGGCCGCGGACATGCCGGACCAGACCGGCCGCCGCGCCGTCGTCACCGGCGCCAACAGCGGCCTGGGCCTGGCCACCGCCCGGGAGCTGGCGCGCGCCGGGGCGGCGGTGATCATGGGGTGCCGGAGCGTCGTCCGGGGCGAGCAGGCGGCGGCGACGGTGCGGGCGGCGGCGCCGGGCGCCGACGTGCGCGTGGAGCGGCTGGACCTGGCCGACCTGGGCTCGGTGGCGGAGTTCGCGCAGCGGGTGGGCGCCGCCGGGGATCGCCTGGACCTGCTCATCAACAATGCCGGGATCATGGCCCCGCCGCGGCGGGAGACCGTCGACGGCTTTGAGAGCCAGTTCGGCACCAACCACCTCGGTCACTTCGCATTGACCGGACGGCTCTTGCCCCTGCTGGGCGACGGGCGGGTGGTGACGCTGACGAGCCTGGTGCACCGGATGGGGTGGCTGCGCTTCTCGGACCTGCAGATGCGCCGGTTCTACGTCAGCTGGCTGGCCTACGGGCAGTCCAAGCTGGCCAACCTCATGTTCGCCGTGGAACTGGCGCGCCGGGCGAGCGCCGCCGGCAGCGGGCTGCTCAGCCTGGCCGCCCATCCCGGATATGCGGCGACCAACCTCCAGTTCGCCGGTCCGGCCACCCGGTGGGAGCGGTGGTCGCTGACGGTCATGAACCGGACCGTGGCCCAGTCCGCCGACGCGGGGGCGCTGCCCACCCTGTATGCGGCCACGATGCCGGGGCTGGCCGGCGGCTCGTTGGTGGGGCCGGACGGGTTCATGGAGGTGCGGGGGGCGCCCCATCTGACGACGGGCGCGCGGCGTGCCTACGATGAAAGGGCCGCCACGCGGCTCTGGGACGAGTCCGAACATCTGACCGGGGTGCACTATGACTTCACACGCAACCTCTGACGAGCGACGGCCCGTGGTCGACCTGCGGGCCGACGGCGAGGCGGTGCTGGAGTGGGCCGCGCGCTACCTGGAGGGCGTGGGGGAGCGGCCGGTGCTCGCCCAGGTGTCGCCGGGGGACATCCGCGCCCGGCTGCCCCGCGAGGCGCCGGAGGAGGGCGAGCCGTTCTCGGCCGTGCTCCGCGACCTCGACGAGGTGCTGCTGCCCGGCGTCACCCACTGGCAGCACCCGCGCTTCTTCGCCTACTTCGCCACCAGTGCCGCCGAGCCGGGCATCCTGGCCGAGCTGCTGGCGGCGACGCTCAACTCGGTGGCGATTCTGTGGCGCACCGCGCCGGCATCAACCGAGCTGGAGGGCGTGGTGCTGGAGTGGGTCGCCCGGCTGCTGGGACTCCCGGAGGACTGGCACGGCCACATCGAGGACAGCGCGTCGACCTCGACGATGGCGGCGCTGATCGCCGCGCGTGAGGCGACGGGCCGCCGGGTGGTGGTGTGCTCGGAGCAGTCGCACTCCTCGGTGCAGAAGGGCGCGCGGATGATTGGGATGGAGGTGCGCAAGGTTGCGGTTGATTCGGACTTCCGGCTGCGGGCGGACGCGCTGGGGTCGCTGGATGACGTTGCCTGCGTGGTGGCGACCGTGGGAACGACGGCGTGCGCTGCGGTCGACCCGGTGCCGGCGATCGCCGACGCCTGCGCGGCGGCGGGCGCGTGGCTGCACGTCGACGCCGCCTACGCCGGGTCGGCGATGGTCTGCCCGGAGTTCCGGTGGGCGTTCGACGGCGTGGCGCGGGCGGACTCGCTGGTCGTCAACCCCCACAAGTGGCTGCTGACGCCGATGGACTGCTCGCTGCTGTGGACGTCACGGCCCGCCGATCTGCGGGCGGCGTTCAGCCTGGT
>DASSZQ010000067.1:0-21948 GCA_035702755.1 Solirubrobacteraceae bacterium | reverse complement strand
TGGCCCGCTCGCCGATGGAGGCCAAGGCGCGCAGCGCCGGCGGCCGGTTTGAGGTCCGCGACGGCTGGAGCGTCGCCCTCGGCTACACGGGCCCACCGGAGCGGGCGCTGGCCGCCGCCGCCTGGGCCGACGCCTCGCATCTGGGCAAGCTGCAGTTGCAGGGCCGCGCCGAGGCGCTTGACGCCGCCGCCGGCACCGGACTGTCGTTCGGCACCGCGCTGCGCGCCGACGGGGCGTGGTGGTGCCGGCTGACGGCGACCCGCGCGCTGGTCATCGGCGCCGGACCGCCGGTGGGCGAGCGCATGCGCGAGACCGGGGGCGTGGAGGTCCTGGACGTGACGAGCAACTTCGCGGCGCTGACCATCGCCGGGCCGCAGGCGCGCGAGGTGTTCGCCCGCTTCTGCGCGCTTGACCTGCGCCCGGCGGTGACGCCGGTCGGCGCGCTGCGACCCGGGTCGATCGCGCGCCAGCCCGGGATCCTCATCCGCGAGGACCATGACCGCTACCTGTTCCTGTTCGGCTGGGCGACCGGCGAGTACATGTGGGACGTGGTGGCCGACGCCTGTGGGCATCTGGGCGGTGGCCCGGTCACCCTCGACGCCCTCGGTGCCGTGCCGGAGCCGGAGGTCGTCAATGCGTGAGATCTTCCGCCGCCGGCGGATGTGGCGGGCGCAGGGGGACCTGCGGGGCTCCTATGACGTCGTCATCATCGGCGGCGGGTCGCACGGACTGGCCACCGCGCACTACCTGCGCGATCACGGGATCACCGACGTGGCCATCCTGGAGAAGCGCTACATCGGCTCCGGGGCGGCGGGACGCAACACGACGATCCTGCGCTCCAACTACAAGACGCCGGAGGGCGCGCGCTTCTACGACGCCAGCGTGAAGCTCTACGAGGGGCTCTCGCAGGACCTCAACTTCAACCTGCTGTTCTCCCAGTGCGGGCATTTGACGCTCGCCCATTCCGACCGGGCGATGTTCGTCATGGCCAACCGCGCCGAGGTCAATCGACTGGCCGGGATCGACAGCCGCCTCATCTACCCGGACGAGATCGCGCGGCTGGCGCCGGCGATGCAGGTGCACAACCCGCACGCCACCTATCCGATCATGGGCGCGCTGTATCACCCGCCGGGCGGGATCATCCGCCACGACGCCGTCGTCTGGGGGCTGGCGCGCTCGGCCGATCAGGGTGGCGCCGAGATCCACCAGAACACCGAGGTGCTGGGGCTGGAGCGGTCCAACGGCCGGATCACGCGCGTGAAGACCAACCGGGGCACGATCAACGCCGGCCAGGTGCTCAACTGCACCGCCGGCTGGAGCACGCTGCTGTGCGACATGGCCGGCGTCAAGCTGCCGATCACCACCCACATCCTGCAGGCGTGCGTCACCGAGCCGATGAAGCCGCTGCTCGACGTCGTCATCGTCTCCTCGCAGATGCACGTCTACATCTCGCAGACCGACCGCGGCGAGTTTTTGATGGGCGCGGAGATCGAGCCGTGGACGACGTACCGGATGAAGGGCACGCTCAACTTCCTGCAGGACGTCTGCCGCCACACCCTGGAGCTGTTCCCGCAGCTGGAGCGAGCGCGGCTGCTGCGCAGCTGGGCGGGGCTGTGCGACCTCAGCCCGGACTACAGCCCCATCCTCGGCCAGACCGAGGTGGAGAACTTCCACGTGTCCGCCGGCTGGGGGACGTACGGATTCAAGGCTGCCCCCATCGTCGGAAAGACGCTCGCCGAGCTGGTGGCCACCGGCCGCCAGCCGGAGTTGATCGCTCCGTTCGCGCTGGAGCGGTTCTATGAGGACAAATTGGTGTCCGAATTGGCTGCAGCGGCCGTCAGTCACTGATATATCTGATGTCCTTCAGTTGTCGTCCGTGCGCGAGCGCCGCCGATCCATCGCCAGCCCGAGGAGGGGTAGATGAAGTCCAGTCTTGAGATCGCCCAGGAAGCCGTACTCAAGCCCATCGAGGAGATCGCCTCCGAGGCCGGCCTTGACGCGGATGAGGTCGAGCCCTATGGCCGCTACAAGGCCAAGGTCTCGCTGTCGGTGCTCGACCGGCTCAAGGAGACCGGCAACGGCAAGCTGGTGTGCGTGACCGGCATGACGCCGACCAAGGCCGGCGAGGGCAAGACGACGACGCTGGTGGGGTTGACGCAGGGGCTGGGGGTCATCGGCAAGACCCCGGTCGCCTGCCTGCGCGAGGCGTCGGTTGGCCCGGTGTTCGGCATCAAGGGCGGCGCCGCCGGCGGGGGGCTGACCCAGGTGGTGCCGATGGAGGACCTCAACCTTCATTTCACCGGCGACATCCATGCCATCGGTGCCGCCAACAACCTGCTGGCGGCGATGATCGACGCCTCCATCCTGCACGGCAACCCGCACAAGATCGACGCCCTGCGGGTCGGCTGGCGCCGGGCGGTCGACATGAACGACCGGGCGCTGCGCGACATCACGGTCGGCCTTGGCGGGCGGGCCAACGGCTACCCGCGCGAGACCGGGTTTGACATCACGGCCGCCTCCGAGGTGATGGCGATCATGGCGGTGGCGCGCGATCTGCAGGATCTGCGCCGGCGGGTGGGCAACATCACCGCCGCCTACTCCTATGACGGCGGCAAGCCGATCACCGCCGAGGATCTCGGAGCCGCCGGCGCCATGACCGTCCTGCTCAAGGACGCGATCAAGCCCAACCTGGTGCAGACGCTCGAGGGCCAGCCGGTGCTCATGCACTGCGGCCCGTTCGCCAACATCGCCCACGGCAACAACTCGCTGATCGCCGACCTGATCGGCATGAAGCTCGGCGACTACGTCGTGACCGAGTCCGGGTTCGGCTCCGACATGGGGATGGAGAAGTTCTTCGACATCGTCTGCCGCTTCGGCAAGCTGACCCCGTCGGCGGCGGTCCTGGTGACGACCGTGCGCGCGATCAAGCACCACGCCGGGCTGGAGGACGATCCGCGAGCGGACCGCTCGGCCGCGCTGCACGCGATCGAGACCGGGTTTGCCAACGTGCGCCATCACCTGCAGACGATCGCCACGTTCGGTGTGCCGGCGGTGGTGGCGGTCAACCGCCGGCCCGGCGACACCAACGAGGAGTGCGAGCTGGTCAAGCGCCTGTCGCTGGAGGCGGGGGCGTTCGCCGCCGAGGTCAACGAGGGCTTCACCAAGGGCGGCGCCGGCGCCGCCGATCTGGCCAACGCGGTGGTGGAGGCGTGCGAGCAGCCCAACACCTTCCATCAGCTCTATCAGGACGACGAGCCAATCCAGGACAAGATTGAGGCGGTGGCCAAGAAGGTCTACGGCGCCAAGGACGTCTACTTCTATCCCGAGGCCGAGGCCAAGATCACGCAGTTCACGCGCGAGGGGCTCGGTCACTTCCCGGTGTGCATGGCCAAGACGCACCTGTCGCTGTCGGCCGACCCCAGCCTGCTCAACGCGCCTGAGAACTTCACGCTCCCGGTGCGCGACATCCGGGCCTACACGGGTGCGGGCTGGCTGGTGCCGCTGTGCGGCGACATCGTGCAGATGCCGGGGCTGGGCAAGACCCCGGCGGCGCTCAACATCGACATCGACGAGAACGGCCGGACTGTCGGACTGTTCTAGCCGCGGTGTGCCGAATCGGCGCAAACGCCCGTCCTGTGTGATCGATGTCACTTCGGTGACGGGCGTTTGCGGGCGATTCCGCCGGGGAGCGTGCTGGTATGTGCCCGGTGTCCGGCACACCACGTTCCGAGCGCCTGAGCGACCTGCCTTTTGGTGAGGTGCTCGCCCGGGTGGCCGCCCGCACCCCGGCTCCGGGCGGCGGTACCACGGCCGCGCTCGTCTGCTCGCTGGCGGCGGCACTTGTGGAGATGGCCGCCGGGTTTGAGGCCGGGCCCCAGGCCGAGGAGCGCCGGGCCCGCGCCGCCGCGATGGGCTCACGGGCGCTGGAGCTCGCCGACGCCGACCTGACCTCGTACGAGCCGGTGCTCCAGGCGCTGCGTCGCCCGGCCGGGGACGCGGAGCGCGCGGCCGCGCTGGCCGCCGCGCTGTCGGAGGCCGCGGGCACGCCGATGGGGATCGCCGAGCTCGGCGCCGAGGTGGCCGCGCTCGCCCAGGGCGCCGCCGACGCCGGCAGCCGCCACCTGCTCGGCGATTGCGCGACCGCCGCGCTGCTCGCCGAGGGCGCGTGCCGCGCTGCCGCGGTGCTGGTGGAGATCAATCTGCACGGGACCACAGACCCCCGCCGGACAGAGGCGCAAGCCCTCGTCCGCGCGGCCGACGTCAGCGGACGACACGTACAGTCGCGCGCGTGCATGGAAGCTGACGTTGATGGGTAGTCCGCCAGGCAAGGAACGGAGGAACGATGCGTAACCTGTCATCGCTGCTCGCTCACCGCAAGCCGACTGACCAGCGGCCGGTGGAGAGCCCCCGTCGCGGGACCGAGAAGGGCTCAGCCGAGCCCAAGCCCGCGCCGCGCAAGCGCTGCCTCAACGAGGCCGCTCACAAGCTCGACCGGTAAACGATTTACCAATCCCCCTCCGCGGGGAAATACGATTCCACCCGGATTCCAAAGCGGGTTGAGGAGTCGTTTCACATAGCACGCCGACCATCACCACGGAAGGGGAGCCCGGCTCTCGCGGATGACGGGGGCAACGGCTCCGCTGCGGGTCGCCAGTCCCTGGTGGACGGCGCCGAGCAGGCGCTGCGCAACTGGCTGTCGCCCGGTCGCTACCGGGCCGGTGACCGGCTGCCGCCGGAAAACGAGGTGGCGGCGATGCTGGGCGTCTCCCGGGGCACGCTGCGCAGCGCGCTCCAGCGCCTGGAGGAGAGCGGCGAGATCGTGCGGCGGCAGGGCAGCGGCACGTTTGTGGGGCGGGTCGCGGTGCCGACGGCGTTCGGCGAGCGCCTGGAGCGGCTTGAGCCCTACTCCTCGGTGGCCGCCCGGCGGGGAGTGACGCTGTCGGCCGTCGACGTGAAGATTGAGCGGCGCCCGGTGGCCGGCGAGGCCGGGGAGGCGCTCGGTCTGGACGACCAGGTGCCGGCGACGGCGGTCTGGCGCACCCTGCTGGCCGACGGGGCGCCGGTGGCGGTGATGTTCGACGTCGTCCATCCGGCGATCGCGCTTGACCTCGACGAGCTGCGGGTGTCGGTGGAGGCGGGACGGATGGTCCTCGACACGCTGATCGACCTGGGGGTGCCGGTCACGTATGCCCGCACGCGGGTCATGCCCACGCTGCTGACGGCGCGCGAACGGACCGGCAAGCTGCTGGGGGTGCGCGGCACCACGGCCGGGCTGGAGATGGAGGAGCTCATCTTCGCCGGTCGCGACGACCGCGTCGCCTACTCCCGGGACCTGTTCGCGCCCGGGGGCATTGAGGTGATGGTGATGCGCTCGCTCGACGCGCCCACCCCGGCCCGGATTGCCGGGCGCCGGGGCGGCGGTCGGCCGGCGCGGACGACTGCGAACGGCCGCGCCACCGGCCGCGGGCGGCGCGCCGGGCGGTAGGCGATGTCGCGGACGCCGTCCCGCCGGGGAGTGGGCTCGGTGGCCCGGGCCGTCCGGGTGCTCGATGTCCTGGCCGCCTCCGAATCCGGACTGGGCGTCAACGAGCTGGCGCGGCGGATCGGCGTCAACGCCAGCACCGCCTCACGGCTGCTCGGGACCCTGCAGGAGGCGGGGCTGGTCACCCGCTCTGAGGGCGGCCCGTACCGGCTCGGTCTGAAGCTGGTGGCCCTGTCTGACCGCGTGCTCGCCCAGCTTGACGTCCGGGCGCTGGCCCGTCCGCTGCTGACGCGGCTGGTGGCCGAGACGGGGGAGACGGCGACGGTCTCGCTGCCGGGGGAGGGCGAGGCGATCACCGTCGACTTCGTCCCGTCCCCGTCAAGCGTGGTCAGCATGGCGCGCGTCGGGCGGCCGAGCGTGCCGCATGCAACGGCGGTGGGGAAGGTGATGCTGGCGTTTGCGGATGGGGTGACGGCGGGCGCTGGGGCGGCCGCGGGCGGCGGTGCTCCGGCGATGAGCGGCGGGGCCCCGATGGGCGGTGGCGCGGCGGCGGCGTCGCTCACCGCGTTCACCGATCGCACCATCACCGATCCCGCCACGCTGGCCCGCGAGCTCGCGGCCGTGCGCGAGCGTGGCTGGGCGGAGGCGGTCGGCGAGCGCGAGTCTGACCTGGCGGCGCTGGCCGCGCCCGTCTTCGGCCGCGCCGGCGAGCTGGCGGCGATCCTCGGCGTGCAGGGCCCGGTGTCCCGGCTCCCGGCCGGGATCCGGCGCGGGCTGCGCGAGCCGCTGCTGATGGCGGCGGCCGATCTCAGCAGCGCGCTGGGGGCGGCGAGTCTGAGCGGCCCGGTGGCACCCGCGCGGGATCCACTGTCCGCCGCCGGGGCGGGCGAGGGTTCGGCCGCCGACGCGGCGGCCCCGGCCTGAACGAGCGCCGGGCGGCAGCGCGGTCAGCTCCAGGGATACGGGCTGTGGGACACCGGGTGGAGGTCGCCGGTGGCGAAGCGCTCGTAGCGGAACGGGTGCAGGAGCGAGGAGTGCTCACCGCCGAGCACCCGCGCGATCTCCTTGCCGACGGCGATCATCTTGTAGCCGTGGTTGGAGTCGGCGGCCACGAACACGTTGGGACGCATGTAGTCGAACACCGGGAAGTTGTCGACGGTGAACGCGCCGACGCCCCCGGAGCGCACCTGGCGATACCGGGTGCGCGCCCCTTCGAAACGGGCCAGGCAGTGGCTGAGCGAGGCGCACCACAGGTCCGGGAAGCCGGGATCGACGGTGCCGGTGGGGTACGGGTCGACCTCAAACTCCGGACCCACGGTCAGCGGTTGGGCGCCGCCCTGAATGCTGTCGCGGTCCGGCTTGAAGTAGACGCCCCACGCCTCGTCGGTGATGAGCTGACCGTCATCGGCGTGCAGCGGCTGGTCGGAGTCGACGTGCAGCACCGGTGAGGAGGCGCCGTCACGGGTGACAAATGTGCTGGGGTCGAAGGCGGCCTCGCCCTCCTGCAGGTACCAGTAGGTCCACATCGGCTGATCGGCGACGATCTCCCCATCCGGCTGGCGGACATCGAGGCGGGCCGGGAGATCGAGCATCGACCACAGCGAGGCGATCCACGGGCCGACGGCGACGACGACCTGCTCAACGGCGATGTCGCCCGCGCTGGTGTGAACGGTGGTGACCGCGCCGGATTGGTCGTAGGCAAAGCCGGTGACCTCGACGCCGGACTCGATCCGGGCGCCGGCGCGGCGGGCGAGGTCGGCGAGACCCAGCATCGACTCCCGGTTGAAGGCATAACCCCCGGCGCTCTCATGCAGGCAGACACTGAGCCCCGGCGCCCGCCAGTCGTCATAGAGCGAGCGCATGTGCTCGGCCACCTCGTGTTCGCCGAGGAACAGCGACGACGGGTAGCCGATGCGCTGCTGGCGTTCGAAGACGGCGGTCAGGTCCTCCTCCTGCGCGGCCGGCCCCAGCGCGATGTAGCCGCTGGGGTGGTAGTGCAGTGCCTCGGGCTCGGACTCCCACACCTCCACGCACGCCGCCATCAGCTCCTGCATCGCCGGCTGGAAGTAGTTGTTGCGAACGATCCCGCAGGCGATCCCTGAGGCGCCGGCCGCCACATCGGACTTGTCGATCACGAGGACCGGCTCACCCCGGCGGGCCAGGTGCCAGGCGGTGGAGAGACCGTGCACGCCGGCGCCGATGACCAGCGTGGGGGTGGAGGACGGAAGCCGATCAGCCATTGCGGATCTCCAGACTGTTGCGCGATGGGCAACGCCATTGGGGTATGTGCAACGGACTGTAGACCTCGTCGTGGCGGGTGGTCAAGCGGCGCGGGGCGGCCGGCGACGATGGGCGTGGTGAGGGGGCGGCGGGGTCCCGGCGAACCTCAGGTTTGTGCGAAATTCGCATCGGGCCGGACGATCCGGAACGAAACGGCTGCCAGAGGGCACTCAGCGGCGAAATCGGAGGCAGGAATCCCGATTTCGCACAAAGTGGGGGTTCCGTGGCCCGGGCCGCCCCTTCACCGCTGTCGTAAGCGACGACCCCGGCGCTCCGAAGCCGGGCCTCGGAGCCTTCACCGCCCCCGCACGCCGACACCCCGCCGCCGCCCCCGCGGGCAGGCCAGCCCCCCGGCGCTCTAGCCGGGGGCCGATGCGGTGCGTTGCACCCCCGCGGGTCTTGCGGTGCCGTACCCGGCTTGGTATAAACGCGCCGTGTACCAATTTGTCCAGTCCGTCTGGGCGATGGGTCCCGGGCGGCGCCGCTGGGAGGGCCGCTGAGAGAGCCGGGCGCCGCCGCTTGAGGCCGTGGCGCGGTCCTGAGAGGGTGTGGCGTCAATACGGGTGGCTGTCCGCGCGTCAGCGGGAGCGAGAGAGGAGCTCAAGATGGCGGTAGGCGAGAAGACGTTGATTGAGGAGAGCGAGCACGTATCCCCGGCGACGCTGTTTGGCGGGACGGTGGGCACGGTGCTCTCCAGCCCCCGGATCTCGCCGCCGCCGGCGACGCTGGAGGAGGCGCGTCATGCCCCGGGGCGGGCGGAGAAGATTGAGGAGCTCACGCGCCGGATCGAGGCCGAGGGCATCCGGTACGTGTTCTTTCAGCAGGTGTCGGTGACCGGGCGGGTGATGGGGAAGGGAGTGGTCTCGTCGTTCTTCCCGCAGGTGGCCGAGAAGGGTTACCAGCTGGTGTACGGCGCCACGGCCAACCTGTTCACCGACCGGTATGGCAACTACATCGGCTTCGGCCCGGAGGAGTCCGAGCTGGCGGCCGTCGCCGACCTGGACACGTTCGCGACGCTGCCCTGGGATCCGCGTGTCGCGCGGGTCTATTGCGATTGCTATGACACCGAGACCGGCGAGCGGCTTGACGCCGACCCGCGACAGAACCTCAAGCAGGTGGCGCACGAGTTTGAGACCGAGCTCGGCTACCTGTTCCTGATCGGCATCGAGCCGGAGATGATGTGGCTGCGCAAGCCGATGAACGGCGAGATGCCGCAGGGCGTGACCAAGCCCTACTGCTACCACATCCACCAGTTTGAGGAGCTGCGTCCCGTCCTGCTTGACGTCGTCGACTACGGCCAGAAGCTGGGGCTCGACATGAGCTACGGCGACCATGAGGACGCGCCCGGCCAGCTGGAGCTCAACTTCCGCTTTGACCGTCCGTGCCGAACGGCCGACAACATCACCACCTACCGCCAGGTGTGCGCGGCGGTGGGGCGCAAGCATGACCTGCTGCCGAGCTTCATGCCCAAGCCGTTCACCGGGGTGTCGGCCAACGGCCACCACCATCACTTCACCCTCATCGACGACCAGGGCAACAACGTCTTCCATGATCCCGACGGCCCGGCACAGCTCTCGCAGTTCGCCCGCCACTTCCTCGGCGGCATGCTGGAGCACTTCCCGGCCCTGATGTGCGTCGGCAACCCCACCGTCAACTCCTACTGCCGCATGTGGGACACGGGCTTCTGGGCGCCGATCTACAAGAACTGGGGCTGGCAGAACCGCACCACCACGGTCCGGGTGGCGAGCGGGGGCCGCTTCGAGTATCGCGGCGTGGACTCGTCATGCAACCCGTACCTGACGATCGCCACGCTGCTGCGGGCCGGCCTGGACGGTGTCCGGCGTGAGATCGACCCCGGCCCGCCGCAGCAGGGCAACACCTACGACCTCCTCCAGCAGGGGGCGGAGATCGAGAAGGTGCCGGACAGCCTGGGCGCCGCGCTCGACGCCCTGGCCAAGGACGAGGTCATCCGCTCGGCGATGCCCGGCCGGCTCTACAAGGTCTTCAACCACTACAAGCGCGACGAGTGGGAGCGCTACCTCGCCGCGGTCACCGACTGGGAGCGCGACGAGTATCTCGAGGTCCTCCCCTAACCAGTCGGCGGAGAAGCGACATGTGCGGAATCGCAGGAATCATCTACAAGAACGGCAACGGTGCGCATCGCATCGGCCGCGACATGACAAGCATGCTGCAGTCGATGAAGCACCGGGGACCGGATTCGACCGGCTACGCCCTGTACCGGGCTCCGGCCTCCGAGCTGATCGTCCGGATCAAGCTCGCCGACTCCACCGAGGGGGAGCGGGGATCGGAGCTGGACTTCGCCGATGCCGTGCGTCGGCGCCGGCGTGATGTGGAGGCCCGGCTGCGCGCCGCCGGGGCCAAGCTGCTCAGCACCGACGAGATCAATGACTACACGTTCTCGGCGACGCTCGAGTATCACGGCGACCTCAAGCGCCTGGCTGACTACATCGAGTCCGTGCCGCACACCGAGGTGCTGTCGCTGGGGCATTCGCTGGAGATCGTCAAGGACCTCGGCGACGCCAAGACGGTGTCAACCGCCTATCAGCTCGGCGACTACTTCGGCTCGCACGGGATCGGTCACGTGCGGATGGCGACCGAGTCCGACGTCGACATCGCCAACGCCCACCCGTACTGGGCCTATCCGTTCTCCGATGTCGCGGTCGTCCACAACGGCCAGCTGACCAACTATCACCAGTGGCGCCGTCGCCTGGAGGCCAACGGCCACCGGTTCGCGTCGATGTGTGACTCGGAGATCATCGCCGTGTACCTCGCCGACCGGATGGCCAACGGCGATTCGCTGGAGGACGCCATGCACCATTCACTGGAGGACCTCGACGGCGTCTTCACCTATATCTGCGTGTCCGAGGACGCGCTCGGCGTGGCCAAGGACGAGCTCGCCGCCAAGCCGCTCGTCCTCTACGAGGGCGATGACATGGTGGCGCTGGCCTCCGAGGAGATGGCGATCCGCGCGGTGATCGATCGCGAGATCGAGACGTATGACCCCTACGAGAGCACGGTGATGGTATGGACACGGTGAGCAGGTCGACCGACGGGGCACCCCCAGAGGAGCCGCTGTTCGACGCCCGCGGGCTGGTTGAGCTCGATGCCCGCGTCCCCCGTGTGTCGGAGATCGACGGCGACACCGCCACCTTTGACGCGCGGCACCTCACCACCCGGCGAATCAACCTGGAACTGCGGTGGCTGCTCTACGAGGAGGGCGTGCGCGAGGTGACGGTGCTCAACCCCGGCGCCAAGCACTCGCTCGGCGCCGGCCTGCTCACCCACTGCCGGCTGCGCTTTGAGGGATCGCTCGGATACTTTGCGCTGGGGATGATCGACGGCCCGGAGGTTCACATCGCCGGCCGCGTCGGCTGGTCGGCGTGCGAGAACATGATGTCCGGGGTGGTCGTCATCGAGTCCAACGCGGGCTCGCTGACCGGGGCGGCCATCCGCGGCGGCGATCTCGTGGTCAAGGGCCGGGTCGGCGCCCGCACCGGGATCGACCAGAAGGGCGGCACGATCATCATCCTCGGCGACGCCGGCTCGATGACCGGCTTCATGATGCAGCGCGGCCGTCAGGTCATCTGCGGGGACGTCGGCCCCGGGCTCGGCGACTCGATGTACGACGGGACGATCTATGTCGCCGGGACGGTCAAGTCCCTAGGCGTCGACTGCGTCGAGGGCGAATGGACCGACGCCGACACCGAGTTCATCGAGCGCAAGTTCCGGATCTACGGACTGGGCGCGCCGCCGCAGTTCCAGAAGTTCGTCTGCGGCAAGAAGCTCTACAACTACGACCAGCTTGAGCCGTCCGAGCGCAAGCTGGTGCTCTAGGAGGGTGTGTTCAATGGCTGCCACCGACGAGAACGCCCCCACCGCCCGTAACGTGCTGGGCCACAGCCGGATCTTCACTCCGGAGGTCATCGACGACATCCACGTGAAGTCCGAGCTGGGCCGTTACCGCATGCGCGGGTTCTCGATGTTCAAGAAGATCCCGCACTGGGATGAGCTCATGTTCCTGCCGGGCACGCTCACCCGGTTTGTGATTGAGGGCTACCGGGAGAAGTGCCTGACCAAGACGGTGCTCGGCGCCCGGTTCGCGTCCAAGCCGATCGAGCTCGACATCCCCATCTACATCACCGGTATGTCGTTCGGCGCCCTGTCGCTGGAGGCCAAGATGGCGCTGGCCAAGGGCGCCTCGATGGCGGGCACGGCGACATGCTCCGGGGAGGGCGGGATGATCCCGCCGGAGCGGGACCTGTCGACGAAGTGGTACTACCAGATCATCCAGAGCCGGTACGGGTTCAACCCGCACCACCTGATGCTCGCCGACGCCTGCGAGTTCTTCATCGGTCAGGGCTGCAAGGTGGGGCTCGGCGGCCACCTCATGGGTCAGAAGGTGACCGAGCAGGTGGCGGAGATGCGCTCGCTGCCCGCCGGGATCGACCAGCGCTCGCCTGCCCGCCATCCGGACTGGCTGGGGCCGGACGACCTGTCGCTGAAGATCCAGGAGGTCCGCGAGGCGACCAACTACGAGATCCCCATCCAGCTCAAGCTCGGCGCCGCCCGCGTCTACGACGACGTCCGCATGGCGGCCAAGTGCGGCCCGGACATCATCTACCTCGACGGTGCCGAGGGCGGCACCGGCGCCGGCCCGCACACGGCGGCCGAGGAGACGGGCATCCCGCTGATGGCGGCGATCCCGGAAGCGCGCCGGGCGCTGGAGGACGTGGGGCTCGCCGACGAGATCGACCTGGTCGTTGCCGGCGGGATCCGCAACGGCGGGGACGTGGCCAAGGCGCTGGCCCTGGGGGCGGATGCGATCGCCATCGGCCACTCGGCCCTGATGGCGCTCAACTGCAACAAGGAGATCCCCGGCGTCACCGACTACGAGGGGACCGTCGGCGTGCCCGCCGGACGCTGCTACCACTGCCACACCGGTCGCTGCCCGGTGGGGGTGGCCACGCAGGATCCGGAGCTGCGCAAGCGCCTGGTCGTCGACGAGGCGGCCAACCGCGTCTACAACTTCCTGCACACGCTGACGCTGGAGTGCCAGATGCTGGCTCGGGCGTGCGGGAAGACCGACGTGCACTCGCTGGAGCCGGAGGACCTGTGCGCGCTCACCACCGAGGCTGCGGCGATGGCCCGGGTGCCGCTGGCCGGCACCGACTACATCCCGGGCGTCTCGGAGGAGCGGGCGCTGGCCCGGATCGAGCGGCTGCTGGAGCGCCACATTGAGAATCCCGTCGATTACCTGTCGGCCTCCGAGGAGGCCGGCGTGGTGGGAGGTGACTGATGGCCGACGTGCGCCGTCTGCCCGATGAGCCGGAGAAGGTCGTCGCCATCGACGCCGAGTACCTGTCCGGTCGCCGCTTCGCCTACCAGGAGGACATCGGCGAGGTGGAAGATGTCGATCTCATCGCCGCCACGCCCGGCGAGGACATCAACTGGCTGGAGGACGTCACGCTCCTGGTGGAGGAGGGCGTTCCGGCCGTGTTCGACCGGTACTCGAACTCGTTCATCAAGATCTACTTCGACATCCCGGAGGGACGCGAGGACGAGATCGCGCGCAAGGTGCTGATCACGCATCTGCAGAGCGGCAACTCGTACGGCATCGCGCTCAAGGAGCGCCACGCGAAGTTCCCCCAGCCGTCGCTCGGACCGTGGGTTGAGGGGTCGCCGACGGTGGGGACCGACTGGACGCCGTCGGTGCTTGAGGGCTGGGAACCGCCGGAGCACTGACAAGAGGCGGAGATGGCGTCCGGGACCGACTCACTGCCCCGCTCGGTCCGCCACGGGCCGCGGATCACGCTGACCTGCGACTGCGGCGAGCGCCGCTACCTGCGCTACGGCGAGCGCTGGACCTGTGAGAAGTGCGGCAAGACGTGGAACACGGCCCGCATCCCCGTCGAGCAGTACGCGGCCATCCGGGCCACCCAGCTGCGCTTCCGGCGGGTGCCGCTGGTGATCAGCGTGCTGGCGCTGCTGTGTGTGGTGGCGTTCATCATCGTCGGCAAGGCGCTTGGCGGGCTGATCATCGTCGCCATCGTGGCGACGACCTGGAGCATGTTCTTCCGGCCGATCCACCGGCGGCGCTACCGGCAGGCGCTGGCCGACCTGCCGTCGTGGAAGATCAAACCTGAGTGATCGTCCCAATCCGTCGCGGCGGCGTGACGGCGGGTGGGGTGTGGCGCCGGGTTTCAGAGAACGGCAGGTGGCGAGGGTTGTCGTGGGCGATCCCGTCTGGCCGCCCACGCAGGGGGCCACTCGGGCGGTTGCAGCGCCGCGAGCGGTCCCGGCACGTCCAGAACGTTCGAAATCCGGCGGGGCGTCACCGATCTCGAACGGATCGGAGGCCCAGCGCGCCAAACGGGCGAAATCCGCAGCCCGGGTTTCAATCTCGAACAAGATTCACGCAGAGTTCCGGTGCAACGGGCGCGGCCGGAGGGTGACCGGGGCCGTGGAGGGTGACCGGGGCCGTGGAGGGTGACCGCGCCGCGCAGGGGTGATGGGGCGGCGAGGGTGACCGGGGCCCGCGGAGGGTGACCGGGGCCGCAGAGGGGGACTGGGCCCGCGGAGGGGGGATGGGGCGCCGCGAGGGGACCATGGACGTCACCTCATCCGTCGGCGAGCGTGACCGTCACCTCCAGGCCGTGCACGGAGCTTGACTGGCCCATGTCGGACGGGATCCCCGGGTTGAGCACGTTGACGTTGGCCCCGGTTGGCTCCAGGCGGGGCCAGCGCCCCTTGGGCGAGAGGGCGACGCCCCGGGGCACCTCTGCGCTCACCGCCACCAGCAGCTCCAGTTCGCCGGTGGCGCTGCATACCCGCGCCCGGTCACCGGCGCGCAGCCCGCGCGCCGCGGCGTCGTCCGGGTGCAGGGCGACCTCGGCCGCGCCGCGGCGGCCCTCCAGCTTGGGCTCGTTGGCGAAACTGTCGTTGAGCATCCACCGCGAGGCGGGCGTGAGCAGGCGCAGGCGTCCGTCCGCCGGCCGGGGGTCAAACCAGGGCTCGGCGGTGCGGGGGTGGCCGTCGGCGGCGGCGCGCTCGCTGGCCAGCTCGACGCGGCCGCTGGGCGTGGGGAAGACGAGGTCGGCGAACTGGATCCGTGGCGCGTCGCCGATTGACACCGTGCCGCGGGCGGCCAGGTCGGCGAAGGTCAGTCCGGTCCCCGTGCCCGCCAGGAGGCGGTCGATGATGGCGCGGTCAGACTCATACAGCGCCGGCTCCGACATTCCCATGGCGGCAGCGAGCCGGCGGAAGATCTCGGTGTTCGGCAGGGCGTCGCCGGGCGGCGGGACCGCCGCCACCTGGGCGGACAGGCTGAGGTCGAAGTAGGAGGCGACGAGGTCGTCGCACTCCAGAAAGCCCGCCGCCGGCAGCACGACATCGGCCAGCTCAGTGGTGTCGGTGGCAAACAGGTCGACGGCGACCGTGAAGAGATCCTCGCGGCGCAGCGCGGCGTGCAGCCGGGCCTGCTCCGGGTTGGAGGCCGCGATGTTGATGTTGAAGCAGATGAGCGCCCGGCTGCGAGCGGGATCCTCCAGCCAGGGGACGAGGTCCATGTGGCTGATCGGCTCCGGCGAGTTGTCCGGCAGGCCGCCGGTGGGGACGTCGTCATCGTCCAGGCCGCGGCTGGCGCCGCCGTTGAGATAGAGGACGCCGGCGCCGGGGCGGCCGAGGTTGCCGCTGAGGGCGGCCAGCTGGCCGACCGCGCGCACGGCATTGCCCCCGCGCGGCTGGCGCTGAAAGCCCTGTCCGATCCACAGCAGCGAGGGCCCCGGGCCGTACCAGTGAGCGGCCCGCTCGATGAGCGCGGCCGGCACACCGGTCACCTCGGCGCCCCACTGCGGGGTGCAGCCGGCGACGACCGGCTCAAGCTCGTTCCAGCCGGCGCAGCGGTGGCGCAGGAGGCGGTCGGCGAGCAGCCCGTCGCGGCGGAGCACGTGGGCCATGGCGAACGCCAGCGCGGCGTCGCTGCCCGGAAACGGCTGCAGGTGCAGGTCGGCGGACGCGGCGGTGGGGGTACGCACCGGGTCGACGACGATCACCCGGCCGGGCGACTCCGGGAGCCACTGATCATGCTGATGGGGACCGGACGCCGACGGGTTGGCACCCCAGACGAGAATGCATGCGGCGTCGGCGGCCGTGCGGGGATCGAAGCCGTCCTCGGAGGTGCCGTACAGGTAATCAAGGGCGACGTGTCCGGCCTTGTTGCAGATCGTGTCCGGATCGACCTCGCGGGCGCCGAGCGTGCGCAGGAAGCGCAGCGGGAAGCCGTAGTTGAGCAGTCCCAGGGTCCCGCTGTAATGGGCGGCGAGGATCGTCCCGGCGCCGGCCGACGGGTCGTCGACGATCCCGTGCAGGCGCTCGGCGATCAGCGCCAGCGCCTCGTCCCACGAGGCGGTGCGCCACCCGCCGCCCCCTTTGGCGCCGTCGCGCACCAGCGGCGCCGTCAAGCGGGCCGCCGGGTCGAGCAGGCGGCCGTTGTAGGCGGCCGTGCATTTGGCGCACAGGCGCCCGCGGCTGACCGGGTGGTCACGGTCGCCGCGGACATGGCGGATGCGACCGTCGCGCAGCGCGACCTCGATCCCGCACGCGTCATAGCAATCGCGCGGACAGGTGGTCTTGATCGTCGTCTCCACAGGCATGACGGCGGGCACCGAGCCTACCCGGTCAGTGCCCGGTGGTCAGATTTCAGTGGACGATGAGCACGTCGCAGTGCGCTCCGTGGGTGACGGCGTCGGACACGCTCTGGCCGAGCAGGCGGTGCAGGGTCGACAGCTCGCGCGCGCCGAGCACGATCATGTCCGCCGCGTGCGTGCGGGCGGCCTCCAGGATCCCGTCGGCCTCATGGCCAACGGCCTCCACGTACTCGGCGGTCAATCCCTCACCCTCCAGGTACTCATGGGCCTGGTGGAGCTCTGCCCGGTGCTCGGCGGCGGTCTCGACCGGATCGGCGCCGATGGAGCGGGCCGCCGCCGAGGTGGCGACCGGCGCCACGCTGGTGACGACGAGCCGCGCGTTCAGCGCCCGGGCGAGGGTGGCGGCGCGCTCCAGCGCCCGGTGGGAGACCTCGGTCTCGTCGTAGCCGACGAGGATGGTGCCGATCATGCGACCACCGCCGTTCCGGCGCCGATCAGCTCAGCTTCCTCCTCGGCATCCGGCACATCCGGGGTGACCTCGCGGAAGTGCACGCCTTCGCCGTCCTGGACGACCCGGCGGAACACGAACAGGATCAGCGAGCCGATGAGCACGCCGACGCCGATGGCGAAGTCAGTCCAGCTGCCGTAGCCGTTCAGGTGCGGAGCGAGCGCGCCCACGACGAGGAACAGGGCATTGAGCACAACCAGGAACGCGGCGATCGGCAGCCAGCCGGCGCCGATCTTGATCGGCCGCGGCCAGTTGGGCCGGTCGCGGCGCAGCAGCAGGAAGCCGCTGAGGGCGAACACGTGGGCGAGCACGTAGCCGATGTTGCTCAGATACAGGATCGCCAGATTGCTCTTGATGAGCAGGACGAGCAGGATGTTGACGACCAGGTCGACGGTCATGGCGCGGCCGGGGACGTGGAAGCGGTTGAGCACGCCGAACTGCTTGATCGTCATCCCCGCCCGCGAGATGCCGAACAGCGCCCGTCCGGCGTCCGACGTCGACGAGGTCATCGACAGCAGCAGGCTGGCGATGATGCAGATGGTGAAGAAGCTGGCGGCGCCGTGGCCGACGATTGTGCCCATCGCCTGCGTGTAGAACTGACCCTCGGCCGTCGCTGCCGGAACCGGCCCGGTGACGCCGCCGAGGCCGAGCGGCAGCAGCAGGCAGACGAGCAGCATGAACATGGCCGCACTGCGCAACGCCCGGTGGGTGTCCTGGATCGACTTGTACTCCGGGGCGAACGTCGCGCACGCCTCGGTGCCGTACGCCGACCAGGCGAGGATGAACATGTAGACGATGGCGAGCTTCGCCCCGCCCCACGGCCCGGTGAAGGTGGCGTGGACGTTGGAGGCGTGCCAGTCGCCGCTGAAGTACGGGACGATGATGAACAGCGCCAGCGGCACCATGAGCAGCGCGGCGCACGCATAGGTGAACCACACCGCCGGCCGCAGGCCGAAGATGTTGAATGCCCAGACGAAGATGATGCAGCCGATGGCGATGAACGAGGACAGGGTCAGCGTGTTGCCGAGGAAGCCGATCGACAGGCTGGAGTGTGGCCACCACTGAGCGGTCGCCAGGTCGCCGATGACCTTGCCGAAGATCGACAGCACCACCGACCAGCCGATCCAGTAGCCGAACGCCGACAGCGGGCCGACGAACGTCGTGTACTTGCGCCAGCCCTCATGGGCGTACAGCGAGATGCCGCCGCTGCGGTGGCCGAACATGGTGGCGGGCTCGGAGTAGATCCACGCCTGCAGCATTCCGATGGCGGCCGAGCAGCCCCACAGGATCATCGAACCGGTGACGCCGAAGATCCCCAGCGTGTAGCCGAGACTCCCCAGCAGGAAGCCGGGGTTGCACAGCGCGATGACAAACCCATCCCACCAGCGCAGCGTCTTGAGGAGCTGCACCTCCTCGACGGTGGCAGTAGCCAAACCTCGTCCCTCCTGGGTTATTTGGCGGCGGCCGGGACGATCTGTCTGCGGCGGTCCCGGTCGTCCAGTGGCGCCGTTTATACCAGTTGGTACAAACCCGGTCAACGCAGTTTGAACAAGTTTGTCCGGAGGGAGCGGAGGTCTTCCGCTCGCCTGGCCCGGTGGCGCGTGAGATCATTGGGCACCGGAGCCCAGTCATGACCGCTGCGCACGTTCACGCTGGCGTCGCCAAGCCCGCCGTTCCGGGCCCCGGATCCCCGCGGGATGCCGAGCCGCCGCCGGTCGTCCTGGCGACGCTGTCGGTGCGCATCGATCCCGCCGCCGAGCGGATGGCGATCGACTCGGCGCTGGAGACCGGAGCCCGGCTGATCATCGCCAACATGCTGTGGCTGCCCTCGCACCCGGCGACGCTCATGCTCGCCCGCGAGCACGCGACGCTGCCCCATGAGGAGGATCTCGATGCCGTCCGCGCGACCGCGCAGCGGGCGGCGGCGCGCGGTGTGCCGACCGAGCTGTTGCGCATCTCCAGTCGCCGGCCGCTGCAGGCGCTCATTGAGCTGCTGGCGGAGCGGCGGGCCGGGCTGGTGGTTCTCGGCCCGGACCCGCGGCGGTCACCGCGCTGGTGGCGGGCGATGGCGGCGCGGCGGATCCGGCGGCGGGCGGAGTGCCTGGTGTGGATCGCGCCCGGCGGGTGAGCCGGGGGCGGCGCTAACGGCGGGCCCGGTGGTGGTGGCGGCGGGCCGTGTGGTGGCGGCGCTTGTGGTGGTGGCGGCGCTTGTGGTGGTGGTGGCGGGCCCTGTGGTGGTGGCCGCGGCGCTTGTGGTGGCGGCGGCGCTTGTGGTGGCGGTGGTGGCGGCCCCTGTGGTGGTGGTGGCCGACGTTCTGCTGGCCCCCGGCCCCGGGCGGCGAGGAGGTGGAGAAGCAGCCGCTGGTCTGGCGCGTGGCGAAGTTGAACGTGTTGCTGGAGGTGTTGTTGCCGGGAGAGCCGGTGGGGTTGCCGGCAAACGTGAAGAGCGGGCAGCCGTGGCTGTCGAGGGTGGCCGAGGTGAAGTCGAGCAGCGATCGGTCGCTGGGGCCGTTGGGAGTCGACCCGCAGAGAATGCCGGCGTTGCAGATGTCGCCGTGGTGGTAGATGACGCCGGGGCTGACATCGCTGGTGGCGAAGTGCGGCGACGGGGCGAGCGCGTCGGTGGACTGCGAGACGCTGTACGTCCACTGGCCGGAGGTGTTGTTGGGGTCGGTGACGCCGTTGACGGTCCGGAAGTAGCCGATCGACAGCTGCCCGGCGGCCGGGCCGCCAACCGCCGCCGGGAGCATGTGGGCGGCGCCGGCGCTGCCCACCTGGGTGGACGTTGACCAGTGCTGGCCCCCGTCGGTGGAATGGAACTCGTAGATGTTGGTGGTGGTGGCGAAGGGCGTGTGGCCGATGTAGCCGGCGCCGACCACGTACAGGTTCCCGGCGCCGTCGATCACCAGGTCGTTGAAGATGTCGCCGAACTGGACGGTGTTCTCGCCGTACTGCCCCTCGCCGTCGAACACGGTGTAGTCGGTGAAGGTCCTGCACCGGTCGTGGGAGACGGCCAGGTACAGCTGGCTGAACGTTCCGCTGGGCTGGCCCTGAGCGGCGGCGGCCGCGTTCTCACGCTGGGTCGTCGTGGAGAACAGGACGTAGAGGTTGCCGGCCCGGTCGGTGACCGGCCGGGCGACCAGGGTCCCGCCGGTGATGTCGGTGGGGATGTTGGACTCGATCGTGGGGTTGGTGACCAGCGGCCCGCACGCGTTGGCAAAGAGATCGCCGCCGCCGTTGTCGGAGCGGAAGGCGATCGGCTGGGCGCTGACGAACTCGTGGTAGGTGAGGTACAGCGTGCCGTCCGGGGCGGCGGTCAGCCACTGGCGGTCGTCGGAGGGGCCGGCCTGCCCACCGTTGACGGTGGTGCAGTGATTGGGATCCGGCAGCGGGCCGATGCCGGTGAACGTGTTGCCGCCGTCGGTGCTCTTGCAGATCTGGGCCGCGGTCGCCTCAAGGTCGGCGACGTACACCGCGCCCTTGGAGTAGATGACGTCGCTGTCGCCGCCGCCCGTGCTTGAGCCGACGAACTTGGCCGGGCCGAAGGTGGTGCCGTCATTGCGCGAGATCCACAGCCCGGTCCCGGGCGTGCCGTTGACGCCGCTGGGGATCCCCTGCGGCCCGTCCACGAACACGTCACCGAATGGGTCGGCGGCGATGCTCGGCTCGCCGCCGGCGGCGCCGGTGAGCTTCACCGGGTTGGTGAATGTGGCTGCGCCCGCAGCCGGAGCAAGCGCCCCAAGGACAATGAGCAAGCCGATCGCGATCCGGGCACGCACGACATCCTCCCCACTGTGAAGCGGCTGACAGTGAGGCCTAATGTACCCAAATTCAGCGTTTTGACGCGGCAGTCTCCCGGTCAGACACCTCGCGCAGGGTGCCGAAGCGTCCGGTGTAGAACAGAAGGGGCTCGCCGTCGCGGTGGAAGAGATGCTCGACCTCGCCGATCCACAGCACGTGGTCGCCGGCCGTGTGGACGTCGACGACCCGGCAGCCGACGTGGGCGAGCGCGCCCTCAAGCAGCGGAAAATCCTTCTCCCAGACGAAGCTGGGCGGCACGGGGGAGGGGCGCTGACCGGCGAAGTGGGCGGCGAAGTGCTCCTGGTCGGAGGCGAGCACGCTGACGCCGTAGCGGCCGGTGCGGGGGAGCATCTCGCTCATGCGGCACCGGCCGAGGGAGACGAGCACCAGCGGGGGGCGCAGTGACACCGACAGAAACGCGTTGGCGGTCATGCCGTGGATGGTGTCGCGGTGGGCGGTGGTCACCACCGTGACCCCGGTGGCGAAGCGCCCCATCACCTGGCGCAACTCGCGCGCGGCGGCCTCGGCGCGTGACGAGCGCGGGGTCAGCCGGGCCACGCCCGTCGGCGGCTCGACGGCGGTTCGAGGCGGCGCCGGCGGCTGCCGGGCCGAGGCGCCCGCCGGCGGCTGCCCGGCCGGGGCGCCCGCGGGCGGCTGCCCGGCCGGCCCGGACGGGCCCGCCGGACGGATGGGGGGCATCATGCCGGTTGACTTGCCCGGCTTGGCCACCCGGGTCAGCCGGGCCACACCCTCGCGCTCAGCCATCTCGTCCTGCGCTCGCGTCAGCACGCTCATGACCGGGGGCGCTTCTTCTCCGGGTCATAGAAGGGGAATCGTACGACCGTCGCCGGAATGCGTTTCTGCAACCCGTCGAGCTTGCCCACCTCCACCGCGGTGCCGAGCTCGGCGTACTGCACCGCCATCCGGCACAGGGCGATGTTCTGGCGCAGCGCGGGGCTCCGCGTTCCGCTGGTCACGACACCCACCCGGCGGCGGCCAACGTACACCTCATCGCCGTGTCCGGCGGTCTCGTTGCCGGACAGCTCCAGGCCGACCAGCCGCCGCTGCGGGTGCTCGCGGCGCTCCAGCAGCGCGTCGCGGCCGACGAAGTCCTCGCCGTCGTCGAGCGCGACGGTGAAGCCGATCCCGGCCTCAAACGGGTCGACCTGGTCGTCGAACTCATAGCCGGCGAAGATGAGCCCGGACTCGAT
>DASSZQ010000048.1:0-15208 GCA_035702755.1 Solirubrobacteraceae bacterium | reverse complement strand
GTGGCGCCGGCGGGGTCAAGTACCTCTGACCACTGGCCGCTCCTGGCGTCGTAACGGAACAGGCCGTTGTTGGTCGCCGCGTACGCGTCGCCGCGCGGATCGAACGCGAGCTTGAACACGGTGCGCGAATCCAGCGGGCTGGTGCCGGAGTTGTCGGCGCCCACGGCGGCAAACTGCCCCGTCGCCGGGTCCAGGCGGTAGACGCCGGTACCCGCGTAGGAGTCCTGGCTGGTGTTGGCCTCACCGGTTCCGACCCACAGCGACCCGTCGGGGGCCACGGCCAGCGCGCCGATGGAGAGCGTCGGCATCGAGTCGAACACGGGCTGCCAGCTGCTGCCCTGGTTGGTTGACTTCCACACGCCACCGTCCGCGGTGCCGGCGTACCACGCCTGGCGCGTCTGGGCGAGCGCGGTGACCCGGCCGCCGACGATGGAGAAGCCGGCGCCGACGTTCGACCAGAACGGGTCGGTGTAGTTCGACGGCTGCGCGTTGTACGGCACGGTCGTCATCTCCTGCCAGGTGCCGCCGGTCGTGTCCATGGAGCTCTGCTGCCGGGCGGCGCTGGCGAGCGCCGCCCCGGACACGCTGGCGGCGGGAAGGGAGCGCTCAAGGCCGTACTGCGTCGCCTCGGCGGCGAGACCGCTGTCGGTGAATGCGGCCCGGCTGCTGGTGATGGAATGGCTCTGGCGCCCCTGTGTCGCCTGCGACCGCAGCCGCCCGTTGAGCGCCTGCTGGCGCGCGGCCGCCCCGTGGGGATGCCGGAAGAAGACGCGATGGGCGGATGCCGCCCCCGCGCCGAGCAGCGACAGCGCAGCTGCCGCCACGACCATCAAGGTTGCCCGCAACCTCAATCGGTGCACTTTCTCTCCTCCTGAGTTCTGAATGCCGTCTTGGCCGGCCCTCGCCGTGAGGAGACCGTGGACGGCGACCTCCCCTTGCCGCTCGCGGCGAACGAGCGGCGGCAACCTATCACACGGCCGCGAGCGCGGACCACCAATCAGAGCATCGCGTCACCGAACGTCAGTTGTCCGACACGGATCGGCGTCGGCACGCCAGCCGGTGCGGCGGTCACCGGCAGGTATCAGCAGGTTTGGTCAGTCCCCGCCGGGATGAACGACCGCTGGGTCCGGCGCCGCGGCGACGCTGCGCCGGCGGAGGAGGCTGCGGTCGAGCTCGTCGACCGTCCGCGCGCCGCACAGCGCCATCGCCATGCGCACCTCGTCGGCCAGGATGTCGATGCAGTGGCGGACGCCGGCCTCGCCGGCCGCGGCCAGCCCGTATAGGTGAGCTCGGCCCAGCAGCACCGCCCGCGCGCCGAGCGCCAGCGCGGCCACGATGTCCGAGCCACGCCGGAAGCCGGAGTCGACGAGCACCTCAAGGCGATCGCCGGCGGCGTCCACAATCTCCGGCAGAACGTCGACGGTGGCCGGGAGGTGATCAAGCTGGCGGCCGCCGTGGTTGGAGACAACCACGCCGTCCAGCCCGGCATCGGCCGCCCGGACGGCCTCCTCCGGGCGCAGGACGCCCTTGAGCAGGATCTTGCCCGGCCACTCCTCCCGGATCCAGTCCAGGTCATCCCAGCTGACGCTCCCGTCAAACATCGCACTCAGCTTCTCGCGCGAGCGGTGGTCCGGCGGCCCGATGTTGGGGAAGCTGATCGTCTCCGAGCTCAGAAAGTGCATGACCAGGACGGGTGCAGCGCGCCGTCCAGAAGAGTCGAGACCCGCAGGTGCGGACGGGGCAGGTCAAGCCCGGCGTGCTTCTCCCGCTCGCGCTTTGATCGCACCTCCGTGTCGATGCTGAACAACAGCGCCGTGAATCCGGCGGCGCGAGCGCGGGCGACCGCCTCCCGGGCCTCGCCCCGGTCGCCCCACACGTAGAGCTGGAACCAGAGGGGAGCGTTCGTCTGCGCCGCCACCGCCTCCACCGAGCAGGTGCCGAGGGTGGAGATCCCGTAGGGGATGCCGGCGTCGCGCGCCGCGCGGGCGACCGCCAGCTCGCCCTGATGATGGAACATGCGGGGCGCACCGACCGGAGACAGCGCGAAGGGAAGCGCCACCGGATCTCCGAGAACGGTCGTCCGGGTGTCGATGTGGCTGACGTCGCGGGGCAGGTCCGGCAGCAGTTCCAGGTGATCGAACGCTGCCCGGTTGCGCCGCAGCGTGTACTCGCCCTCGCCCCCGCCGTCGAGATAGTCGCGGGCTCCCTGGGGCAGGCGCCGCCGCGCCTGGCGGGCGACGTCCTCGATGCTGTAGCAGCGCGCCAGGCGCTGGACGCCATACGGCGCGGGTGGCCGGGCGACCCGCAGCAGCGGCAGCGTCTCGGTGAGCCGGGTCTTGGGAAGGGCATCGAGCAGTCCCATCTCGCTTCTTACCGTTCCCGGGATGGCCGTGCCCTGAGCGGGCGGATGTCTGAGCACGGACGGGTCGCAGGCGCTCGTGGTCACACGCCGCCGATGACGGTGCACTTCGGAGTTTGGGGCCCCCGGACACGCTGCGCGGGCCCAGACGCCTGGCGCGTCCGGCACACTTCGGCGGGTGGAGCTGACGATCGCCCGCAATCCGGATCCGGACAGCTCGCTCCCCTATCTGGTGTTGGTGCCGCTGGAGGGCGGGCTGGTGTTCCGCACCAAGGGCACCTGGCCGCGCACAAGTGCCCTGTACTGCCACCCGGTTGACCGTGCCGAGTGGCCGGCGGAGCCGGACATCGTGGAGCGCGTCGCGCTGCGCGCCTGCACGCGGCGCGGCGCCGCGATCGACGTCATCTGCGACCGGGGCCGCGAGCAGCGCTCGCAGATCGTGTTCACCCGGGCGCGCGGGCGCGACGTCGTCTTCTGGCAATCGCCCCGCACCCGCAAGCAGTCGCGGCCGGCCGTCCGGGTGCCGACCGCCCGCGCCCACGGCATCGCCGAGCTGGAGATTCTCGTCGACGCCCATGAGCGCTATGCCTTCACGTTCGCCGCCCAGCAGGCGCGGACGACCCGTCGCGGCCTGACCTGCGGTGACTATGCCGTCGCCCTGGACGGGCGGATCGCCGCCGCCGTCGAGCGCAAGTCAATCGGCGATCTGGTCTCCAGCCTGACCAGCGGCCGGTTGCGCTATCAGCTCGGCGAACTGGCCACGCTGCCGCGGGCCGCGGTCGTCGTCGAGGATCGCTACAGCCAGATCTTCGCGCTGCGCCACCAGCGCCCCGGAGAGATCGCCGACGGCCTGGCCGAACTGCAGATCCGGTGGCCGACCGTTCCCATCGTCTACTGCGACAACCGCAAGCTTGCCGAGGAATGGACGTACCGCTATCTCGCGGCCGCTCACGCGTGGGCGCTTGAGGAGCCCGCCGCGAGCGCTCGGGCCGGCGGCGCCGATGCGCCGCCCGCCGGGCCGGCCGCGCCCGTGCCGGCCACCCGTGAGCTGCGGGAGTGGGCGCGCGGGCGGGGCCTTGCGGTGTCCGATCGCGGGCGGCTGAAGCCGGAGATCCTCCAGGCCTGGCGTGAGGCCCACCCGGCCGGCGGCTTGTAGGTTCGCCGCCCAATTTGGCACGCACGCTGGCTGCTGGACAGCAACAGCTCGTCGCCATCGACACCACGGGCGCGTCCGGCGAGAGCGCACGTTGCTCTCCTGCGTGCGCGGCGGCGCCGGTCACGCAAACGTCGGCGGATGCATCCGATCCGGCCGAAATTCGATGTGCGCCTGCGGATTTCGTCACTGGGAGGCGCTGAGCAGCCGTTTCGTTCGAGATCCGCGGGCCTATCCGAGTTTCGTACGCATCTGATGCCGGAACCGGTCGCAGCGAATGCGACAGACCCCCCGGATCACCGTCAGCGCGGGTGCGCACCCCCTTCCCCCGTGCCGTGCTCCACTGCCTGGAGCGCCCACGCGCGTCCGGGGCCCACGGGACGGGAGGTCTGGGCTGCCCCGGCCGACCCCACGCCGCCCGCCACCCCCGGCGCGGCTGGACCCTCGGTCATTACTGTATGGAATCGACGTGCATTTGAACCGCACATTGACCGTGCCCGGGTGTGTCCTTCTCTGTGCGCTTGCCGTGAGTCTCAGCACCGGCTGCGGCGCCAGCCTGGGCGCGGGCTCACCGGCGACGACGTCCGCGCGCACGGGCGTGAACGCTTCCGCGGCTCAGTCGACGACGGCGGCCGCCACCAGCTCCGCCGCCGCGCCGGAGCGCTCGCGCGCGCGGCCTGGGGTGCGCGCGTCGGTCACGCACTGGCATCTGCCGGCCCCGCGCTATCGCACCGACGCCGTCGCCCGCGGCGATCAGATCTTCGTCTTCGGAGGACTTGACCCCGCCGGGGTCACGGTGAACACCGTCGAGGAGCTCAACCTCCGCACCGGGCGCATGTCCGTCGCCGGCACACTGGCGCTGCCCACGCATGGCTCAGCCGCCGGGCTGTTCGACGGCCGGCTCCTCGTCTTTGGCGGCGCATCCACGGCGGTGCACGACGTCGTCCAACAATTCGTCCCGCCGCGCCGGACGGCGCGGGTCATCGCGCGCCTCCCGGGGCCCCGCGCCGACGTGACCGCCGCCGTGGTCGGCCACACGGTCGTGCTCCTCGGCGGATTTGACGGGATCGGCCCGCAGCGCGACGTCTGGGCCAGCCGCGACGGCCGTCACTTCCACGTGATCGGCGCGCTGCGCCAGGCGGTGCGCTACCCGGCCGTGGTCGCCGACGGCAACAGCGTGTATGTCTTTGGCGGACTGGTCTCCGGCGGCGAGTACGACGGCCAGTTCACCAACCTGATCCAGCGCGTGCGCATCGCCCCCCACGCGTCGGTCGGCATCGCCGGCCACCTGCCGTCGCCGGTGGCCCACGCCATGGGCGCACTCGTCGGCGGCCGGATCCTGGTGATGGGAGGCTCGACCCCGCACGGGCCGAGCAATGCGGTGCTCCGCTTCGACCCGTCCCACCACCGCGTGTGGCGCGCCACGCGCCTGCCCCATCCGCTGACCGACGCCGCCGTTGCCGCCGTCGGAGATACCGCCTACCTGCTCGGCGGCATTTCGACGCGACCGCTGAGCGGCGTCATCGCGGTGCGGCTGACGCCGTGACCGGAGCATCGTCGAGGATCCTCTGGTGAGCGGTTCGCGCGTCGGAGTCATCGGCGGGGGGATCATCGGCCTCGCCGTGGCGCGGCAGCTCCTGAGGACCGACCCCGCGGCCGAGGTGGTGGTGATGGAGAAGGAGCATTCGGTGGCGGCGCATCAGACCGGGCACAACAGCGGTGTCGTGCACGCCGGCGTCTACTACGCGCCGGGTTCACTCAAGGCTCGTCTGTGTCGCCGCGGTGTTCAGCTGCTGCGCGCGTACTGCGCGGAGCGGTCAGTTCCCTTCGCGGAATGCGGCAAGGTGATCGTCGCCCGCAACCCGGACGAGGTGGACAAGCTCTCAGAGCTTCACCGGCGCGCCCAGGCAAACGGCGTGCCCGGCATCCGCCGCCTCACCGCAGCCGAGTTGCGCGAGATCGAGCCCCACGCGGTCGGCGTCGCCGCCCTGCACTCCCCCACCACCGCGATCACGGACTTTCGCGCGGTCAGCGAAGCGCTCGCCGGGGAGATCACCGGCGCGGGGGGCGCCGTCTCGCTCGGAGTGCGGGCCACGCGTCTGCAGGTCAGCCGCTCCGTCGCCCGGGTTCACACCACCGATGACGTGCGCGAGTTTGACCGCGTCATCGTCTGCGCGGGGCTGCATGCCGACCGGCTCGCCCGCACCGCCGGCGGCGAGCGCGCGCCCATGATCATTCCCTTCCGCGGCGAGTACCTGCGCCTGACCCCCGGACGTGAGCACCTGGTGCGCGGACTCATCTATCCCGTACCGGACCCGCGCTATCCGTTCCTGGGAGTCCACTTCACCCGCCGGATCGGCGGCGGCGTCGACGTGGGCCCCAACGCGCTGCTCGCCCTCGCCCGCCAGGGATACCGTCGTCGCGACCTCTGCGGCCAGGACATCATCGAGATGCTTCGCTTCCCGGGCTTCTGGCGCCTCGTCGCCGCCCACTGGATGACCGGCGCGCGCGAGGCAGTGGCCGCGGCGATGCGCCGCGTCTACCTCGCGCAGGCCCGCTCGTTCCTGCCGGAATTGACCAGCGCGGATCTCGTGCCCGCGCCCGCCGGCGTCCGCGCCCAGGCGGTCGGCGCCGACGGGCGCCTGCTTGACGACTTCTCCATCTCGCAGCTGGGCCCCATCACCGCTGTGCGCAACGCCCCGTCACCCGGCGCGACGGCCTCGCTCGCCATCGCCGAGCACATCGTGGCGCAGCTCCGCACGGCGCCTACTGCTTAGCGCACAGTACGACGACGCTGAACTGGTCGCCGCCGGCCTGCGGCTTGATCCTGGCCCGCCACGAGGTCGTGCTGTTTGGCGTTGGGAAGCTCTCCACCATGGTTGACCCGGCAGCGACGTTGGCAGGACCCCCGTTGAGCAGGACATCTCCCGGCGGGCAGGCCTCGTCGATGTAGAAGGTGCCGTCGCCCAGCGGAGTTCCGGTTTCCAGGGGCGACTCGTGCCTGGAGATGGAACTGGAGACGAAGGATGCCGGACCGTTGCCGTCAAGCTTGGCGGCATCCGGGACCTGACCGAGCGTCGACACGTTGATGTCGTTGCCCGTCAGCGAGTTGTCCTGGACCTTCTGGCCGTTGACCGCGTTGTTGGCCAGCTTCTTCGCCGTCACGGCTCCGTTGTGGAGCTTGTGGGTGGTCACCGCACCGTTCCTGATCTGGTTGGTGCCGATCTGGGAGGCGGCGTAGCCGACGCCGCCCAATGACATGAACAGAGCGGTCAACGCGACCGCCATGGCCGGTGACGGTGCCTTCAGGTGCTTGCGCATGGGAGATCCTCCTCCGTGTGCCGTGATGCCACAGCGCCCCCGGCAAGACGACAGGACGCTGTCGGTGTGCTGTCGCTCGGTACGCCTCGCCGCGTCAGTGGTCGGTGCCGCCAAGGGCCCGGGCGACAGCTTGCGCCGGTTTCTTGGCTTGCCTGGGTACGTCGAATTGCCAACTGGCACCGTTGAGGAACCCGATCGTCAGGTGCGAGAGCAGCGCACCCTGATCGAGCTCGGCAGACGTGATCTCGGCTCTCGGTGCCCGGGCGAGGACCTTGTCACCGATCTTCATCTTGAAGGCACCGGTCCTGGTGCCCAGCAGTGCCACTTCGGTATCGGTGACCGCCAGATATCCCACCCGGCCGAAGTTCGGCACCGCCTGCGCAGCGCCTGAGTTCCGGCCCGCGATTGCACCGGTGGCGAGACTCCCGGCGATCCCGCCGACCTGCCCTCCCGCCACCGAGGCGGTCATCTTCTTGGCCATGCCTTTCGGATTCACGAACGTGCCCGCGACTGTCGGCGCCCCCAGCGCCCGCGAGGCCTCATCGGCCATCCTCTGCTCCCTTCCTGATCTGCGGTCAAGTCCGATTGACTAGAACCCCTGTGGACGGAGCCTCACGGCCGAGGCGACTGCGATCAAGTAGCAATTTGCAACCGTGCGGCACAGGCTGCGCCGAGCTACGGAATGACAGTCACTTACATCACTCGATGGCCTCTCCGGTGGCTTCGACGCGCCGCTGCACGGTGTGCGCCACACGGCGAGCGTCCGCCTCAAGCTCGTGGCCGACGTCCGTGACCTCGCGCTCAAGGGCGTGCTCAAACGCCACGAGTCGGCTGAGGCGCGGGACCTTGAAGGTCATGCCCACGATCAGCGCCGCGAGGCCAACGGCGAGAAAGCAGGCGGCGCCCAATGTTGTCGTCCAGTTCGATGTCGCAAGATCAAGCATCTGCCCAGATGAGGTGACCGGGTAGCCCGCCACCGCCGAGATGCCGAACAGCCCGCAGCCGAGCAGGTTCACCGGCGGCTCCCACCACCCGGCCGCGCGTCGCAGCGGACGCCATCCGGCGCGCGGTGCTGATAGGTACAGCAGCACACCGGAGATCAAAAAGCACACCGAGCCGAGTGCATTCGGAGCCCAGACGCGCGCGTCGTACTGTGCGCTTGACGCCGCGTACGAGATCGCCTCAACCGTCATGACGTTGAACAGGAGTGTGCCGACCGACTGAATCCATGCCGCGCGCCAGGCGAGCAGCCCGGAACGGTGTGCCCGCCGTTCCGGATATGCCAGCCACGACTGCGTCAGACCGCCGCCCGTGAACAGAAGGGAGGCGATGAAGAACGTCACCGCATCGCCGTGCGCACCGACGCGGCTGGCGTAGACGTCAAGCGGACCCACCACAAAGCCCACAGCGCCGACACCGAACAGGGCACCCATCAGACGCGTCCCGTAGGTGTCCGCGCGTTGACTGCGCGCCGAGCGAACGCGGCTGCTCATGCCCGGACACTAACCCGTGCGCCCGTGCGCGAATCACCCGTCGCGGGCGAGTGCCGTTCCGCAGTACCCGCGCACTAGGCGGCCCAGGAAGGCGACCGCGCCGTCAAGTTGATCTGCCTCGATGAATTCGTCAGCCCGGTGGGCCTGGGCCATGTCGCCCGGGCCGCACACGACCACGGTGCCGCCGATTGTCTGCTCCAGCAGCCCGCCCTCGGTCCCGTAGTCAGCGGCGCCACCGGCGCTCGTTCCCGCCCAGTCGGCGACCGCGCCTGCCTGCGCAGACTCCGCGCTGCCGATCAGGGCGGGGTAGTCCACGACCGGGGTGACGGTGATCTCGGCCTCCGGGGCAACCCGTCGCATCTCGGCCTGAAGCGCCGCCGCCTGGGCACGGACAGCGGCCAGGATCCCCTCCCCGGACTGGCCGGGGAGCAGCCGCGCCTCGAGTTCGAACGTGCACGTGTCCGGAACGATGTTGAGCGCCGTGCCGCCGCAGATCGGACCCGTACTGACGGTGGCATGCGGAACGGCGAAGCGCTCGTCGCGGGTGGCGCTCAGCTCCGAGCGCAGGCGGTCAAGCCCGGCGATCAGCCGGGCACCGTATTCGACGGCGTTGACCCCCTCAGGCGCCCGGCTGGAGTGGCACGCTCGCCCGCGTATCTGGACGCGCAGCGCGATCTTGCCCTTGTGGCATTCGACGACGCACAGGCGGGTGGGCTCGCCGACGATGGTCAGCGCCGGCGGGCGGATCGCCGCCGCCAGGGCCGGCAGCAGCGGCCGGATTCCCAGGCAGCCGAGCTCCTCATCGGATGAGAGCACGATGTGGACGGGCCGCCGCAGCGATGCCGGGTGAAGCTCCGGCGCCACCGTGAGCAACGCGGCGATGAAGCCCTTCATGTCGGCCGTGCCCCGGCTGTACAACCGGCCGTTCTCGGCGTGCAGGACAAACGGGTCCCGGCTCCAGGACTGCCCGTCAACGGCGACGACATCGGTGTGGGCGCAGAGCACCAGCCCCGGCTCATCGGCGGGGCCGAGCACGGCATGAAGGTTGTGCGCGTCCGGCCGGGCACCCTCACAGACCCTGACCGCGGCGCCGGCGTCCTGGAGGCGCTGTGCGGCGTAATCGATGAGCTCCCCATTGGACGTTCCCGCCACCGTGGGGAATGCGACGAGGTCGGCGAGCACACCCTCGGCGGCGCCGGTCACTCGCCCGGCACCCCGTAGCCGGGGGCGCCACCCGGATTCAGGGCGCGCGCGATGTAGTCCTCCAGCTGCGGCTTGTAGATCTCCCACACGCGCGCGAGCTCGCCCACCGGATCCTCGTCATGCCAATCGATGCGCAGGTCGGCGATCGGCCACTCGACGTCGCCGGTCATGAGCAGGCCCGCCGAGTGGACCGGGCCCGCCTCCCCACCGGCGCTCGCCCCGGCGCGCAGCCCGCCGATCAGCCGGTCGCCCAGCTCCCGTTCCGGGTGATCGGCGAACGCCGCGGTCATCGCCCCAAGCACGTCGGTGTCGGCGAGCAGGTTGCCGGCCGCCACGCAGTCGGTCCCGCTGCGGCTGCCGTGGGTTCCCAGGGCAGCGGCGCCGGTGTAGGCGGCACCCTCCCCGGAGGTGCCGAGAACCGCCAGCTGGCGGTGGGCGATGTGCGCAGTGCCCGCCACGACGGCGTCGAGTGCCGCCCGCGCGTCCGCGCCGCGGGCGAGCGCGTCAAGCAGCGCGGGGCCGAGGCGGGGGTCGGTGACGTTCTGGCTGGCGGCGACGCCCACCCCGGGCCGGGCGTGGGCGCAGCGCGCCGCCACCGCCGGGCTGGAGGATGAGATGACCATCCCCAGCCGCCCGGTCCGCCCGCAGCGGCCGAGCAGGGAGAACGTCACGCGCCGCTCTCGTCGCTGATGACGGCGGTGGCGTCGATCTCCACCAGCCATTCCGGACGGGCCAGCGCGCTGACGATGATGCCGGTGGACACCGGGTGCACGCCCTTCAGCCAGCGGCCCATCACCCGGTACACCGGCTCGCGATAGCGTGCGTCGACGAGGTAGACAACGACCTTGACGATGTCCTGCAGGCCGCTGCCGGCCTCGTGCAGGAGCTGGTCGATGTTGGCCATCGCCCGCTCGGCCTGGGCCTCAACGTCACCGACGCCGACCGATTCCGAGGTATCGAGATCCTGACCGATCTGCCCGCGCAGATAGACGGTGTTGCCGGCGACGACCGCCTGGCACAGGTCGTTGTCGAGGTTCTGCTCCGGATAGGTGTGGCGGGTGTTGAACGGGCGGATGCGGCGATGCGTCATGGCGTCACTCGGCGGCCAGCTCGGTGACCTCGCGCCGGAAGGGCACGGTGTCCCCGCGGTCGGTCGGCTCGTCGAGTTCCTCGGCGTAGCGGCGCCCCTCCCACACGGCGGCGGCGATCGTCGCCGGACACCAGCAGTCGCCGACCGCGGTCACGGTACGCAGCCCGGCGTCAGCCCACTCGGATCGCCGGGTCATCAACTGCTGGTAGACCGTGTCCTGTGGCAGCCGAGCGGTGACGAACACGGCCGCGTCACAGGCGATCTCCCGCTCGCGTGCGGTGAACACGCAGGTGGTGGCGACGGCGCCGCCGCGTGTGGCCGTGACCGCGTGCCCGGCGACGATGTCGACACCGAGCTCCAGCAGCCGCCGCTGGATCCGGTGCTGCTCCATCGTCGCCGTCGTCCACGAGGAGACGCAGTGGGCCGGGGTCACGAGCGTCACCCGGCGCCCCTCCCGGGAGAGCAGCTCGGCGAGCACACCACCCATGTAGTAATGGTCGTCGTCGTAGATGAGGACGTGGTCACCGTCCGGCCGGTCGCCGGCCATGAGGTCGTCCGGCGTGAGGACGGGCAGCGACGGGTCACGGGGGACGGCATGGGTGTGGTGGCGGCCCACACCGTCATCCCGCCAGCGGGCGCCGGTCGCGACCGCCACGTGATCGAAGTCGTAGGTGAGGATCTCTGCGGCGGTCACCTCGCCCTGCGTGCGCTCGACGGTGCGCAGCCGGCGCAGCTGGGCCGCCCGGTAGTCGACGACCCGGATGTAGCTGGCCATGCCGGGCAGGCGGGCCTCGCGGGCGACGCGGCCGCCGAGGGACGCGGACGCTTCGGCGAGGATGACCTCGTAGCCGCGCTTGCCGAGGCTCTGCGCCGCCTCCAGACCGGCCGGGCCGCCGCCGACGATCAGCACCTTGGCGTCGGTGGTGCGCGGGCGGATGCGCTCCGGGTGCCAGCCGCGGCGCCACTCCTCCCCCATCGACGGGTTCTGCGTGCAGCGGATCGGCGACATGGTGAAGTCACCGGAGACGCAGATGTTGCAGCCGATGCACTCCCTGATGTCCTCCAGGCGTCCCTCCTCGATCTTGCGCGGCAGGAACGGGTCGGCGATCGACGGCCGGGCGGCGCCGATGAGGTCAAGCACGCCGCTGCGGACCATGCGCACCATCGTGTCCGGCGAGGTGAACCGGCCAACGCCGACAACCGGCTTGCTCGTCAGCTGTTTGAGGCCGCGCACGTATTGCTCCTGCTCGCCCTCTTCACCGAAGCGGGCGGTCACCGAGTCGTCCTCCCATGAGCCGAGCACGAAGTCCCACAGGTCCGGCAGCTCGCCGAGGGTGCCGACAACCTCCTCGATGTCCTCACGGGTGATCCCGTCGTCGCCGAGCAGCTCATCGACGGTGATGCGGCAGGCGACCGCGGCGCGGCCGTCAGCCTCCTGGAGTGTGTCCTCAAGGATCTCGCGCAGCAGCCGCATACGGTTCTCGGCGCTGCCGCCGTAGGCGTCGGTCCGGTCGTTGTAGCGCCGCGACAGGAAATGGTGGATGCCGCCGAGCGCATGACCGGAGTACACGTAGACGAGGTCATAGCCGGCCTGGATGGAGCGACGCACGGCGGCCCGGTGCCAGCGGCGCAGGTCGGCGATGTCGTCCAGATCCATTCGCCGGGCCTGCACCGGGTCGGCGGTGAACGTTGCCACCGGCAGGTGCGAGGGCCCCATCGGCGCCACCCGGCTGTACAGGTTGGGACCGTTCATCCCGTTGTAACAGAGCTCGATCCCGGCGAGCGCGTCGTACTCATGGATGCGCTCGGCGATGCGGGCGATGGCCGGGATGTCCTGGTCATCCCAGATGCGCAGTTCGATGAACGGCGTGATCTCCGACGAGTAGTGGATCTCGGCCTGCTCGGTGCAGATGACCGCCCAGCCCCCCTCGCCCTTGACCGCCCGCATTCCGGCATGGGCGGACACGTCGCGATAGCCCATGCCGTTGCAGTGGGGGACCTGGAAGAAGCGATTGCGGGCGACGACTGGACCGATCCGGACCGGTTCCAGCAGGACGTCGAAGCGCGGAACGCGGCCGGTGGGGCTGGTGGTCACCGCCATCGGTTCAGACACCCACGTTGACGTCGCTGCACCCGGCCACCGCCGGGACCGACTCGCGCCGGCGCTCGGCGGCACCGAACCAGAGGCCGACGCCGGTCAACAGGAGGATGAGCCCCATGGTGCCGAGCGTCAGCGCCTCAAACCGCCCGCGCGAGACGCCCCACGTCCCCACGAAGTCATACGAGAGCCCAAACACGTGCTCCAGGATCCCGGGGAAGAGCGCCACCCAGGTTCCCAGCGCCGCAAAGAACGTCGCCAGGATGGTCGAGCCGATCATCCCGGCCCGGCCAAAGGGCACGAGAAACGGCCGGGGCGCATCCGGCGCCTTGCGCCGCAGCACGATCGCCGCCGGGTAGATGATCAGGTAGGACATGAGCACGGTGGAGATGGCGACCGTGAGCACGACCGCGAACGCGCTGCCGGCACTGCCGGAGGTGAGGTTGGTGGCGACGATGACAAACGCCGTCGCCACAAGCCCGGACATGAGGTTGACGCGTACCGGCGTGCCGAGCTTGGAGTGAAAGACACCCATCCAGCGTGGGAACGTGCCGTCCATGCCGACGGCGGCGAGCACCCGGTCAGAGCCCATCATCCAGGCCGAGCCCTGCGTCAACAGCGTGAAGATGAAGGCGAGCGCGACGACGTCGACCAGCGCGTGGTGCAGCGGCCCGTAGATGCTGAACGTCAGCGACACCGCATCCATGAAACCGCTGACGCCGGTGATGCTCTTGACGGGAACGACCAGCAGCACGGCCAGGATGGGGATCAGGTAACAGAGCACCGACGCGGCCGCCGAGCGGGTGATGAACAGGGGGCCGTCCCGGCGGGCGTCGGTCATCTCCTCGCCCGTGGCCGAGCCGCACTCAAAGCCGCTGATCGCGAACACCAGCACGGGGACGGCACCGAGGAAGCCGGCGAGCGTCGGCGAGAAGCTGCCCAAGCCGTAGCCGTGGACGCCGTGGGAGGCGGCGTAGATGAAGACGGTGATCGAGACGAAGCCGACGAGCGCGAGCTTGACAAAGGCGCCGATTGAGGGGATCCACTTGCCGCGGCGCAGCGAGATGATCGCCACCAGGATGCCGACCCAGACGAAGACGAGCTTGAACGCGTAATCGGCGAATGACCCGGCGTTGAGGTTGATGAGGTAGGAGCTGAACGCGGTGGCGGCCAGGAAGCTGAGCGAGCCGCCGAGCCACAGCGGATTGGTGATCCAGTACAGGACGGCGCCGACCGCAGCCCAGCCCCGGCCGAACGCCAGGCGCATCCAGAAGTACGGGCCGCCCTCCTGGGGAAAGGCGCCGGTGAGCTCGGCCATCAGCCAGGCGTAGGGAACGACGAACAGGGCCACGAGCACCAGCAGCCAGGTGAACGTCTCGGCGCCGAAGCTTGAGATCTGGCCGATGGTGTCCAGTGACACAACCGTCGTGATGCCGAAGAACACCAGGTCAAACAGCCGCATGCTCTTGACCAGGCGGCTGCGCTGCTGTTCCTCAAACGCGTCGGTGGCGCCGGGCTGAATGTCGATGCTCATCTGCTTCTTCTCCCTCAGACGGCCGCGGGTGGGCGCGAAGTGGCGCCGGACACTATCTGCCGTCGCCGCCACGGTAAATCGACTCTGGCGCAGCGGTGGTTCGGCTCGACCGAACAGGCGCCGAGCCGTTGGCAGCGCGGGCGGGAGCTACGGGACGACGTCGAGGCCCGGGATGACGCCGGTGCTGATCGCCGCCCGGCAATGCTGCTCAAAGGCGTCGACGAGCCGGGTGGGGCGCACGCGCTCCAGGCGGACGAGGCCGAGGATCATCGCCCGCGGGGTGCCGCTGATCGGCACGGTGGCGACCGGCATCCCGTCCAGCGCGGTCTCGATCCGGGGACGGGCGTTGACGATCGTGTAGCCGAACCCGTTGGCCACCATCGTGCGGATGACCTCCGGGTGGATGGAGCGGTAGGCGACCGTCGGCTCCACGCCGGCGGCGGCGAACAGCCCTCGGAAGTACTCGCGGCTGTAGGGCAGGTCGAGCAGGACGAGCGGCTCGGCGGCGAGCTCGGCCATCGTCACCGACTCAGCACTCGCCAGCCGGTGATCAGCAGCGAACACGGCATGCGGCGGCAGGTCCCCCAGCGGCGTGAACGCCAGATCCTCGCTGAGGTCAAGGTCGTAGGTGAGCACCACGCTGAGGCGGCCGGATCGCAGCAGGCTGACGAGCTCCAGCTGGCCGGCCTCCACCATCTCCAGCCGGACGGCCGGATGGCGCTCGTGAAACCCCTTGCCCAGCCGCGGCATCATGAGCGGCGCGACGGTGACCAGGCAGCCGAGGTGCAGCGTCCCGCTCAGCTCGGCGGTCAGCTCGGCGGCAAAGCGCTCCAGCTCGTCGGCGTCATGCAGCAGCGCGCGAGCCCGGTCAAGGAACTGGCGTCCCTCGGCCGTCGGCGAAATCCCCTGGGCGTGGTGGCGGATGAGAAGCTGCACGCCGAGCGCCGCCTCCAGCTG
>DASSZQ010000028.1:0-3114 GCA_035702755.1 Solirubrobacteraceae bacterium | reverse complement strand
CCCTTCTTGGAGCCGATGCGCCGCTCGCACTCGGTGAAGTGCGCCGGATCTGGCTTGTAGGAGCGCACCTGCTGCGCCGTGACGACGAGATCGAAGTCCAGCGGGATGTGGCGCCGCGTCTGCCCCAGCAGCTTGTCGTCGATGTTGGAGATCAGGCCGCAGCTGTACTGCTTGGCGATCTTCTGAAGGACCGAGTTCGTCTCCTTGAACGGCTTCCAGCGTTGGACCGAGTCCGGCAGAAACCCGGAGCGCGACGGCTCCAGGGGCCAGCCGAGCTGCTTGGCGATCTGGACCGCGGTGCGCCGCAGCACCTCCGCATACAGCTCGTAGGAGCCGGCCTCGATCTGCTGTGAGACCTCATGGAAGAGCGGCAGCAACTCGTCACGCTCGATCGTGAAGCCGTCGCGCTCGGCCTCGTTGCGGAAGGCCTCGTAGACGCCGGTCTCCCAGTCGATCAGGGTGCCGTAGACGTCGAAAGTGACGAACGAGACGTTCTTCGGAATCGCCATAGCGGCCTGATGATGCCATGGCACCTGGCTTCGGCGCGTCGTCGTCAGCCGCGCGGCGGACGGCGTTGGCATGGCGAGGCGCCGGCACGACGCCCTGCGCGGGAGATCATTAGAGTGCAAAACGTCATGGATCTCCTTGAGTACCAGGGCAAGCAGCTGTTTGCGCGCCACGGCGTCCCGGTGCCCGCGGGGCAGCCCGCGCGCACGGTGGAGGACGCGGTCCTGGCCGCCGACGAGATTGGCTACCCCTGTGTCGTCAAGGCCCAGGTGCAGATCGGCGGGCGCGGCAAGCTCGGCGGCATCAAGATCGCCCAGGACCGCAACGAGGCCGAGGAGCACGCCCGCGCCATCCTCGGCATGGACATCCGCGGGCTCACCGTGCACGAGCTGTGGATCGAGGGCGCGTCACAGATCGCCGCCGAGTACTACGCCTCGGTCGTCTTCGATCGCTCGGCCAAGGCCCCGCTCGTCATGCTCTCGACCAAGGGCGGCATGGACATCGAGCAGGTGGCCGACGAGGATCCGGACGCCATCGCCCACCTGCACGTCGACCCGCTGCTCGGCTTCCAGGACTTCCACGGCCGCCGGCTCGCCTTTGAGGCCGGCGTTGACGGCGATATCGTGCGCCCGGTCGGCGCCATGCTGGCCAAGCTGTATGAGGTGTTCGTCGCCGAGGAGGCGACGCTGGTTGAGGTCAACCCGCTGATCGTCACCCCGGACCGGGAGGTGCGGGCGCTCGACGCCAAGGTCACCCTCGACGGCAACGCCCTGTACCGCCACGGTCAGAACGCCGAGCTGCGCGACCTCTCCCAGGAGGACCCGCAGGAGCGGATGGCCCAGGAGCGCGGCCTCACCTACGTCAAGCTCGACGGGGACATCGGAATTCTCGGCAACGGCGCCGGCCTGGTCATGTCCACGCTGGACGTCGTCGCCGAGGCCGGCGGCGCGCCCGCCAACTTCCTGGACGCGGGCGGCGGCTCCCGGGCCGATGCCATCACCAGCGCCGTTGAGGTCATCCTCTCCGACGCCAAGGTCAAGGCGGTGCTGTTCAACATCTTCGGCGGCATCACCCGCTGCGACGAGGTGGCCAAGGGGTTGATCGAGGCCTTTGACCAGATCAAGCCGAACGTCCCGTTCGTGGTTCGCCTGGACGGCACCAACGGCGAGGAGGGACGCAAGTTGCTGGCCGACGCGCAGCTTCCCAACGTGCACACGGAATCGACCATGGACGGCGCGGCGGCCCGGGTTGTCGAATTGGCAGCGGGCGCATGAGCATCCTCATCGACGAGAACACGCGCCTGTGCACGTCCGGCATCACCGGGCGCGAGGGCACCTTCCACTCGCTGCGCAACCGCGACTACGGCACCAACGTCGTCGGTGGGGTCACCCCCGGCAAGGGCGGCCAGGACGTCGAGGGCATCCCGGTGTTCAACACCTTCCATGAGGCCGTCGACAAGGTCGGGGCCAACACGGCGATGGTGTTTGTGCCGCCGCGGTTCGCCGCCGACTCGATCCTCGAGGCCGAGGACGCCGGGATTGAGCTGATCATCTGCATCACCGAGGGCATCCCGGCCCACGACGAGCTCAAGGTCTACAACACACTTCGCAAGAACGGCCGCTCCCGGCTGATCGGTCCCAACTGCCCCGGCATCCTCTCCCCGGGCAAGGCCAGCGTCGGCATCATCCCCGCCTCGTTCTTCAGCCAGGGCAATGTCGGCGTCGTCTCGCGCTCCGGCACCCTCACCTACCAGATCGGCAACGTGCTCGCCCAGCAGGGCTTTGGCAACTCGTCGATCGTCGGCATCGGCGGCGACCCGGTCCCGGGCACCGACTTCATCGACGTGATTGGGATGTTCCAGGAGGACGACGAGACCGAGCTCATCGTCATGTGCGGTGAGATCGGCGGCGACGCCGAGGAGCGCGCTGCGGAGTTCATCGCCGAGAACGTGACCAAGCCGACGATCGCCTACATCGCCGGCTTCACCGCGCCCCCCGGTAAGACGATGGGCCACGCCGGGGCGATCGTCTCCGGCTCCCACGGGACCGCGGCCGCCAAGGCCGAGGCGCTGGAGAGCAAGGGCGTGCGCGTCGGTCGCACCCCCACGCAGGTCGCCGAGACCGCCGTCTCGCTCCTCGGCGCTGCATAGGTCCACCGGCGCGCTCCCGGCCCGGAGCCGGACGTGGGGCGTTTCTAAGCCCCTCGGCGCGGCATCAGATGACACACGTCGGCCCGCCGCCGGGGAGCGCGGTAGGCTCGGCCAACCATGCCTGAGCCGTCGATCCTGGATGCCCGCTTGGCGGAGATCGACCGGCGGCTGAGCCTCATCCAATCCGGGCTGGCCCCGTCCGTCGAGGGCTGGGCCGACGTCGAGCCTCAGGGCTACACGGAGGCCGGACCCGCGCCCGTGGGGCCGTTCGAACCCGCGCCCGTGGGGCCGTTCGCGTCCCCGCCGCCGTCCGCGCCCGCACCGCCCGCTCATGACGCCGGCCTTGCCGAGGTGGAGCGGATCATCGAGCGGCTGCACGCGCTCACCGCCGCCCATGAGCGGCTCCTGGCGTCCTCCCGGGAACTGCTCTCTGCCGTCGCCGATTCGCTGGCCCGCTC
>DASSZQ010000251.1:0-5470 GCA_035702755.1 Solirubrobacteraceae bacterium | reverse complement strand
GCGCCCTGCCCGGCGGCGGGCACGAACGCCTCGATGACCCCGTCGGCCTCGCCGCCGCGGCCGAGGCGCTCCAGTCCGGCGAGGGCGAGGATGATCGCGTCGGCCTCACCGTCGCGCAGCTTGCGCAGCCGCGTGTCGACGTTGCCGCGCAACTCCACCACCTCAACATCGTCGCGGACGGCGCGCAGCTGCGCCGCCCGCCGCAGGCTGCTCGTCCCCACCCGCGCGCCCGGGGCCAGCGCATCGAGGCCCGCCGCACCGCAGATGACATCGCGGGCGTCCGCTCGCGCCGGGATGGCCACCAGCTCAAGCCCCTCGGCCAGCTCGGTGGGAACGTCCTTGGCCGAGTGCACGGCGATGTCGATGCGGCCGTCGAGCAGCGCGTGCTCCAGCTCCGATGTCCACCGTGACTTGTCGGCCAGACCGGCCCCGCGGTCGCCCAGCGTGGTGATCTTGACGATCTCAACGTCGCCGCCGAGCCGCTCCGCAACCGAGCGCGTCTGGGCCAGCGCGAGCGCGCTGGCGCGGGTCCCCAATCGCATCCGGGTCAGTTCGCCTGCCCCGGGCTCACCGCGCGCCGGGGCAGCTCGCGCACCTCGGCCAGGGCCTCGGCGGCCTCCGCCTCGGCTTCGGCCTCCGCGGCTGCCCCCGCCGGCACGCCCTCCTCCACCGACAGGCCGAACAGGTCGCGCACCAGCGCCATCCGCGCGTGGACGCGGTCGTCGCGCATCTCCTTCATCTGCACGGTCGGCTCATGGAGCAGGCGATTGACGATGGTGCGGGCGATGGCATCGATGCGCTCCCGGTCCCGGGGCGACGCCGACTCCCACTTGCCGGCGTTCTCCTGCACCACACCGGCCGCGATCTGCGTGGCGTGCGCCCGCAGGGCCGCCAGCGTCGGCAGGACCTCCAGGGAGCCAAGCCAGGTGGCGAATTTGCCGATCTCCTGCTCGATGATCCCCTCGGCGCGCCGGGCCTCGGCCTGGCGCACGCGGCGGTTGCGGTTGGCCACCGCCTGGAGGTCGTCGATGTCGTACAGGGTGACGCCGGGCAGCCCGGCGCACGCGCCGTCGATGTCCCGCGGCACGGCGAGATCGATGAGCAGCATCGGTCGGCCCGCGCGGGCGCGCATGACGTCGGCGATCTCGCTGGCCTCGAGCAGGAGGTGCGGCGAGGCGGTGGCGGCGACGACGATGTCGGCGCTGAGCAGCTCCTCCGGCAGCTCGTCCAGCGGAACCGTCGACCCGCCGTAGCGGCGGGCAAGGCTGAGCGCACGGTTGCGCCGGCGGTTGGCGACGAACACGGGGCGCACGCCGCTGTCGGCGAGCGCCCGGGCGGTGAGCTCGCTCGTCTCGCCGGTGCCGATGATGACCACGCGCCGGTCCTGGAGCTCGTCCAGCTGCTCGCGGGCCAGCGCGACGGCGGCCCCGGGGAGGCTGAGCTGCCCCTCGCCGATCGCCGTCTCGGTCCGCACCCGCTTGCCCGTCTCCAGCGCCGCCCGGAACAGCCGGTGGGTCAGCGGGCCGACCGACTCCTGGGCGAGCGCCGTCTCGTAGGCGCGCTTGACCTGGCCCTGGATCTCGGCCTCGCCGACGATCATCGACTCCAGGCCGGAGACGACGCGGTACAGGTGGCGGGCGGCGTCGCAGTTGCGGTGCGAGTAGATCGCGGCGGTCAGCTCGGTGGGGCGCATGCCCGCCTGACGGGAGAGCATGGCCAGGACGGTCGATTCCGCCTCCACCGGGTCGCCGACGACGAGGTACAGCTCGGTGCGGTTGCAGGTGGAGACGGCGACCGCCTCATGGACCTCGGCCTCACCGCGCAGGTCGCGCAGGAACTCGGCGGCGCGGGCGTCGGGCAGCGCCAGCCGCTCGCGCACCTCGACCGGTGAGGTCTTGTACGAGGTGCCGATCGCCAGCAGTTCGCTCATGCTGACTTGCGTTCGGCCGTCGTCAGCACGGGATCGGCGCCGTTCCCCGGCGCCTCCTTCTCCCGCGCGGCCTCGACGTCGCGGCGCAACTGCTCAAGCTCGCGCTCCAGCCGCTGGGCGCGGGTGGCCATGATCGCCACGTAGATGAGGATGACGGCCAGCACCACGATGTAGGCGGCGGCGACGTAATGGCCGGCCGTCGAGTTCAGCGGGACCGCGGGCGCGGCGGCAAGGATGGCGCTCATGAGGGGGCGGCGCTCCTGCCCGCCGGGCGGGCGATGTCGTCGCCGAGCAACGTCCGGCGCAGCCGGCGCACCTGGGCGCGGGTGTTCTTGGCGGTCATCTCGTACTTCCACAGCGTCGCGTACAGGAGCGCGAAGGCGATGAGCGCGACGACGAAGGTGAGCCCCATCGATGGGGGCAGGTGGGCCCCGCTGAGCGTCAGCACGCGGGGGTGGACGTAGGCGGTGGCCGCCGACACGGCGAGGTAGTTGAGCGGCACGAATGCGCCGCCCACGATGGCGAACACGCTGGCGTAGCGCGATTGGCGCTCCGGATCCTCAATCGAGAAGCGCAGCGGCTGATAGGTGCAGAACAGGAGGAGCACGATCAAGAACGACACGAGCGTCGGCTCGTTCCACACCCACCAGTGGCCCCAGGAGGCCTTGGCCCAGATCGAGCCGCTGATCAGGCCGGCGATGCCGAAGATGAGCGCCATGTGGATGGCGACGTAGGAGCGCATGTCCCAGCGCCGGTCGCCCGTGCGCAGGTAGCCGACGGCCATCACCCCGCCGAAGACGAAGCCGCACAACGAGATGATCGCCAGCGGCACGTGGACGTAGAAGATCTTCTGGACAAAGCCCGTGCTGGCGTCAACCGGCGCGTAGAAGAAGACCAGCGCAAGCGCGGCGGCCATGGTGGTGACTGTGGCGAGCGAGAGGGTCCTCAGACCCTTCCCGTAGGTGGTGGAACCGGGCACTGCTAATCCTCCAGGAGGAAGTCGAACACTGCGTAGGCCAGCAGTGCGAATACCACATCATAAAGAGCCAGAATCTCCAGCCACCTCGCCGGGGGGGTGCTCACGGCGTGGCCGGCGGCGAGAAGCGGGCCGGCGGCCCGCGCGGTGGCGATGAGGGCGGGCAGCAGCAGCGGCAGCCCCACCACCGGTCCGATGAGGTCCCGGGCCCGGGTGTGGATGGCGATCGCCGACACCAGCGTGCCGATCACCGCCAGCCCCAGATCGGCGAGCGCCAGCACCAGGATCAGCCCCGGCAGGGCCCGGCCCAGCGGCGGTCCGAGCAGAAACAGCTTGAACGCCGGGACCGCGATGACCTCCAGCAGGACGAGGAACAAGAACAGCGCCCCCGCCTTGGCCAGCAGCATCGCCGTGCGGTCAACCGGCGCCAGCAGGAAGGCGTCAAAGCCCCCCTGCTCGCGCTCGGCCACGAACAGCCGGTTGATTCCCAGCATCGCGGCAAACAGCAAGGTGACGGTGAGGACCCCGGCCGCCAACTGGCCGTCGATGGACGGGCGGTTGAGGCCGAAATGGAAGATGACGAACGTCACAAGCGCAAACAGGACCATCGCCGGGACGGTCTCCAGCGTCCGCAACTCCAGGCGCAGGTCCTTGCGCAGCAGCACCCACGCCGTCCTCATCTGGATCCCTTCCCCACGAGTTCGCCGCCAGGCGAACTCGCCAGCGAAGACGCAGTCTTCGCCGTCCTCACGCGTATAGCTCCTGCAGCTGGGTTTCGCCCAGCCCCGCCGGCTCCCCCAGGAACACCGGCCGCCCGTCCCTGAGCGCCAGCACGAGGTCGGCCTCGGCCAGCGCCGAGCGCGGATCGTGGCTGGTGAGCACCCGGGTGGCCCCGGCGGCGCGGCCGATCAGCGGCTCCACCAGCTCGGCGGCGGCCGGGTCAAGGTTGGCGCGCGGCTCGTCGAGGAGCAGCAGCGCCGGGGAGTGCAGGACGGCGCGGCACACGGCCAGGCGCTGGACCATGCCCCGGGAGAGCAGCCGGACCGGCTCGGCCGCCCGTCGCTCCATCTGCACCGCGCGCAGCACCTCCTCGACCCGCCCCAGCGGCACCCGGTGCAGGCGGGCGTGGTATTCCAGGTTCTCGCGGCCGCTCAGCTCGCGGTAGAGCAGCGGCTCGTGGCCGAGCAGCCCCAGGCGGCCGCGGACGGCGAACGCGCGGCGGGGGAGCGGCTCGCCGAACAGCAGGACGTCGCCGGCATGGGGGCGCAGCAGCGCCGCCAGGATCCGCAGCAGCGTCGACTTGCCAGCGCCGTTTTTCCCCAGCACGGCCAGCGTCGCCCCCGCCGGCAGGCGGAGGGAGACGTCTCGCAGCGCGGTCCGCTCGCCGAAGTAGCGCGCGAGGCCGCGCAGCTCAATGGCCGGGGGTTCGCTGGCCACGCTCGCGCTGCAGTGTCGCGACAACGTGCGCAAGCGTCGGCGCGATCACCGGGAAGAGCTCGCCGATCGCCTTTGGGTTGCCGGGGAAGTTGATGATCAGCGAGCGCCCCGCAATCCCGGACACCCCCCGGGTCAGGATCCCCATCGGCGTGTGGCGAAGCGCCTCGGCGCGCATCGCCTCGGCAAAGCCGGGGGCGGCACGGTCGATCACCGCCTCGGTCGCCTCCGGGGTGACGTCGTCGTCGGTCAACCCGGTTCCGCCGGTGGTGAAGATCAGCGAGGCGCCGGCCGCGGCCTGGCGGCGCAGCCACTCCTCGATCGCGCCCCGGTCATCGGCGACCACGTCGCGGGCGACGATCTCGGCCCCGGCCTGCTGCGCGTGCTCGGCCAGGGCCGCGCCGGAGCGGTCCTCGGTCTCGCCGGCGGCCACCGAGGTGGAGACGGTCAGGATCGCTGCCTTCATCGCCCGCGACAGGATAGGAGCCTTGAGGTCATGCGCGGGCGAACGGGTTCTCCACCCGCAGCTCGGCGAAGTGCGCGCCGTCCTGCAGGTCCTCGGAGAGCAGGCGGGCGCACTCGCCCACCTGGGCGGCCCGGACGATCAGCGCGTCCCACAGGGCGAGCTGCCGCTCGCGCGCGAGGGCGATCCCGGACCGGATCAGCTCGGCGTCCGCCGCGATCACGGTGAGCTCGGCGAGGGCGCGGACGATCTCGGCGGCGTCGGCCTCAGGGAGGGGCCGCGCGAGGCGTCGCGTCACCACCCAAAAAAACTCGGCCAGCACCTGCGTGCTGACGACCAGCGGCTCCCCGGGATCCGCCAGGATGGCCCGGGCGGTCTCCCGCTTCGCCGGCTCGTCCCGGTCGTAGGCGTAGACGACGATGTTCGTGTCCAGAAAGGCGGCTATTGACCGCTCCCAACGCGGTCTTCGTAGAGCTCCTCCCGCGTCCAGCGCCGGCCGACACCGCCGCTGCCCGCCTGCAGGCGGTCCGAGAGCTCGAGCAGGCGCGTCCGCGCCGACTGCTGACCGGAGCCCGTCGCATAGGACTCGAGGTACTCGCGGACCACCGCGTTGACCGACGTGCCGTGCTCAAGCGCACGAATACGCGCCCGCCTCAGGACGCCATCC
>DASSZQ010000213.1:0-2919 GCA_035702755.1 Solirubrobacteraceae bacterium | reverse complement strand
CGGGTGCTCCGGCCCGGCGGACGCTTCGCCGTCTCCGACGTGATCGCCGATCCCGCCATGGACGCCGCAACCCGGGCGGACATGGCGGCGTGGACCGGCTGCATCGCGGGCGCTCTCACCGAAGGCGAGTTCCGCGCCGCGCTGGCCGCCGCGGGGCTGGAGGAGATCGAGATCCGAGAGACCCATCGCGTGCACGAACACGCCGCCGCCGCGATCATCCGGGCCCGCAAGCCCCGCGAGTGACACGCGTGGACCGCGCGCAGGAGGTCGCGAGCTCGCGTGCTGGCTGCTGCGGGCAGGCGGCGCTGTATGCTGCCGCGCCGCGCCCTGATGCTTGACCGCGCCCGCCTCATGCGGCGGTTCGCCGCCGGCGACACCTGGTTTGACAGCTCGCCGCTGTACCAGGTACTGGCCCGGAGCGTGGCCGACAGCGATGAGCTGCTGGATCTCGCCGCCCAGGTGCGGCCCGGTCCGCAGCCCGCCAACATGCTGATGGCTGCGACCCACCTGATCGTCCTCAGGCACCCGGAGCATCCGTTCGCCCGGTTCTTCCCATCGGTCCGCGGCGATGACGCCGAGCCACCGGCGGCCGCCGCCGCCGAGTTCGCCGACTTCTGCGCCGAGCACCGGGCCGCGATCAGCGAGATCCTGCGCACGCGGCTGGTGCAGACCAACGAGCCCGGCCGCGGTGTCTCGGTGCGCCTGGCGATGCACGAGGTCGCACGGCGCGTCGGCGGGCCGGTGACATTCCTGGAGGTTGGGCCGAGCGCCGGGATTCAGCTGCGCTTTGACGATTGGGCGCTGGAGATGGCGGGCCGGCGGTTCGGCCCGGCGGCGGCGCCGGTCACGCTGCGGCCGGAGTGGCGGAGCGCGCACCCGCCACCTGATCTGGACGACCTGCCGCCGATCCGTCAGCGCCTGGGTGTCGACCTCAGCCCCGTCGATGCGACCGACCCGGAGGAGCGGCTGTGGCTGCAGGCGCTCGTCTGGCCTGAGCACCGGGACCGGCGCGCCCGCCTGGCCGCGGCGCTGGACGCGATAGCCGCGTGTCCGCCGACCATTCTTCAGGGCGATGCCATCGACCTGCTGCCGGCGCTCGATGCTTCGCGGCTTGCCGACGACATCCCGCTGGTCGTCTTTCACGCCATGGTCCGGGTGCATATACCGCCGGAGCGCCGGGACGCCTTCGACGGCGCCATCCGCGATCTCGGCCGCCGGCGGCGGCTGCTGCACGTCTCCCTGGAGATCCCGCCGCAAGGCTCACGTTACGACCGCGCGGCTCACCTGCTCGCCCTGCACGACTCGGCCGGATCGGACGCCGACCTCGCGCTCGCCGAGGGCCACGGGCGCTGGATCCAGCCGCTCATAACTGCGCCATAACAGCGTTACGCCGCCGTTACGACGCCGGCGTGAGACTCCGGGAGGTGGCGATCCCGCGGACAGGACACGTTTTCAGTCTTCGCCTGTTGGCCGCGGTTGCCGCCGTCGGCTGCGCGGTGGCGGCCGCCGCCTGCGGCTCGTCGAGCACCGCATCGGGCACCGCCGCCGCCTCTGGCCGTTACAGCCAGGCGCTCAAGTTCGCCGAGTGCATGCGCTCCCACGGAGTCCCCAACTTCCCTGATCCGAGCGGGGGCGGCGGTATCCACTTCGCCGTAGGCTCCGGGCTCAATCCGTTCTCGCCGTCGTTCAAGACGGCCCAGGCCCACTGCGCCAGGTTGCTTCCCGGCGGGGGCCCGGGCAACCAGCACCCCACCGCGGGCCAGATCGCGGCGGCGCGCGCGACCTCGGCGTGCATGCGCCGTCACGGGGTCACCGGCTTTCCTGATCCGACGCTCAAGCCACCGTCCCGTCCCGCCGGCTACTCGATCCTTGAGAACCGCGGTGGCGTGATCCTCGCCGTGCCCCGCGCCATCAACCCCCAATCGCCGGTCTTCCTCCAGGCCGCCAAGGCCTGCCACTTCAGCTGACGGAACGCCGGTGTCGATCATGTCGCTGACAGCGGGACCGGTTCGGCGAGAGCCCCGGCCGCGCGTATGATTCGCCGCATGTCGTCCCGCATTCGTTGTTGCTGGTGGCGGCCGCTTCACCCGCGGCCCCGCTGATCTGTGTACTCCGGGCCGCTCCTGGGCGGTCCGCTGGACAGGCTGACGACGTTGCGCTCAGGAGGCCCCTCTTCGAAAGGCCTTCCCATGATTGAGCTTGATCCTGCTGCCGGCCGGCGTGGCCGCCCGGTATTTGCCCCGCGGGTGCTGACCGGTGATCGCCCCACCGGGCAGCTGCACCTCGGCCACCTGTTTGGGACGCTGCTGGAGCGGGTGCGCCTCCAGGCGCAGGGGGTCGACGTGATGGTGTTGATCGCCGACTATCAGACGATCACCGACCGCGACAGCCCCGCGTCCCTGCCTGAGGATGTAGAGGAGCTGGTCGCCGACTACGTGGCGGTTGGCATCGACCCGGGGCGCTCCACCATCTTTGCCCACTCGCTGGTGCCGGAGCTCAATCAGCTGCTGCTGCCGTTCCTGAGCCTGGTGACTGTGCCTGAACTGCTGCGCAACCCCACCGTCAAAGAGGAGGCGTCCGCGTCCGGGATGACGGCGCTCAGCGGGCTGATGCTGACCTACCCGGTGCATCAGGCCGCCGACATCCTCTTCTGCCGGGCGACGATCGTGCCCGTCGGCGCCGACCAGCTGCCCCACATCGAGCAGACGCGCATCATCGCTCGGCGGTTCAACCGCCGCTACGCTCCGGCGGCTCCCGTCTTCCCGGAGCCCCGGGCGCTGCTCAGCGACGCCCCCATCCTGCTGGGAACCGACGGCCGCAAGATGAGCAAGAGCCGCAACAACGCGATCGCCCTGGCCGCTACCGCCGACGAGACCGCCCGGCTCCTCCGCCAGGCCAAGACCGACGCCCACCCCCATA
>DASSZQ010000161.1:0-22187 GCA_035702755.1 Solirubrobacteraceae bacterium | reverse complement strand
CGGTCGGTGTCGCCGTGTTCGGCGCGATCTTCGCCGGCGGCCTGCGCCACTGGCTCCCGCTGGAGCTCCACGGCCGCGTCCCCCGCGGGATCAGCGCGGCCGGGATCCAGGCGACACCCGGGTACATCCACCGGCTCCCGCGGGCGCTGCAGCAGGCGGTCGCCGGTGCCGTCGGCAACTCGCTGCATGACGTGTTCCTGGTGGCGGCGCCGGTCGCCCTGGTCGGCTGCCTGGTGGTCATGCTGCTGCGCGAGCGGCCGCTGCGCGGCCGGGCCGACGCCGAGCCGGCGCCGGCCTCCGCGCCGGGGGAGGCCGCCGCCTCCGAGAAGCTGGCGGCGTAAGGATTAGCCGGCGAACTCGCGCACGAGCGTCCGAGCGAAATCATCGACCGCGGCGTGGTTGCGCCCGCTGACGAGGAGGTGGCCGTCGCCGCGGTCGATGTGGACGTCCTCGTCGACCTCGGCTCGGCTGACGGATCAGTATTCGTCCGGAGCCCGGCGCAGGGCGCGCCTGATCGTCAGCGAGACGGTGATGAGGACGGCGGTTGGGCCGAACCAGAAGGCGGGGATGCCGACCCGCACCAGCCCGTAGGCGCCGCCGATCATCACCAGCACCCCAGCGGCGGCCATCCAGTCGTCACCGATGATGAAGTCGTACCAGAACCGGGCAAAGCCCACGATGAGATCGGAGATGCGTCGCATCATCGCTCGTCCTCCTCGTTGCGGTCGTCGTGATCCGGACGGTCCCCGTCGCGCAGGGCCCGCTCGCGCCGCACGCTGCGCATCGCCGTTTGCGTGCGCGGGCCGATCTGGGCGTCGTCGCGCAGCCGGTGGCGGCGCTGGAAACGGCGCACGGCGTCGGCGTCGGCGGGATCAACCACCCGGCCGTCCTGCGCTGCGGCATCGTCGCCGTAGCGCTGCCGGCGCTCCTTGCCGCCGGTCACCTCGCGCTCGTGCCGGGCGGCGCGCATCGCGGCGCGGGTCTGCTCGCCGACAATCCCATCCGCCGACAGGCCGTGCTGGGTCTGGAAGTGGCGCACCGAATCGGCCCAGGCGGCATCCACCGAGACGTGATGGTCGCGCTCCCACAGGATGCGGGCGCGGGTGGCGGGGCCGATCGTGCCGTCCTCGCGCAGATGGTGGCGGTGCTGGAACGCGCGGACCGACTGCTCGTGGTAGGGGTCCGGTTCGCTGAGCGGCGGTGCGGTGTCCGCTCCGGCGGCCGCCTGACGCTCCTGCGCGATCGCGCGGCGGGTCCGGGAGCCAATGATCCCGTCGACGGGGAGATGGTGGCGGCGCTGGACCTCGCGCACCAACGCACCATCCGTGGGATCGATGGTCAGCCAGGCGCGCATGGCGCGCATCGCCCCCCGGGTCTCGGCGTCGATGTCACCGCTCGGCGGTATGTCCAGGCTCTTCTGAAAGCGGGCGACGCTGCGCTCGTCCACGGGATCCAGCTCGCGAAAGCGCGCGACCGGATCCAGCGCGCCGGCGGGCAGCCGCCGGTCGCCGTCATCCTCCTCGATGCCGCCGGGGTCGGCCAGCACGGCGGCCATCGCCACCCTGGTGGCCTCGTCGACAACTCCCGTTGGCTTGAGGCCGTGAGCGCGCTGGAAGCGGCCGACGGCAGGCTCGTCGAGTGGATCGACGATGCCGGGGTGCTGCAGGAGGCGAACCGCCCCCCGCGTCAGGTCGTCGATCCGGCCGGAGACGGGCAGGGTGAGCTGGCGCTGCAGCCGGCTGATGGCATCGGCATCGCCGCTGTCGACACCGACGGCGGTGACGTCGACCTCGCCTCCGGATTCTGCGCGCACCGACCGCACCGCGGCCTGGGTTTCCGGTCCGACGACGCCGTCCGCGGTCAGTCCGTGGGCGCTCTGGAACTCCCGGGTGGCGACTGCGCTCGCCGGTGCCAGACCGCTCGGCCCAGCCGGCCCCGGATCGTGCAGATTGCTCTCCGGCGCCGGTCCGAATGCACCGGCGCGCACCGCCAGCCGGAGCAGGAACGTGGAGGAGAGATACAGCGCGTAGAGCCAGGCGAGGCTGAGGTCGCCACCGGGCCAGTGGACCCCAAGGCCCTCCAGTGACCAGAAGGTGCCGAACGTCGCGAGCAGGCCGCCGACGCCGAACTTCAGGGTCCTGCCGGGGACGTTCTGCAGCCGGCGTTTGGCGGCGAAGCCAAGAATCCCAATGAAGACGAACGCCGCTGCCGCGCCCACATAGGCCGCTCCGTAGCTTCCACCGCCGGTGCCGCCCGAAGAGCCGCCCCCGGCGCCGAACGCGACGACGATGAACGCGACCTCGAGGCCCTCCAGCAACACGCCCTTGAAGGCGAGGACAAACGCGGTCCAGTCGACCCCGCCGCCGCCGGGCCCGGCGTCCACCTCCTCTTCCTCGGTGCCGCCGCTGAAGCCGTCGGCGGCGGTCTGGATGACCCCCTGGCGGTACCACTGCAGGCCGAACGTCAGCAGCAGGGCGCCGATGATGATCCGGACCGTGTCGATGGGGATAAGCTGCAGCGCCTGTCCCAGGCCGGCGATGATCCCCGCCAGCACGGTCAGGCCGGCCGCAACGCCGATCCACGTCGAGCGCCAGCCGCGGGTCGCGCCGACACCCACCACGATGATGACCATCTCGGTGACCTCGACCGAGCTGGCGACAAAGGTGCCGATGAGGATGCTCAGGGACGCCGCTGCAATCATTTCGCGCCTACCTCCTTGCGGTGTGCGTGCTCTTGCTCTCGTATGGAGCGTTACCGCTCGCAGTGCCGTGACATGCGCCGGGGCGCGCAAAGAAGTCACTTAGATGACGGGTCGCCTCCCTCGATGGGAGGTTTCTTCTGCGAACGCTGACACAGGCATGACAGCGCCCTCCGGCCGGCGTGGCGCGGAGGGCGCGGGATGCGGATTGAAGCCGGCGGTCGCTGGGTGTCAGTCCTGCCCGCGGCTGACGCTCACCCCGGTGAACTCGACGTCGACGGGCTCCAGGAAGCGCTTGCCGTTGACCTCGTCGTGGCGCATGAACGTCGGCGGGTCGACGTGGACGCGCAGGGTGTACTCGCCATCACTCGGCACCCTCACGTTGCGCCCGTAGTGGTAGATCATGGGATGCCACAGCAGCGGCAGCTGGTGCGTCCCGGCGTCGGTGCCGTCCGGCGCGACGAGCGTGGCCGTCACCCGGACGGCGGGGACGAAACGGCCGTCGGCGCGGTCGCGGACGCTCACCTCCAGGTGGACGTTCTCGTCTTCCGGATCGCGCCACGTGGCGTTTCCGTCGACGTACTCGTACATGCCCTCGGCCTCTTCGACGGCGTAGCCAACGACGTAGTCCCCAGCTTCCTGGGCGCCACCGTCATTGGCGACCTCGTTGGTCATGTGCGCCAGGGCACGGCCGTAGGCGTCGCCCTGGGCGCGGGCGAGGTCGAGCTGGAGGCGGTCGGCCTCGCCGGTGCCAGGATCCATCGGCGGCTGGGTGGTCTTACTGGTGCTCACGGTGTCATCCTCCTTACTGGCGGATTTGCAGGGTCCTCACTCCGGACCGTGCCCCAACGCGATGGCGGCAAGTCGCCACCGGGCCGGACCCGTCAGTGGCGTGACGGGACGCGCCATTGCGAGCGGCGCCTAGATGCCAGAGGGACCGAGCGTGGAGCGCAGGCTCCGGGCGAGCCGCCGCGCCCGGTCGGTCCCGCGCCGGCCGGCCCAGGGGTGTGGGCCGCGGGCCCACGGGTGCCAGCCGAGGGTCCCGTAGTGCTCGCGGATGATGGCCTTGAGCTCGCCGCGGTGGCGGCCGCAGGCGTAGCGGTGGGGGCCGTAGATGCCCCGCCCGTGCCAGGTCAGCCAGTCGCCGGGGACGGCGTCGACGTACTCCCCGTGGCGGAGGTCGAGCAGCTGGTGCTCCAGGGCGGTCTGGGTTTCCGGATCCGGGCGGATCCCGCACACCTCGCAGCGAAACACCACCGTGACCGGCATCAGGTCAGCGACGATAGCCGCTGACCAGCTCCGGGCCGCGCCGGCGCCAGTCCGGCTCCACGTCGAACGTGCGGCGGATGCGGCGCTCGCGCAGGTAGCGGACGACGGGCCCGTGGCTGAGCCCGGTGGCGCGGGCGTACAGGCGCGCGGCGGCATCCGCGCGCATGAACGGCATGTAGCGGTCCGGGAATCCCGGCATGGTGCACGCCATGCAGATCCCGCCGACGTTGGGGCAGCCGCCGACGCCGTTGATCCAGCCGCGGACGGTGACGTTGCACTTGACGACCGGACCCTTGCAGCCGAGCTTGGCCAGGCAGCCGGCGTCGCCGACGACGTCGGCGAACGACCCCTGCTCGGCCAGTCCGGCCACCTGGCAGGTCTCGTGGACGGTTCGGCCGAACAGGCGGACCGGCCGCCCCTGGTCATCCAGCTCCGGCGCCGGTCCGATCTGGGCGAGGGCGAGCACCAGGCTGAGCAGCGTCTCGGTGATGTTGTCCGGCTGGACCGGACAGCCCGGCAGGTTGACGATCGGCAGGCCGGCGCGCGAGACCCACCGGTCACCGAGGTAGTCGCGCAGTCCCATGGCGCCAGTGGGGTTGTTGCGCATCGCCGGGATGCCGCCGTAGGCGGCGCAGGTGCCAAGCGCCAGCACCGCGTCCGCCCGCGAGGCGAGCCGGTCGATCCACGTGCAGGCATCGATCGGCTGCCCGCTCACCGGGTCGACTCCCATCCCGGACCAGTGGCCCTCGCCGTTGATCTGCTCGTTGGGGACCGAGCCCTCAAGCACGAAGATGAACCGCGACAGCCGGCCGGCCGCGGCGTCGTAAAAGACGCGCAGGAAGTCCTCGCCGGTCTCGTAGGCGAGCATGGGGTTGTAGAGGATGACCGGCGGAATTCCGGGCAGGGCGCCCCGGAGCAGATCCTCCAGGCTGGGATTGGTGGCGGCGGTCAGCGCCACCGAGTCGCCGTCGCAGCCGAGGCCGCTCGTCATCCACAGCACGCTGATCGGAGTGCGCTGGGCAGCGGTGGCCGGCCCTCCGCTCAGCACCGATCAGCCGATCTGGTGGTGGACGGCCCCGGCGGCGGCCCGGCGGTGGGAGACGTTCGTTCCGTGGTCCATGAGCGCCTCGAGATGCTCGCCCAGCGTGCCGTGCAGATGGAAGTCAGATGCCGACCCGGTCACCAGGTCAGCGTGGGCAAGGCGAGCCAGGGCATGGGAGATGGAGGGGCGCTCGGCGCCGACGAGCTGCCCCAGAAGACGGTGGGTGAGGGGGAGGGTCAAGCGGATGCCGGTCGGCTCGACGCGGCCCCACCGGGCGGCGAGGTGCCAGAACAGGAGCACGAGGCGCACCTCAAGCCGGGGATGTGAGGTGATCGCCCGCATGGCGTCGACGTCGGAGATGCGGCGGTCGGCCCGGCGCAGCAGAGCGTGGACGATCTGCGGCCACGGCCGGATGCGCTCGCTGAACGCCTCGTCGAGGAGGGCGAAGCGGGTGGGTCCCAGGACACGCCACACACCCTCGCACTCCAGCAGCTCATCCGGGCGTCCCCGGGGCGGCTGGAGCAGATCGCCGGCGCCGACGAGCTCGGTGGCGGTGCGCTGGGCGACACACGTCTCGTAGCCGACGAGGCCGTCGAGGATGAGCAGCCCGGCGCCGGCGCCGACCGCCGCGAAGGCGGGACCGAGATCGCATTCGCCGACCTCGGCGACGAGCACGCGGACGGTCGTCGCCTGGCGGGCCACGATCCGCATCCGGATGTCGAATTCATCCGCCAGATCGTCATCGGCGTCCAGCAGGTACGCGTAGTACCGGCTCGGCTCCGGTCGGCGCCTCGTCAGGGTTGGACGAGGCGGCCACCCCGGGCCCCGGCGCTGCTGGCCCTGGCCGTCGTCAACCGCCATCTCGATCCTCTCCGTTGACGTTCCACCTTAGTGGCTTCTTGCGTCCGCCGGGGCGGTAATCCCCCTTACCGAGACCGCGGGTAACTCCGGTTACCCACCCGTTGGGCCGTGCCCGGGGCGGTGATAGGACACGCGCGTGTGCTTGGCGATCCCGGGCCAGGTGATTGACATCGTCGACCGCGAGAACCGGCTCGCCAAGGTCGACGTCGCCGGGGTGCGGCGCAACGTCAACATCGGCTTGCTCGACGGTGACGACGGCGCCGGCGTCGGCCCCGGGGACTGGGTGCTCATCCATGTCGGCTTCGCCATCTCCAAGGTCGACGAGGAGGAGGCGCGGGCGACGCGCGACCTGCTCGTCCGGATGGGCGCCGACTACGAGCGGGAGCTGGAGGAGCTCAAGGCGAGCGTGATCGAGTGAGCGCGCGGCCGGAGATCTCCTGCGGAACCGACCACTGCATCACCTGCGGCGACATCGCCGACCCGGTGACGGTCCTCGCGGTTGACGAGGACCGGCAGCTCGCCCTCTGCCAGGGCGACGATGGCTCGCGGATGACCGTTGAGGTGGCGTTGGTGTCACCGGTCCGCCCCACCGACCGCCTCCTCGTCCACGCGGGGACGGCCATCGCCGTCGAGGGTGGCGGCTGATGCGGTACGTCGACGAGTTCCGGGACGCCGAGCTGGGGCGGGCGCTGGCCGGAGAGATCCTCAGCCGCGTCGAGCCCGGCCGCCATTACAAGCTGATGGAGGTGTGCGGCGGGCACACCCACTCGATCTACAAGTACGGCGTCGACGACCTGCTGCCGGCCAACGTCGAGCTGGTGCACGGGCCCGGCTGTCCGGTGTGCGTCATCCCCATGGGGCGGGTCGATGACGGGATCGCGCTCGCGCACCACGACGGCGTGATCTTCACCTGCTTTGGCGACATGATGCGGGTCCCGGGCTCGAACGGGAGCCTGCTGGAGGCCAAGGCGGCGGGCGCCGACGTGCGGATGGTCTACTCCCCGCTTGACGCCCTGCGCATCGCCAAGTCCAACCCGGACCGCGAGGTCATCTTCTTCGCGATCGGCTTTGAGACGACGGCGCCGTCGACGGCGCTGACGCTCAAGCGCGCGCGCCTGGAGGGGGTGCGGAACTTCTCCTGCATGTGCAGCCACGTGACGATCGTGCCCCCGCTGCGCGCCCTGCTGGAGTCGCCGGACCTGCGACTCGATGGGTTCATCGGCCCCGGCCATGTCTCCACCGTCGTCGGCGGCCGGCCGTTTGAGTTCATCCCGGCCGACTACGGCAAGCCGGTGGTCATCGCCGGGTTTGAGCCGCTGGACATCCTGCAGGCGGTCTCGATGCTCCTGGCCCAGATCGCCGAGGGCCGCTGCGAGGTTGAGAACCAGTACCGGCGGGTTGTGCCCTACGAGGGCAACCTACGGGCGCTGGAGGTGATGGCCGAGGTGTTTGAGCTGCGGCCCCACTTCGAATGGCGCGGGCTGGGCTTCATCTCCCACAGCGGGCTGAAGCTGTCGCCCGCCTATGCCGACTTCGACGCCGAGGAGCGGTTCAGCGTCCCCGGCGTCCGGGTTGCCGATCCCAAGGCGTGCCAGTGCGGAGAGGTGCTCAAGGGCGTCATCAAGCCGTGGGAGTGCAAGGTGTTCGGCACCGCCTGCACGCCGGAGCGGCCGATCGGCACGTGCATGGTGTCCTCGGAGGGGGCGTGCGCGGCGTACTACAACTTTGGCCGCTTTGCCCGAGAGCGCGAGGTGGTGTGATGGCCGTCTCCGAGCGAGAGCAGAAGATCCTCGGCATCATCGAAACCGCCCGGGGCAAGCGGGCGCGGTTCCGCGACGAGCGCATCACGATGGCGCACGGCGCCGGGGGCAAGGCGACGCAGAGCCTGATCGAGGGCCTGCTCGTCCCGGCGCTCGGCGGGGCGGCCGGTGAGCTGGCCGACGCCGCCGCGGTGGACATCGGCGGCGCCGCGCTGGCGTTCACCACCGACTCCTACGTCGTCAAGCCGCTGCGCTTTCCCGGCGGGTCGATCGGCGAGCTCGCCGTCAACGGGACGGTCAACGACCTGGCGGTGGCCGGAGCGCGGCCGGTGGCCCTCAGTCTGTCGCTGGTGCTGGAGGAGGGGCTGGCCGCCGAGGAGCTGCGCGCCGAGATCGATGCGATCGCGCACGCCGCGGAGGCGGCGGAGGTGGCGGTCATCACCGGCGACACCAAGGTGGTGGAGCGCGGGCACGCCGACGGCATGTACGTCTGCACGGCAGGCATCGGCCTGCGCGACCGCCGGGCGGCGCTGTCACCCGCGGCGCTGCGCCCCGGCGACCGGATCCTGCTCTCCGGGAGCATCGGTGAGCACGGGACGGCGATCATGCTGGCGCGCAACGAGTTCGACCTCGACGCCGAGATCGAATCCGACACCCGCTCGCTGTGGCCGGCGGTGGATGCGCTGCTGGACGCGGCGGGCGGCTCGGTCCGGTGCCTGCGCGACGCCACCCGGGGCGGGGTGGCCTCGGTGCTCAACGAGCTGGCGCGCTCCTCGTCGGTGTCGATCCTGGTGCGGGAGGCCGACGTCCCGGTCGACCCGGCGGTCGCCGGGGCCGCGGAGATCCTGGGCATCGACCCCATGTACGTGGCCAACGAGGGCAAGCTGGTGGCCTTCGTCGCCCCGGAGGCGGCCGACGTCGCGCTGGCGGCGCTGCGGGCGGCGCCCGGTGGGGAGCGGGCGGCGGCGATCGGCGAGGTGCACACCGAGCCGCCGGGGATGGTGCTGGTGGCGACGAGCTTCGGCGGGCGGCGGGTGATGGACCAACTGGTCGGCGACCCGCTGCCCCGGATCTGTTAAGGCGAGAGGAGACGGCATGGCGACCATGGAGAGCCCGTACAGCGCGCAGCACAAGACGGAGGCGATCACCGCCCACGTCCTGTGGATGACGACGGGCTTGAGCTGCGAGGGCGACTCGGTGGCGATGACCTCGGCGACCAACCCCAGCCTGGAGGACATCATCCTCCAGGCCATCCCGGGGATGCCCAAGGTCGTCGTGCACAACCAGGTCATCGACTACGCGGTCGGCCAGGAGTACGCACAGGCGTGGTTCGATGCCGAGAAGGGCGAGCTTGACCCGTTTGTGCTGGTGATTGAGGGGTCGATCGGAAACGAGGAGATCAACGGGGAGGGCCACTGGACCGGGTTCGCCGTCAACCCGTCAACGGGGCAGCCGATCACCATGAACGAGTGGCTGGACCGGCTGGCCCCCAAGGCGGCCGCGGTCGTCGCCGTCGGCACGTGCGCCACCTACGGCGGGATCCCGGCGATGAAGAACAATCCGACCGGCGCCATGGGGGTGCCGGACTACCTCGGCTGGAACTGGCGCTCGAAGGCCGGGCTGCCGGTCGTGTGCATCCCCGGGTGCCCGGCGCAGCCGGACAACATGACCGAGGTCCTGCTGTATCTGGCACTGCACCTGGGGGGTCTGGCGCCGGCGCCGGAGCTCGACGAGGCGCTGCGTCCCAAGTGGCTGTTCGGACGGACCGTGCGCGAGAACTGCAACCGTGCCGGCTTCACCGAGCAGGGGCAGTACGCGACCGAGTACGGCGACCACAAGTGCCTGGTCAAGCTCGGCTGCAAGGGGCCGGTGGTCAAGTGCAACGTCCCCATCCGCGGCTGGGTCAACGGTGTTGGCGGGTGTCCCAACGTTGGCGGGATCTGCATGGCGTGCACGATGCCCGGATTCCCGGACAAGTTCATGCCGTTCATGGACGAGGACAAGTGGGGCCGGTATGCCGCCGGGGTCACCGAGTACGCGTATGGGCCGGTGGTGCGCTTCTTCCGCAAGCGCAACATCAAGACCAAGTACGACGTGGAGCCGGAGTGGCGCAGCCGCGGCCGGACCCTGACCACGGGCTATTCGCGCCGTTGGTGAAACGCGACCGCCCGGATCTGACCCGTATACGTCCGACAGCCCTGAGGAGAGACAGAGATGGCGACCGAGACACCCCCGCAGCAGAAGGTCATGGTCAAGGAGATGTCCTGGGATCCGATCACCCGGATCGTCGGCAGCCTGGGCATCCACACCGAGATCGACTTCAGCAACCAGCAGGTGCTCAAGTGCTACAGCACCTCGATGATCTTCCGTGGGTTCGACATCTTCATGAAGGGGATCGACCCGCGCGACGCCCACTTCATCACCAGCCGGATCTGCGGCATCTGCGGTGACAACCACTGCACGTGCTCGTGCCTGAACCAGAACATGGCCTACGGGGTCAAGCCGCCGGCGCTCGGCGACCTGGCGTTCAACCTGGCCGAGACCGCCGACTACATCTTCGACCACGCCATCTTCAACGACTGCATGGCCAACGTCGACTTCTGCGAGCAGATGGTCAAGGAGACCAACCCCACGCTGCTCGCCAAGGCGGAGAACACGCCGGCGCCCAGCCAGGACATCCACGGCTACAAGACGATCGCCGACATCATGCGGGCGCTCAACCCGTTCACGGGCGAGTTCTACCTGGAGACCCTGCACGTGGCCCGCTACACGCGGGAGATGTACTGCCTGTTCGGCGGGCGCCACACGCACCCCTCCACGATCATGCCCGGCGGGTGCAGCGCCGACATCACCCATCAGACGTGCACCGACTACTACGTGCGGCTGATGCGCTACTTCGATTACGTCAAGCGCAGCGTGCCCATGCACGACGACCTGTATGACTTCTTCCTCCAGGAGCTGCCGGGCTATGACATGGTGGGCTTCCGGGAGACCAACCTCGTCAACTGGGGGTCGTTCGACGATCCGGACTACGTCGACTACGACTACCGCCACATGACCGACTGGGGCCGCAAGCGCTACATCACCCCCGGTGTGGCCATCGGCGGCGAGCTCATCTCCACCGACCTGGTGGAGATCAACCTCATGATCCGGATCCTGCTCGGTTCCTCCTACTTCGACTCCTGGGAGAACGAGCCGACGTTCGTCACCCACGATCCGCTCGGCAACCCGGTGGACAAGAACCACCCGTGGAACAAGGTGACGCTGCCCCGGCCCCAGAAGCGAGACTTCACCGACAAGTACACGTGGGTCGTCTCGCCGCGCATCTACGACAAGCGCACCGACACCCACGTGTGCTGCGATACGGGCGGCGGGCCGTTCGCGCGCCAGTGGTGCACGGCGAAGGCGGGCCTGGTTGACTTCGGCTACGCCAAGGCGACCGGCGAGTCGATTCAGATGGTCCTGCCCCGCTCGCCCAACCTGCCGGAGATGGAGCTGGAGTGGAAGGTGCCGGCGAAATCCAACGCCGTGGAGCGCGACCGGGCGCGCAGCTACCACCAGGCCTACAGCGCGCTCATCGCCCTGCACTGCCTGGAGCGCGCGATGAAGGAGGTCCAGGCCGGCCGGACCAAGAGCTGGAACAGCTTCACCGTGCCGGAGAGCGCGGTCAGCTGCGGCTTCCACGAGGCCGCCCGCGGCGTCCTCTCGCACCACATGGTCATCCAGGAGGGCAAGATCGCCAACTACCAGCCGTACCCGCCGACCCCGTGGAACGCGAGTCCGCGCGACGTCTACGGCACTCCGGGCCCCTACGAGGACGCTGTCCAGAACACGCCGATCTTCGAGGAGAACGGGCCGGAGAACTTCAAGGGCGTCGACATCATGCGGGCCGTGCGGTCCTTCGATCCGTGCCTGCCGTGCGGGGTGCACATGTACACGGGCAAGGGGCGCGTGCGCAAGGTGATGCACACGCCGACGGCGATGGCGTGAGCGCCGGCGATGGAGACCACCGCCGCCGCGCCGCCGGCTGAGCAACTGCTGCCGCGCATCCAGGAGCTCCAGGACGAGCTTGACTCGCTCGCCGATGAGACCGTGCGCGAGCTTGCCGACGAGCTGGTCTCATCCGTGGTGCAGATGTACGGCGCGGGACTGGAGCGCATCCTGGCCGGGTTGCAGGCGGCGGGGGAGGAGGGAGCGCGGATCGCGGCGTCGCTGCCGGATGACCCGTTGGTCGGCGCCCTGTTGCTCATCCATGACCTGCACCCGGTGCCGCTGGAGCAACGGGTGCGCCAGGCGCTCGATTCGGTGTCGCCGTACATGGAGTCCCACGGCGGCAGCGTCGAGCTGCTCTCGCTCCAGGACGGGATCGCCCGGATTCACCTGCGGGGCAGCTGCTCGGACTGCGCGGCGTCGTCAGTGACGCTGGAGCTGGCGATCAAACAGGCGCTGGAGGAGGCGGCGCCGGACCTGGAGGGACTCGATGTGGTGGGGATGGCGCCGCAGGCCGTGCCCCCCACCGGTACCGCGCTGCCGATGGCGACGAACACCGGCATCGAGCTGCCCATGGTGCAATCGGTGCCGGCGCCCGCGGCGCCGTCATGGTTTGAGCTGGAGCCGGCGCCCGCGCCGGCCGAGGGCGCGCTGGCGGCGGTGTCGGTCGCCGGGCGCGATCTCGTCGTGGCCAATGTTGAGGGCACGCTGCTGGCGTACGCCGACACGTGCGCGGCGTGCGGCGGAGCGCTGCGTGCCGGCACCATGGCGCAGGGCGCGCTCACGTGCCCGGGCTGTGCGCGCTCGTTCTTCCTGCCCCGCGCCGGTCGATCCCTTGACGACGACGGCCTCCAGCTGGAGCCCGTGCCGCTGCTGCGCGAGGGCGGCCGGGTGCGGGTGGCGCTGGCGGCATGACGACCGGCGGTGACCGCCCCCGTCCCGTGCCTTCCCGGACGGTGGCCGACGCGCTCGCCGCCCGCCGCCGCGCCGACCTGGTGGCCGGGATGCGTGGCCTCGCCCGGCCCCGCCGCCCCCGCCCGCCGTCCCCGGCGGCGCCGCCGGCCCCGGCGGGCTCGGAGCGCTGCGACCTGTGCGGCCTGCCCATCCCGGACAGCCACCGCCACCTCATTCACCTGGCGCAGCGCCGCATCGTGTGCAGCTGCGAAGGGTGCTGGGCGATGCGGGCCGGGGAGGGCGATTACCGGCCCACCGGCAATCGCACCCTCGCGCTCCCGGACCTCACGCTGCCGGACGATGTCTGGGCGAGCCTGGGCATTCCCATCGGCCTGGCGTTCTTCATGCGCTCGACGGTGACCGAGTGCGTGCTGGCGATGTACCCCAGCCCCGCCGGAGCGACCGAATCCGAGCTGCGCTTTGACTCCTGGTCACGGGTGTGCGAGCTCAATCCGATCCTGTCCGGGCTGGAGCCGGACATCGAGGGGCTGATCGTCAATCGCCTCAGCGATCCGCCGGTGTACGCGATCGCGCCGATCGACCGCTGCTACGCGCTCACCGGCGCGGTCAAGGCGACGTGGGACGGGATCTCCGGCGGGGCCGGCGTCGACCGGGCGGTGACGCGGTTCTTTGACGAGCTGCTGGCCGAGACGGTGCGCGCATGAGCCTCGGCGCGTCGGCCCACACCGGCTCGGCCGAGCTCCCGCCCGTCCCGGAACCGCGCTTCACCGCGCTGGGCGCGCGGACCGTCCGCCATGCGGCGGCGCCGATGCTGGCGCTCGATCTGGAGGTGGCCGAGCCCACCGGCCGGAAGGTGTACATGATCGCGCTCACCGTCGCGCTCATGCTGGAGCCGGCGCGGCGTACCTACACCGACGCCGAGCGCGGGCGGCTGGTGGAGCTGTTCGGTGCGCCGGAGCGCTGGGCGGTGACGACGCGCAGCCTGGTGTGGACGCGTGCCGACGTGCTGGTGCCGTCGTTCACCGGAGCGACGACGGTGACGCTCTCCATCCCGTGCAGCTATGACCTGGAGCTGGCCGCCGCCAAGTACCTGTATGCGCTCGGCGACGGGGTGGCGCCGCTGGCCCTGCACTTCACCGGCACGATCTACTACCGCGACGACGCCGGCGCGCTGCAGATGGTGCTCGTCCCGTGGAACACGTCGATCGACTACCGGATGCCGGTTGCGGTGTGGCGCGAGACGGTCGAGCACTACTACCCGGGCACGGCCTGGCTCGCCGTCCGCCAGGCAACGCTCGACGCGCTCCAGCAGCAGAAGCTGCGCCGCGGACTGGCCACCTTCGACGACTGCCTGCGGGCGCTGCTGGCGGAGGCGGGCGATGGCTGACGCGCTGGCGGCGCTCGTCGACTCGTTGCTGTATGAGGGCTATGCCCTGTACCCGTACACGCCGGGGGCGACCAAGAACGCAACGCCGACCCCGTTCGGCATCGTCTATCCGCCCGCCTATGCCGAGCGGCTGGCGAGCACGTTTGATCATCTGGAACTGCGCTGCGCGCTGCACGCACCGCCGGATGCGGTGCTGAGCGCCGAGCTGCGCTTCCTGGCCGCCGACGGCGAGCGCCACCGCGCCCAGGCGCAGTCGCTGGCCCTCCCGGGCGCGCTGGTGGGCGCGCTCACCGCGGGGCCGGCCCGCAAGCAGGCGTCGGTGCCGTGCGGGTCCGGGGCGCCGCTGGCGGTGGCGCTGACGCTGAGCGCGCACGCCGGAGAGGCTTCCCATGAGTACGAGGTGGTGCTCCGCGTCGAGAACCGGACGCTCGTCTCCAGCGGCCTGGACCGCGCCGGGGCGCTGGCCCGGTCGCTGCTGTCGACCCATCCGATCGTCCGCGTGATCGGCGGGCGCTTCGTCTCGGCGCTGGAGCGGCCATGCGGGAGCGTCAACACCTTCCCGGTGCTGGCCACGGCTCCGGATGACGTCGTGATCGGCGCCGCCATCGCGCTCCCGGATCATCCTCAGATCGCCCCGGAGAGCCGCGGCGGGCTGTTTGACAGCACCGAGATCGAGGAGGCGCTGCTGCTGCACGTCCAGGCGCTCAGCGACGCGGAGCGGCGGGAGATCGAGCGCCAGGACCCGGCGGTCCGGGAGATGGTCGCCCGTGCCGCCGCGGCCACACCGCAGGACATCCTCGCCCTCCACGGCCGGGTGACGCTGCGCGACCCGCACACCACCGAGCCGCCGGCCGAGCCGCCCGGGCTCGGCGATCCGCGGGCGGGGGAGGAGAGCGCCGAGGTGGCCGGCACAACGTTCCGGCGCGGCGCCAGCGTCGTCATCCGCCCCGGCCCGGAGGCCGACGTGCACGCCCGGATGCTCGACGGGCGCTCGGCGACGATCGAGCGCATCTTCACCGATTACGACGGCCGCACGCATCTGGCGGTCACCATCGACGGCGATCCGGGCCAGGACCTGATGCGCGAGACGGGGCGGTACCTGTTCTTCTACACCCACGAGGTGGAGGTGACGACACCATGACGGCAGAGCGGCTCACCAGCATCCTCGTCGCCGGCGTCGGCAACGCCTGGCTGCGCGACGACGGCTTCGGTGGCGCGGTGGCGCGCCGGTTGCAGACGGCCGACTTGCCCGCGGGCGTGGCTGTCATGGACGCGGGCACCGGCGGGCTCGACCTCGCCTACGAGGTGATGCGCGGCTATGACGGGTTGGTGCTGCTCGACGTCAGCCGGCAGGGGGGCGAGCCGGGGACGCTCTATGTGATGGAGCCTGACGAGGACGACGTCGACGCCGGCATCGAAGACGGGGCGATGATCAACCCGCACGCGATGGATCCCCAGACGGTGCTGCGATTCGTCAAGTCGATCGGCGCCTGGCCCGGCCGGGTGGTCATCATCGCCTGTGAGCCGGCGGATGTGGGCGCGCTCGGTTGGGGCCTATCGCCGGAGGTCGAGCGGGCGGTCGCCGGAGCCGTGGACCTGGTCACGGCGACGATCGCCGAGCTGCGCGGGTCCGGACGCCGCCCCGCGGTGGCGTGAGAACGGGCGGGGTGAGCGTTTAGTGCATGAGCTGTCGCTGAGCAGCGCGATCGTCAACACGGCGGTCAAGCACGCCGGCGGCCGGCCGGTCACCGTCGTCAGCCTGCGCGTGGGGGCGCTGCGTCAGGTGGTGCCGGAGACGCTTGAGTTCTATTTCGCGTTCGTCGCCCGCGGGACGCTGTGCGAGGGCGCGCGCCTGGAGCAGGAGCTGATCGACGCCCGGCTGCGCTGCGAGGACTGCGGAGAGGAGTGGGCGATTGTCATCCCCGCCTTTCGCTGCCCGGCGTGCGGCGGCAGCCAGGTGGCGATCGCCGCCGGCAACGAGTTTGAAGTGGAATCAATTGAGTTGGAGGTGACTGAATGCACCGTGTCAAGGTAAGGGTGGTGGAGGAGGCGCTTGACGCCAACAACACGATCGCGCGCGCCAACCGCGACGACTTCGACCGCCACGGCGTCACCGTCATCAACTTCATGAGCAGCCCGGGGGCGGGCAAGACGACGCTGCTGGAGCGCGTGGTGGCCGGCGTGCCCGGCGTCCGCGTCGGCGTGCTGGAGGGCGACGTGCAGGGGTCGCTGGACGCCGACCGGCTGGCCGGCCTCCACGTCCCCGTCGTCCAGCTCAACACCGGCCAGGGTTTCGGCGGCGAGTGCCACCTCGACGCCAACATGGTCCGCTCGGCGCTGCCCCAGCTCCCGCTGGCCGACATCGACCTGCTGCTCATCGAGAACGTCGGCAACCTCGTCTGCCCGGCCGAGTTCCGCGTGGGCGAGGACCTGCGGGTGATGGTGTCCTCGGTGACCGAGGGGGAGGACAAGCCGCTGAAGTACCCGCTCATGTTCCGCGCCTGCGATCTCGTGCTCATCAACAAGATCGACCTCCTGCCGCACCTTGACTACGACCTTGACCGCTTCCTCTACCACCTGGACCAGGTCCATCCCGGTGTTGACCGGATGCTCGTCAGCGCGCGCACCGGAGAGGGCATCGAGGCCTGGCGGCGGTGGCTGGGGCGCGTGGCCGAGCGGGAGCAGGCCCTTGCCTGACGCCGCCGTCCATGACGAGGCGGGTGCCCGGCTGCACGAGGCGCTGGCGCGGCGCACGCACGCCAACGAGCGGTTCTTCGCCGCGCAGGCGCCGGCGCTGGCGCGGCTGTGTCACCGGATGGCCGAGCGCTTTGCCCGGGACGGCCGCCTGATCGCGCTCGGCAGCTCACCGGCCGCCCGCTCCGATGCGCGGCATGTCGCCGTTGAGTTTGTGCATCCGGTGATCGTCGGCAAGCGCGCGCTGCCGGCGCTCGCGCTCACCGGTGCCCGGCATGAGCTGGCGCAGGAGGTTGGGCTGCTGGCGCGCCCGGACGACATCGCCATCGCCTACGGCGTCGAGTCCGACGGGGGGGCGGCGGCCGCGGCTCTGGCCCGCGCCCGCGAGCGCGGGTGCCTGACGATTGCGTTCGCGCCCTGCGGGGCGGAGTGGGAGTTTGCGCCGCCGGTGCCGGAGCCGCCGATCCGCCAGGAGCTTGTGGAGACGCTGTATCACGTGCTGTGGGAGCTCGTCCACGTGTTCTTTGAGCACCGGGGACTGCTGGAGGGCCGCACCGCCCGGCCCACCCACGACGCCGGCGCCTCCAGCTTTCTGTATCCGTTCCTCGGTGAGCGCGAGCGCGAGCTTGACCCGGTGCTGGAGGACGTCCGCCGGTCGGTGCTGATGAAGGCCGGGGAGATCGGCGCCCTGCGCGAGCAGACGCTGACCGACAACCACGTCGCGCTCCAGGAGGCCGCCGCCGCGCTTCGCACCAGCTTCACCCGCGGCGGCAAGCTGCTGGCGCTGGGCAACGGCGGCTCGGCCACCGACGCGATGGACGTCGTCGCCGACTTCCGGGCGCCCGGGAGCGACGGGATGGCGCCGGGCCGCCCGGCGATCGATCTCACCGAGGACCCGGCGATCCTCACCGCGATCGCCAACGACATCGGCACCGACGCGATCTTCTCCCGCCAGGTGATCGCCTACGGCGCGGCGGGCGACGCGCTGCTGGCGCTGTCCACGTCCGGGAACTCCACAAACATCATCGAGGCGCTGGCCCAGGCGCGGCGCCGTGAAGTGGTGACGATCGCGCTCGTCGGCTACGACGGCGGGCGGGTCGCCGCCGAGGGCCTCGCCGACCACGTCATCGTCACCCGCTCCGAGCACATCCCGCGCATCCAGGAGGCCCAGGCGAGCGCGTACCACGTGCTGCGGGAGCTTGTCGGATGAGCGTCGCGGCCCCCGCGCGGCCGCGGCGGGTGCGCGCCCGCGTGACGGGGACGGTCCAGGGGGTCGGCTTCCGGCCGTACGTGTACCGGCTGGCCCGGGAACTGGGCCTGGCCGGCTTCGTGCTCAACGACGCCCACGGCGTGCTCATCGAGGCCGAGGGGACCGGCGCCGCGGTGGCCGCGTTCCTTGACCGCCTCGCTCCCGAGGCGCCGCCGCTGGCGACGGTGGAGTCGGTCCAGACCGGGGATCTGCAACCGGCCGGCGAGGCCGGATTCGCCATCCGCGCCAGCCCGGGCGGCGGGATCCCGGACGCGCCGGTGACGCCGGACACGGCGACGTGCGCCGACTGCCTGCGCGAGCTGTTCGATCCCCGGGACCGCCGCTTCCGGTACCCGTTCATCAACTGCACCAACTGCGGCCCCCGATTCACGATCGTCCGCGGGGTCCCGTACGACCGGCCGCGGACGACGATGGCCGCCTTCACCATGTGTGAGCGCTGCCGCCGCGAGTACGAGGACCCGGGCGACCGGCGCTTCCACGCCCAGCCCAACGCGTGCCCGGCGTGTGGTCCGGCGGTCATGCTGGTGGATGCGGAGGGGACACCGCTGCCAAGGGGATCGGCGCGGGACGCCGTCGCGGCCGCCGCGGCCGCGCTGATCCGCGGGCAGATCCTGGCGGTCAAGGGGATCGGCGGCTTTCATCTCGCCTGCCGGGCCGACGACGACGCCGCAGTAGGACGGCTGCGGGCGCGCAAGCACCGAGAGGACAAGCCGTTTGCGCTCATGGCCGGCACGCCGGCGGATGCGGAGGCGCTGGTGATGCTGGGGGCGGCGGAGCGGGCGCTGCTGACCGCGCCGCAGCGGCCGATCGTCCTCGCCCCGCGCCGGCCCGGGGCTGCGGTCGCCGCCGCGGTGGCGCCGGGGGCGCCGGAGCTCGGCGTGATGCTCCCCTACTCGCCGCTGCACCACCTGCTGCTCGCCGACGCCGGCTGTCCACTGGTGATGACGAGCGGCAACGTCTCCGACGAGCCGATCGCCTACGCCGACGGCGACGCCGCTCGCCTGGCGGGGATCGCCGAGCTGATGCTCGTCCATGACCGCCCCATCGAGACGCGGACCGATGACTCGGTGCTGCGGGTGACGGGCGCCGGCGGGGTCCGGCGCCGGATGTTCCTGCGCCGCTCGCGCGGGTACGTGCCCGCCGCGTTGCCGCTGCCCGGCGACGGCCGGCCGCTGCTCGCCTGCGGCGGCGAGCTGAAGAACACCTTCTGCGTGGCCAAGGGCGGGCGGGCGTGGGTCAGCCACCACATCGGCGATCTGGGCAACTACGAGACGCTGCGCTCATTCACCGAGGGGGTGGAGCACTTCACGGCGCTGTTCGCCGTCCGGCCGGAGGCGGTGGCGCATGACCTGCACCCGGAGTACCTGGCGACGAAGTACGCGCGGGAACTGGAGGACGTGCGCCTGGTCGGCGTCCAGCATCACCATGCTCACCTCGCCGCCTGCCTGGCCGAGCACGGGGAAACCGATCCCGCGCGCCCGGCGGTGGGGGCGATCTTCGACGGGACCGGCTACGGGACCGACGGGACGGTGTGGGGCGGTGAGCTGCTCGTCGGCGGCGTGGACGGGTGTCGGCGGGTCGGCCACCTGCTCGGAGTACGGCTGCCCGGGGGCGACCGGGCGATCCGCGAGCCGTGGCGGATGGCCTGCGCGTGGCTGGCGGCCGCGGGGGTGGCGGCGGCGCCGACGGGGCTGGCCGAGCGCGTGGCGCCCGGGCCGTGGCGGGCGGTGGCGCGGCTGGCCGAGACCGGCCTGGCCTCGCCGGTGACGACAAGCATCGGCCGCCTGTTCGATGCCGTCGCGGCGCTGTGCTCGATCCGGACCGAGGTCACCTACGAGGGGCAGGCGGCGATCGAGCTGGAGGCCGCCTGCGATCCGGCCGAGCGGGGCGTCTACCCGGTGGCGGTGGCCACCGGCGAGGACGGGCTGGTCATCGATCCCCGGGAGACGATCCGCGCCGTCTGTGCCGATGTTGCCGCCGGTGTCGGCACCGGTGTGGTGGCGGCGCGCTTTCACCGGGCGATGGCGGCCGTGACCGTGGAGGCGTGCTGCGCCGCGGCCGCGGAGCACGGAACCGAGCTGGCGGTGCTGAGCGGCGGCGTGTTCGCCAACCGCCGGCTGCTGGACGCCGTCGACGCCGGGCTGCGGGCGCGCGGGCTGCGCGTGCTTGTGCCGGAGCGGCTGCCGGTCGGCGACGGCGGCCTCGCCTACGGCCAGGCCGCGGTGGCCGCCGCGAGCGGGAGCGCGTGAGATGGGGGAGAGCCGCCTTGACCCGGCCGAGGTCGCGGCGCGGCCCGTCCACGTCCGCGGGGCCAGCCGGCCCCTGCGCGAGCTGACGCTCGACGATGTCCGCGAGCGCGCCGCCGAGTTGCGCGCGGTCACCGGCTGGGGGCCGACGGCGCGGGTGGCGCCGGTGGCGCGAGCCTGGCATGAGCTGGCGCGTGAGATGGAGGCCGGCGGCGCGGCGCGGGTCGGCGAGCTGCCCGCCGAGCGGCTGGTGGAGCTGGCGCCGCGGCTGGGCGTGGTGCTGCCCTCCTGAGCGGCTGGCCCCGCCGGCTGTGGTGGCCCGGACGCGACCGCCCGGGCGGTGGGCTTCTCACCGCCGCCGCCCCGGCCGCCGGTCCGCCACCCCCGGCGACCGCCCAACCGTGAATGGGCTCGGTGCCGCGAAAGACGGCAGCAGTGAAGAAGGCGAGGGGGCCCGGCGGGGCGGGATGCGGGTGAAAACCCGCCCGGGATGCGTCACTTGCGTTCGAAATCCGAATTCGCGCTGACGATCTCGAACGCAAGTGTCGCTATAGGCCACTCACTGACGAAATCGGAAGGCACGATCCGAGTTTCGAACAAACTGGGGGTTCTCCGCGCCGGCCCCGTTCCGGGTTTCCCTTCATCGCCGGCACCGACCCAGACCCCGCCGGCACCGATCCTGAACCGAGCCGGCCACACCGTGGCCTCAGGGCGTGGGGGTGTCCTCCACCCGGGGGCGCCACCGCGTCTCCAGGCGCCCCACGCGCCACACGGTGATCGCCACGGCCCAGGTGACGACGAACAGCGCGACGATGACGAAGCCCAGCGTGTTGAAGTCGATCCCCTGCAGCCAGCTCCAGAACGAGCCGGTCAGGCCGAGCTCCGACGCCGCCAGCCCGCCGATCTCGATCGTCCCCACGATCAGCGCCACCGCCACCGATAGCCCGGTGACGACGAGGTTGTAGAACACGCGGCGCAGCGGACGGGCGAACGCCCAGCCGTAGGCCAGGTTCATGACCGCCCCGTCCAGCGAGTCCATCAGCGACATCCCGGCGGCGAACAGGAGCGGCAGGCACAGGAACGCGTACCAGGGCAGGCCGGCGCCGGCCGCCCCCGCGGCCAGGATGAGCAGTGCGACCTCGGTGGCCGTGTCGAAGCCGAGGCCGAACAGCACCCCCACCGGGTACATGCGGACCGGCGAGGACACCGTCCGCGTCAGCCGCCCCAGCAGGCGGTTCATGAGCCCGCGGCGCTGGAGCTGCTCCTCCAGGCGGCGCTCGTCATAGCGACCCGCCCGGAGGTCGCGCAGCACCCGGACGATGCCCCACAGGATGGCGAGGTTGAGCGCCGCGATCGCGTACAGGAAGCTGCCGGAGACGAGCGTGCCGATCCACCCCGCCACCTGGTGCAGCGCGGAGTGCCCGTCGGCCACCGCGCCGCCGACCGACCGGACGCCGACCGAGACGAGCAGCGCGAGTGCGAACACCACCGAGGAGTGGCCGAGCGAGAACCAGAAGCCGACGCTCAGCGGCCGCCGCCCCTTGCCCATCAGCGTGCGCGTCGTGTTGTCGATGGCGGCGATGTGATCGGCATCGAAGGCGTGGCGCAGGCCCAGGGTGTACGCGGTCAGGCCGATCCCAACCGTGAACGCGCCGACGGCGCCGGCGCGGTGCGGGTGCCCGGCGCTGAGCGCCATCAGTGTCAGGAGGCCGAGGACGTGCAGGGCGGCGACGGCCAGCCCCATCAGGACGAGCGTCCGGCGCTGCCCGGCGGTGAGCGAGGACCACAGCTCCGACACGGGCACCGGACGCTAGCTGCCCGTGGCGGCGGGTGCAATGGCCGCGGCGGCGCGGCGTGATGCACATTACCTCGGCGGCTTCGAGTACCCCCAGGGGGTATGATAGTTTGAGATCATGACCTCGGTCCTGGACGTCATCTGGCACGGACTGCGCGACGCTCTGCTCATGGGCTGGGAGGTGTGGTGGGCGCTGGTGTTCGGTTTCTTCATCTCCGCCGTCGTCCAGGCGTGGGTTCCGCGGGAGCGCATTGAGAGCG
>DASSZQ010000057.1:0-32783 GCA_035702755.1 Solirubrobacteraceae bacterium | reverse complement strand
CTCCTCACCGAGCTCGGCGTCGATCCAGGAGACCGCTCCACCACCGGGATCACCGTTTTTGAGGAGTTCGACCACACGCCGGCCGGTCGCCGGTCGCTGGGCCATCGAGCCATCGCGCGCGTGTCGGTGCGCCTGACCGATCCGGATCTGATCGGACGGCTGATCGCTCAGGCGACCGAGGACCTCGCCGCGCGGATCGACGGCCCCCGCTGGCTGATCTCGCCGACCAACCCCGTCCGCCTCGAAGCGGCTCGTCAAGCGGCCGCGGAGGGTCGGCGCAAGGCGCAGGCGTACGCCGAGGGCGTGGGGGCCAAGCTGGGGCGATTGATCGCACTGGACGAGGCCGACCACCACATCGCGGCCAGAGCCGCCGGCGGTCTGCGGCCGATGGCCGCCGAGCCGATGCCGGTGGAGCCGGGCGAGCATGAAGTCACGGCCGCGGTCCGGGCAACCTTCGCTCTCGACCTCGGCTGACCCGCGGCGGCCCGCTCCTCCGATTCGCGTCATGGGCTCTGCCTCCCCGGACGCGACTTATTCGACCGGGCACGCGCCGTCGGAGGACGCGCGTTTGTCTCCTACGCCGGAGCGCGCTCGTAGACGGCGATCAGTACTCCGGTGCTCGTCGCGCTGGACTCCAGCAGGCGCAGTGGAGCGGGTGCGCCGCCGTTAAACAGCCGCCGGCCGGTTCCCAGGACCAGAGGAGCGATCGTCAACAGATACTCGTCGATGACGTCGGCGGCCATCAGTGAGCCGATCAGCACGCCGCTGCCCATGATCACCAGGTTCGTGTCGCGGCTCTCCTTGAGTTTGGTCACGGCGGCCGGGACATCCCCATGCAGCAGCGTCGAGTTAGGCCACTCCAGCCGCGCCTTCGGATTGCTGGAGGCGACGTACTTCTCCGCATTGTTGAGCGCGTCCTTGAAGGGACCACCGCGCGCATTCCAGATCGCCAGCAGGTCCTCATACGTGCGCCGGCCGAACAGCCACGCGCGATCCTCGCCCATCCGCTCGCCCATCTTGGCGACGGTGGCCGCGTCGTTGTAGGGGACCGCCCAGCCGCCGTGGGCAAACCCGCCCCGCGTGTCCTCGTCCGGGCGGGCCGGTGATTGCATCACGCCGTCGAGTGTCACTCCGTTCATGACGATGACCTTGCCCATCTCCGCTCCTCTCACCTCCAACAGCGGTGTCTCGTACCGTCATCCCGCGTGCAAATCGTGCCAGAGGGTGTCCTGCGCTTCCGGTTTGGCGCCAGACGCACGCTCGGCCCCAACCCGGCGCGCAGGGAGACCTCAGGCGCGGCGGGCCGCCCCCCACCCGTCGTAGAGCATCGATCGGCCGGTCAGCGGCCAGAGCTGCCGGATGACATCGGTTCGCCGGCCGCCGGGGGGCAGCTGGACGCGCGGGGCCGCGGCCTCGCGCAGGCGGGCAAGCTCTCCGCGCAGCCACCGCATGTGCATTCCGGGCCGGGCGGCGACGGTGGCGGCGGGCTCCTCGCCCTCGGTGGCGCGCGCGGCGATGGCGGGCAGGTCGGCGCCGGCCGCAATCGTGAGCGGCAGCCAACCGTAGGTCCGCGCGCCGATCTCCATCAGGGTGGGCGTCCCGTCCCGGGCGATGTGGTATTGGACGTCGCCGAGGCCTTCGAACCCCAGCGTGCGCAATAGCGCCAGGGCGTCCTGCACACCGGGCTCGTCGCCGGACACGGTCGCTCGCCAGACGGCCGAGCCTCCCCGGATCGGCAGCTGGGAGAAGGCCTCGCGGGCCCCCCAGCCGAGAACACGACCGCGGCGCAGCACGGCGGCCACGCCGATGGAGCGGCCGGGAACGTACTCCTGGACCAGCGGCATGGCAAAGCCCTGGGCCAGGAACGCCTCGACGTGGCGCCGCGCCTCCACCGGCGAGTAGGCCCACGCGAGGCGGGCCGAGCGCATCCCGGATCCGGCGCGGGCATACGAGCGGGTCGGCTTGATGACGCACGGCAGCCCGATGTCGCGGGCCGCCGCGACCGCTTCGTCGACCCGTTGCGGCTCGATGAAAGCGGGAGTCCGGAACCCGGCCGCGCGGGCCGCCTTCAGGGTGCGGGGCTTGTCCAGCGCCAGCAGGGCGGATTCACGGTCGCCGCCGAGCACCGCCGCGTCCCCCAGGAGCCCCGGGGTCTCATAGAGCAGTTCAAGGGAACCGTCCTCGGCGGGGGCAACCAGCCTGACGTTCCACTCCCGGAGAATCCGGCGCACCCGGGCGGTGAACTGCGCCGTGTCGTGCGTGTAGTCCGGGATGTCGACGGCCGCGCCGCACAGGCGCGACCGCGCCGACTTGGTCCCCCGCGGGGCCAGGACGAACCAGCCGTCGGCGCCGAGGGAGGTCACCACCGAGCGCACGGCCCAGCCGTGACCGTCGAGGACAAGGGCGACCCCGCGCCTCACGCTGAGCGGCGAAGCCTCGCGGCCGCGGGGTGGACGAGGACGGCGGCGGAGTCGGTGGCCGAGTCAGTCCTGAACACCCTCCGCGGGGACTCGACCTCATGGTGCAGAAAGCGCCGTGCGACCGCCGCACACAGCGATTGCACGGGACTGCGGTGGTAGCGGATCCAGGCGACGAGGGGCACGGGCACGCCGCCGATGTCCAGCTTTGGCGGCACGGTGGTGATCCCCAGGTTCAGGCGCTGGTAGCGCTTCTCGATCCCCAGGCGCACGAGCTCGTACAGCAGCCGGAAGTAGGCGCCGTCCTCGCGGGCGGTCAGCTCAAAGCCGCAGTTGAGAAATTGCAGGCACGGGCCGTCGTCCAGAAGGAGGGCAAAGCAGGCGATCGTCCCGTCGCTGCGCCGCAACGCGAGCAGGCTCATGTCAGGCGCGGCCGACGCCGCGCGGAAGTAGTCCTCGCTGAGGATCTCGCGCCGGATCTCCCCGGCGCGATCGAACACCGCCCGGGTCAGCCGGGCCAGCTCAGGCGCGAGCGGAGCGAACATGTGGTGGTGTTCCACCCGCAACCCGCGTGACTGCTCAAGGGCCCGGTGCGCCCGGCGACGATACGGAGCGCGCATGCGCGCCAGATAGTCGTCAAAGGAGTCGAACGGCAGCTCGAGCATGACGGTCGGCAGGACCGGCACCGGCACGAAGCCCGCCTCCTCCAGAACCTCGTCGAAGCCGTCCTCGCCGGCGACGAAATCCTGCACGACCATGACGTGCGCCCCCGCCCGGGCGGCTTCTTCCATGGCCGCCGGAAGCAGCAGCCGCGCCGCGTCGGCCGCGCTCATCCCCGCCTCGTGCAGCAGCGGGAAGGCCAGTGCCGCCGGAGCGCCCAGCTCGTAGATCCGGAGGAGGAGCAGATCCTCCCGCAGCCGGCGCAGGGCCCTCAGCGGCAGCGGTGGTGCGCCCGCCTTCAGCCCGCCCGGGTCAAGGTCATAGAAGCACGCCGGGGTTGCCGCAACCGGCACCTGGCCCTCATCGTCCCACGCCACCAGCGGCCGGCTCTGCAGGCCGGGTAGGATCACGTGCTCCCAGGCGGAGAGGAACGTGTGGCTGATCGGCCCCTGGCCCGGAACCACGAGTCTGTTCCACTGCTCGCGCGTGACGGCGCCCACCCCCTCCAGGGCCTTCACCGCAGGTCGGCGGGTCGGCAGTGTCGCAGCGACATCAAGCACTGGGCGCGGTGATGCCCCGGCGCCGCCAACCCGGACGCTCGGCTGTCCTCATGAAGACGTAGTTGCGCCCAACGGTCATCGCAATGACGCGGCGACGAGCGCGAGCGAGGTTTGGAAGCAACGTTGGGGCATCGCGGCCGGCGGTCCATGGCCCATGTGCACCGGTACCTGCGCCCCCGGTTGGAACGCATCGAGAACGGTGACATCGACCCCAGTTTCGTCGTGTCACACCACGTGCCGCTGGACCGCGCACCGGAGGCGTACGAGATGTTCAAGCACAAGCACGACAACTGCACCAAGGTCGTCCTGCGGCCGTAGGGCGCCATCCGGCCGCTCCGGGCCGGCAACGAGGCCTTGATCAGGCCCGATTGACCTGCTGGCGCCTGCGCGTGCGCCGACTCGCCCCTGGGGCCGGGCCGACACGGATGCGCTGGCGGTCCGCTGGCGAGAGCACGGCGAGCGGGCGGCTCGACAGGAGCTCTTTGATCGTTACCTTCCGATGGCCCGCCGGCTCGCGCTGCGCTACGCCAACCGGCATGAACCGGTCGAGGACCTCGTGCAGGTCGCGGCGGTGGGGCTCCTCGGCGCGATCGACCGGTTCGATCCCGGCCGCGGAGTCGCATTCCCGTCGTTCGCCGTCCCCACCATCCTGGGTGAACTGAAGCGGTACTTCCGCAACACGGGCTGGTCGGCACACGTCCCGCGGTCGGCCAAGGAGATGGCGCTGCGCGTGGACCGCGCGGTGCGAGACATGACCGGTGAGACTCACCATCCGCCGAGCGTGGACCAGCTGGCGCGCTATCTGGCGGTCAGTCCCGAGGAGGTGCTGGAGGGCCTTGAGGCGGGTGCCGCGCACCACTCCATCTCGCCTCGACACCCCCGTGCGCGTCGATGAGCGGGACGCGGTGACTCTCGGCGACGGCGTCGGTCGCAACGACGACGGGTACGGGGTGGTTGCCTGAGGCACCGAGCGGGCCCTTGACAAGTCGCGGTATCGCCGTACTATCTCGGTGATATCACGACCGAGAGGGCAACAGGATGGGCGTGGCAACTCCACACGGGGCCCCCGGAGGGGCGCTTGAGCCGGGAGCTTTCTCACCCCGGCGCGTTCATGAGCAGCAAACGGCGCAGGCGCTTGCCTGTCCCGCGCCGGTCGCCGTCGCCGTGGTGGTCATCGGCGCGGTGGCATTTGTGATCGCGGTCGGCACCGGCGGCTTCGGCACCGCCGCGAGGATCGCCGCCGGCGTGGTCGCCGCCGGGTGCATCCTCGTCGGCCCCGGCTTCGTCGCCGTCACGCCGAACGAGTCCCGGGTGCTCATCCTGTTCGGACGCTACGTCGGCAGCCTGACCGAGGCGCGCCTGTGGTGGGTGAACCCGTTCACGGTGTTCTGGCGCCTGAGGGTGTCGCTGCGGGTGCGCAACTTCCAGAGCGACAGGATCAAGGTCAACGACGCCAGCGGCAACCCGATCGAGATCGCCGCGGTCGTGGTCTGGCGGGTCGTCGACACCGCCAAGGCGATCTTCGACGTCCAGGCGTTCGAGGAATTTGTGGTCGTGCAGAGCGAGGCCGCCCTGCGCCACCTCGCCAACGAGTACCCCTACGACGACTACGCGCCGGAGGTCGTCTCGCTGCGCGGCAACGTGGCCGCTGTCGGAGACAGCCTCCACACCGAGCTCCAGGCGCGGCTGGCCGTCGCTGGAATCAACGTGCTGGAGACGCGGCTGACCCACCTGGCCTACGCCCCGGAGATCGCCGAGGTCATGCTCCGCCGCCAGCAGGCCGAGGCGATCCTGGCCGCCCGCAGGACGATGGTCACCGGGGCCGTTGGCCTGGTGCAGATGGCTCTGGCGCAACTGGCCGACAGTGACCTGGTGGAGCTCGACGCCGAGCGCAAGGCGGCGATGGTGGCCAACCTGATGGTCGTCCTCTCCGGCGACCATTCGCCGACGCCGGTGATCAACACCGGCTCGCTCTACAGCTGACGGGAGGGCGCCGAGCGTCGTGGCCGAGAGCAAGCGATTCCTGCTGAGATTGAACCCGCGGCTGTTCGAGGCGCTCCGGCGCTGGGCGGACGACGACCTGCGCAGCATCAACGCCCAGATCGAGTACCTGCTCACCGATCAGGCGCGGCGCGCCGGGCGGCTGCCCCATGAACGCCGGCGGCCACCGCTGCCGGACGTCGCGCCGGCAGACGACGAGGACGATGATGCATCCGACAAGCCCGGCGCCTCGGCAGCCGGGGCCTCCCGCAACACCCGCACGCGATGACCGGCGAGCATGAGCCGGCGATCTCGGCGCGCGGCCTGGGGAAGCGATTCGGAGACCGGCTGGCGTTCGACGATGTCACGTTTGAGATCGCCCGCGGCGAGGTCTTCGGATTCCTCGGCCCCAACGGTGCCGGCAAGACGACAACGGTGCGGACGCTGGGCACGCTCATCTCGCCCACGTCCGGATCGGCGACCGTCGCCGGCATCCCGCTGGCGCCGGAGAACGGGGTGGAGATCCGGCGGCGGATCGCGATCATGCCGGAGTCCCCCGGGCTGTACTCGCGCCTGAGCGTGGCCGAGAACCTTGAGTGCTTTGCCGACCTGTACGAGGTGTCAGATCCCGCCGCCCGGATCCGACAGGCCCTGCGCGCGGTCAACCTGACCGACCGGGAGCACGATCTGTGCGGCACCCTGTCCAAGGGCCTGCGCCAGCGGGTCGCGCTGGCGCGAGCCTTGCTCAGCGACCCGCAGGTGCTGTTCCTCGATGAGCCCACGGCCGGCCTGGACCCAGTGGCCAGCCGCGAGGTCCATGACCTGATCGCGGCACTCGGCCGCAGCGGCGTCACCATCTTCTTGACCACGCATCGGCTTGAGGAGGCCGAGCGGCTGTGCGACCGGGTGGCGATCCTCAACACGACGCTCCGGACCATCGGCCGTCCCGCCGAGCTCCGCGACCGGCTGTTCGCCAAGACGCTCACGGTCCGGACGCTGGCCCCGCTCGACGATCCTGACGGGGCGTTCGCGGCGCAGCCGGCTGTCGAGGGCTGGCGCCGGGATGGAGAGGGTGCGTACATCCTGTCGGTGTCCGACCCGGCCGTGGCCGCGCCGGCGGTCACGCGGGGGCTGGTCGCCTCCGGCGCCGACGTGCTGTCGATCACCGAGTCCCAGCACACGCTCGAGGACGTCTACCTGGAGCTGATCACCGAGAGCGAGCCGGCGCGGGAGACGGTGGCGTGAGCCGCCGCCGGGTGCTGGGGGTTGTGCGCAAGGAGCTCCGGGACTACCGGCGCAACCGCTACATGATCTTCAGCATGGCGATCATTCCGGTGATCTTCCTGGTCCAGCCGCTCATCTACATCCTCGCCCTGCCGGCCGCGGCCGCGGTGCCTCTCAGCCACCAGCACGAGCTCCTGTACATGCTGGGGATCCCGGCGCTGGTGCCCTCGTTTGTCGCCGCGGCGTCGATCGTCTCAGAGCGCCAGCAGGGGACGCTGGAGCCGGTGCTGACGACGCCGATCCGCCGCGAGGAGTTTCTGCTCGCCAAGGCGCTCGCCCCGCTCGTGCCCGCGGTCGCCGTCTCCTATCTCGTGTACGGGATCTTTGTGATCGTCATCGAGCTGTTCGCCCACCCCGGCGTCGCCCCGGCTCTGCTCCAGGGATCGGTGGTGGTGGCGCAGGTCATCTTCACACCGCTGCTGGCCCTGTGGTCGATCTGGGTCGGCATCGCCATCTCCACGCGGTCGACCGACATCCGGGCCGCGCAGCAGCTCAGCGTCCTCGGCAACCTCCCGCTCGTCGCCCTGACCACCCTGGTCGCCTTCGACGTCATCCATCCCACGCTGGCGCTGGCGGTCGGCCTGGGTGCGGCCCTGCTCGCCATCGACCGGCTGGGCTGGCGGGTCGTTTCCGCCCTGTTTGACCGCGAGCGGCTCATCTCCGGCACGCGGTGAGCATGTGCTGCGCAGCGGCACTGCCGGATGGCACCGCGCGCGAGCGACGACCACGCCGCCGGCGGCTACCAGCGATCGTGGACGTGGGGCCGCAGCAGGCGGTCGTACACGTCGCGCACGCCGGCCAGTTGCTCGTCGCGCAATGGCGGCAGCGAGGCGCTGGCGGCGTTGGCGCGCACCTGCTCAGGGTTGCGCGCGCCCGGGATGACGGTGCTGACCCCGGGCTGGTCGATGACCCAACGCAGCGCGAACTGGGCCAGCGACTGGCCGGGATCCAGCAGCGACTTCAGCTCGCGCACCGCGGCCAGACCGACCTCAAACGGCACCCCGGCAAACGTCTCGCCGACGTCGAACGCCTCGCCATGGCGGTTGTAGCTGCGGTGATCGTCCGGGGCGAACTCCGTGTGCTCGTCATAGCGACCGGACAGCAGCCCTGACGCGAGCGGCACCCGGGCGATGATCCCCACGCCGGCCTCCCGGGCCGCCGGCAGCACCTCCTCCAGCGGCTTGAGCCGGAAGCAGTTGAGGATGATCTGGACCGTGGCCACGTGGGGGCGGGCGATGGCGGTCAGCGCCTGGGCGGAGGTCTCCACCGACACGCCGTAGGCGCGAATCCGCCCGGCGTCGACCATCTCGTCCAGGGCGGCATAGACGGCGTCGCTGGCGAACACCTCGTCCGGCGGGCAGTGCAGCTGGACGAGGTCAAGCTCCTCGACCCCCAGGTTCGCCCGGGAGCGGTCGTTCCACTCCAGAAAGTTCTCCCGGACGTAATTCCCCGGCACCTGCTCGGCGCGCCGGCCCATCTTGGTGGCGATCAGCAGTTCCGGATGGCGGCGGTGCAGCTCGCCGCAGAACTGCTCGCTGCGCCCGTCGCCGTAGACATCGGCCGTGTCAAAGAACGTGATGCCCTCCTCCACGGCCGCGTCGAGCACCGCGCGGGCGTCGTCGGCGGCCACGTCTCCCCAGTCGGCGCCGAGCTGCCAGGTGCCGAGGCCGATGACGGTGACACGGCGACCGAGCCGCGGGATGACGCGTTCCTCCATGGACGGCCATCCTTACAGATCGGTCGCGGCGTCGTCGCTCAGATCTGCTGCGTGCCGGCGGCCACCCGGCCGGCCATGGTGCCGACCACCGTCAGTTCCTCGATGGTGGGCGGACCGGACATCGGCGCCCGTCCCAGGATTGCTCCGGTGCGCTCCATGAACGCGTCGCGGATCTCCTTCGAGGTCCAGGCGTCGATCACGCACCAACCGCCCTCGACGGGGCCGTTGACGTGGAAGGTGACTCCCTCCGGGCGCGCGTTGCCGGGGACGACGTCGTCATGAGTTGCCCGGAACGCGGGCCGGTCGAGTCCGGGCAGGAGGACGACCTGAGCGAACCTGGGCGCCCGCCCGTCGTCGGTCATCTCGTCATCGACCTCAAACATCTGGATGTCCGGGAGCGCGAGCCCGGCCGCCTGAGCGTGTGGTCTGACCTGATCCTCCTCAAAGCGGCCGAACCTCTCGAAGCTGTCCCAGACGTTGATCACGCGCCAGCCCCGCGCGTGGGGCCCGGCGACGTGCGTCCGGCCGCCCGCGGCCGCGAAGGCCTGGGGCGATATGTGCTCGGAGACCGCCTCGTACTGCTGCTGGGTGCCCTCGGGGAAATCGAGGACTACGGCTACCGTCATGTGATACCTCCGGTCCCGGCGTCCCCCGCGCCATGGTTGATGGTGTCACGCCGGCGGTCGTCTGTGGGGAAATTCGTGCGCCGGCGGTCGTAGTGAAGCGGGGAGGACGCGAGGGCAAAGCCGCGGCTGTGGGCGGGGACGCGGACCAGGGCACCGAGGATGGCCGCCCGCTCAACGTCAAGTTCCAGCGTGCTCAACCCCAGCTGAGCGGCGGCCTCGTCCGGCGGGATGCCGTGGACGAGCAGCCCCAGGATCGCCCGCTGGTCCGCCTGGAGCCGTGAGCCGATGAGCTCCAGGACGGCCGGGCGAATCACCGGGAGATAGCGGCCGCCGGCGGCGAGACGGCGGACGGCGAGGCAGACCTCCTCGCCGATGGCCGATTTGCCGAGCAGGCCGGCTGCGCCGGCGACGATTGCGGCGACGGCGAGGGCCTCCCCGGCGAACGCGGAGTAGAGCAGGACCTGCGGAGGCGCCTGCCACTGGCGGAGGCGACGGGTTACCCACAGACCGTTGCGGTCACCGAGGTGATAGTCGACGATTGCCACGTCGCAGCTGCACCGCCCCCCGGCCACAGCGGCCACCGCGCTGCTCGCCTCTCCCGCCAGGGTCATGTCCGGCTGGCCGGTGATGAGCCCGGCCAGTCCCGCGCGCACGGCGACATGGTCATCGACGATCAGGACGCGAATGCGGCCGTGCCTCCCGTCGCGGTCGCCCGCGCTCCGGGTCGCCGCGGGCCGGGTGAGGCCGTGATCGTACGGTTCGGTCATGACAGGAGCATGGGGCCCGGCACCGAGGTGGGGAATGGGGTGCAGGCTGCATTCGCCGGCTGCCGGGCCGCTGCCGACTGCGGCTCAGGGCTCGACGAGACCCTGTCGGATCGCGTACCGGGTGAGCTCCACGCGATCGTGCATCCCCAGCTTCTCCAGGATGTTCGCCCGGTGGCGCTCGACGGTCTTCTCGCTGATCACCAGCGCGTCGGCGATCTGGCGCGTGCTGTAGCTCTCGGCGATGAGCTTGAGCACCTCCTGCTCGCGGACCGTGAGCGGGTCACGAAGCAGCCCATCGCCGTCCCGGGCCCGGCGCAGGTAGTCCTGGATGAGCGTCGTCATCGCCGCCGGGTACAGGAATGCCTCGCCCCGCATCGCCGCCCGACAGGCCTCCACCAGGTCGCGGTCGGCGACGCTCTTGAGCACGTACCCGGAGGCGCCGGCCTTGAGCGCCTCGTACAGGTACCGCTCGTTGGCGTGCATGGACAGGATCAGGGTGCGCAGCTCAGGGCGGCGGCGGTGCAGCTCGGCGACCGCCTGGAGCCCGGTCATCCGCGGCATCGAGATGTCGATGATCGCCAGGTCGGCGTCGGAGGCGAGGGCAAGCTCGATCGCCTCGGCGCCGTCACCGGCCTCGGCGACCACCTCCAGATCCGGTTCGGCCTCAAGCACCAGCCTGAGCCCCCGGCGCACGAGCGCGTGGTCGTCGGCGAGCAGGATCTTCGTCCGGAGGGGGATCATGCGTGCGCCAGGGTCCGGTCGCCGCTCACCCTCAGGGTGACCGCGCAGCCCTGACCGTCCTCGTTGGGGCCGACCTGCAGCTGCGCACCGATGAGGCCGGCGCGCTCCCGCATGCCCCGGATGCCGGTTCCGGGCCGGCCGTCGCCGTCCAGGCCGCGGCCGCGGTCGCTGACGACGACGACGAGATCGCCGTCGTGGACATGGAGATGCAGGTCGGCGCGGTCGCTGCCGGAGTGGCGGGCGACGTTGGTCAGCGCCTCCTGCGCCACCCGGTAGACGACCAGCTCCTCGTCCGCCTCCAGCTCCGGCAGGTGGGCGTCGACGTGCTGGCGCACGGTGATCCCGGTGCGCTGCGTGAAGCGGTCGCAGAGCACCGCGAGGGCGCTGACCAGGCCCAGGTCGTCCAGGGCCTCCGGGCGCAGCTCCAGTGCGATCCGCCGGACATCCTCCAGGCTGGCGCGGATGGCCTCCTGGATCTCGCTGAGATCCTCCCGCAGCGGTGGCTGCACCTGACTCTGGACCCGGGCGAGGCTGAGCAGTACGGCCGTCAGCTCCTGGCCAACCTGGTCGTGAAGCTCAAGCGCGATGCGCAGCCGCTCGGACTCCTGGCCGGCGAGAACCCGGCCGGTGGCATCCCGGCGCTCGGCCTCCAGCCGGTCGAGCATTTCGTTGAAGGTCAGCGCGAGCTCGCCCGCCTCGGAGGTGGGCCGGGCGTCCGGCAGCCGCTCGCCGGGCCGGCTGAGATCGACGCGGCGGGCCAAGGCGGTCAGCGCCTCCAGCGGCCGGACGATCCACCGCAGGACAAGCAGATTGACGATGGCCACCAGCGCGAGCGCGGCGACGAGGACCGCGGCCTCGTCGAGGGCGAAGCGCGAGAACTTGGCCGGCTCCAGGACCAGCAGGGTCACGACGACGGTCGTCACGAGCACGACGGCGTTCAGGCCGGCGACTCGGTAGATGAGCGGTAGGTACCTCTTGGCGCGGGCGGGCTCGGTCACGGCTCGTGGTCAGCGGGCGGATCCAGCCGCTCGAGCTTACGCTGCATCGTCCACCGGAGCGAGTCGAGTTCATCGACGGCGAGTCCGACGGTCTCGGCGATCTCGGCCTCCGGGATGCCCGCCAGCAAAAGACCGAAGACCGCCTGCTCACGCGGATCGAACCGGCGGCGCAGGGTGTCGGCCAGCGCCGGCGGCATGAGCGGCAACCGTCGCACCCCCCGGGCGATCCGGCGTATGCGCTCGTACAGCTCCGCGGCCGGCGCCGCCTTGCTGACAAGGCCGTCGGCGCCGGCAACGACGCAGGCGGCGGCGAGCAGGTGGTCCGAGAACGCCGAGTAGACCAGTACGGCGGGGGCATGCGGCCGGCGCTTGAGCGTCCGCGTGAGCCAGAGCCCGGAGCGACCGCCGAGCTGGTAATCGACGATGGCGACGTGGACGCCGATGCTCTCGGCGACGCCCGCCGCGGCCTCGGCGGATGCGACGGCGTCGACCACCTCAAGGTCTGGCTGGGTGGCCAGCAGGGCGGACAGGCCCTCCCGGATCGCCGGATGGTCGTCGACGACGAGACACCGCACCGGCACTCGGTCGATCGCTTCCGCCCGCGACGCCTGGCCGGCGCGCGGCGGGCGTGAACCGGCGGGCGCGCAGGGGGGCGAGAGTGGGGGCATGAGGGTGGGGGACATGGGTATTTCTCCACGGATTGACCGAACGTTGGTCATACGGTCCCGGGCGCCGACCATGAGGGCAATGGGGTGTGCACCCCATTGCCGGGTGTAACGCCGGCACCTACTGTCCCTGCCCTGATGGCCACGCTCCACCGTCGGAGGTCAAACCGCACATCGGGATCGCGGGGTCGGTGCGGAGACGGGACGGGGCCGGTGGAGGCGGCCATCGCCCGGGGGGGCTTGGGGCCGCGCGCTCCCGCCGCGAGCGCGCGGCCCCGTTCGCCCTCAGCGTTCCGCGGCAGAACGCTGAGGACGATGCGGCCGACCACTGATTGAGGGCCACCGACGGCGCCGTACGGTCACGGGCATGAGCGCCTCGGGGATGCCGCGTGTTTGACGAGGTCCTCGTCGGATTGGACTTCGGTCCCGGTGGCCAGGAGGCGCTGGCTCTCGCCCGGGCTCTCGTTGCGCCCGGCGGACGACTGACGCTGGCCCATGTCGCCGCCGGCGATCCCTCGCGCTTTCGCGGGCAGAGTGCGCAGTTCGTCACCCAGGAGCGAAGCCGCATCCTGGATCGCCTGGACCGCGAGCGTCGCCGGGTGAGCGCCGTTGTCGACGAGGCCCGCGACGGGGACGGGCGGCGGCTGCGGGTGACGACAGCGTGCGCGTTCGCCGCATCCGTCGGCCGTGGGCTGCACTTCATCGCCCAGGACGCCGGGGCCGATCTCGTCGTCGTCGGAGCGTCCCGCCGAGGGGCTGTCGGACGGATCCTGTTCGGCGATGACACCAAGGCCGTGCTCCGCGGGTCCCCGTGTCCGGTGGCGGTTGCTCCCGCGGGATACGCCGGCGCCGAACCGCTGCGGTTGATCGGCGTCGGCTACGACGGCTCGGCGGAGAGCCGCCGCGCGGTCGAGGCCGCGCGCGAGCTGGCGACCGATCACGGCGCGGCACTGGCGGGGGTGACCGTCGTTTCGGCCGTATCCGGTGCCGGACCGCTGCCGATCCAGGAGGCCAGGGAGGCCGAGCGCCGCGCGGCGACCGAGGCGCTGACGGAACTGGGCGAGATCGAGCCGCACGTCCTCTGGGGCGGCCATGCCGATCGGCTGGCCGACTTCAGCCGCCGGCTCGACCTGCTGGTGGTCGGCTCACGGGCGCTGGCGGCAACCGGGCCGCGGCTACACGGCAGCACCTCGGCGCAGCTGGTCCGCGAGGCGGAATGCCCGGTGCTGGTGTTGGTGGGCGACGACCCCCGGCGGGTGCGCGCTCCCGCTGTCGATGGAAACCGCCAGGACCTCCGATAGGGCCGGGCCGGCCTCCCCGCCGGGCATCGCCACACCGGGGCCGGGCCTGAGCGAGGCTGAGGCGGCGCGGCGACGCGCGGCCTCACCGCGACCCCGCAAGCGGTCCGGGAGCCGGTCGTACTCAAGCATCGTCCGAGCCAACGTGCTGACGGTGTTCAACCTCATCCTCGCCGCCTTCGGCGTCATCACGCTCCTGTTCGGCGACCCGCGCGATGCGCTGTTCCTCGGCATCATCGTGGCCAACTCCGGCATCGGGATCGCCCAGGAGGTCCGCGCCAAGCGGGCGGTGGAACGCCTGTCGCTGCTCGTCGCTCCCCAGGCGGTCGTCCGCCGCGACGGCGCCGACCGCCGGGTGGCGGTGGAGGAGCTTGTCGTCGGCGACCTCGTCGTGCTGGCGCCGGGCGACCAGCTGCTGGCGGACGGGGCGCTGCTCACCGCCGCCGGGTTGAGGCTTGACGAGTCGATCCTCACCGGCGAGTCCGAGCCGGCGCCGCGGGCGCCCGGGGAGGAGGTGCGATCCGGCGCGTTCGTCGTTGACGGAGTGGGAATCTATGAGGTGACCGCGGTGGGGGAGCAGAGTTTTGCGGCCCAGATCACCGGCGAGGCCCGGTCGTTCCGCCACCCTCGGTCGCCGCTGGAGCTCGCTGTCAACCGCCTGCTGTACGCGCTCGTCGGGCTCGTCATCGGCTTGGGGGCGCTCCTGGGCTACTCGCTGTATCACCGGCACGTCCCCCTGCACACCGCCGTGGCGACCTCGACGGCGGGCGTGGTGACGCTCGTACCGGAGGGCCTGATGGTCCTCGTCAGCCTCACATATGCGGTGGCGGCGGTGCGCATGTCCCGGCGCGGCATCCTCGCCCAGCAGCTGAACGCGATCGAGTCGCTGGCCTCGGTCGATACCGTCTGCGTCGACAAGACCGGGACCCTGACGGAGGCCGCGCTGCGGGTCGTGGACGTCATCCCGCAGCCCGGCGTCGACGCCGCCGAGGCCCGCCGGATGCTGAGCGATCTGTCGGCCACCGCGTCGGTGCGCAACAGCACCCTGGAGGCGATCGCCCGGGCATGTCCCGGTGAGCCTCAGGAGGTTCATGCCGAGGTCCCGTTCTCCAGCCGCCGCCGCTGGAGTGCGCTTCAGCTGGGGGCCGGGGCGCTGTACCTGGGAGCCCCGGAGCGGCTGGGGGCGGGCGAGCTGGCCGGCGTGGCGGACCGCCACCAGAGCGAGGGCCGACGGGTGGTCGCGCTGGCGCGGGGACCGGACCTGCCCGCCGAGCCCGGCGATGCGCCGCCGCCCGGTGTGCAGCCCGCAGCCCTCGTCGTCCTCGCCGAGGAGCTGCGCCCCCACATCCAGGAGACGGTGGCATTCCTGCGCGAACAGGGCGTCGAGATCAAGGTCCTGTCCGGTGACGCCCCGGCCACGGTCGCGGCGATCGCGCGCGACGTCGGCATCCCGGTGGCCGGTGTGACGGACGCCAGCGCCGTGCCCGCCGATGGACTTCCGCTGGAGGCGACCGTCGTCGGCCGGATCTCCCCGGACGGAAAGCGGGCACTGGTCGAGGGGCTGCGAAACGCCGGGCGCTACGTGGCGATGGTCGGAGACGGCGTCAATGACGTTCCGGCGCTCAAGAGCGCGCGCCTGGCGATCGCCCAGGGCACCGGCACGCAGATGGCCCGCAGCGTGTCCGACCTGGTGCTCGTCACCGGCGACTTCGCCACCATCCCGATGCTGGTGGCGGAGGGGCGCCAGGCGCTGCGCAACCTCCAGCGGGTGACGAAGCTGTACGTCACCAAGTCGGCGCTGGCGGCATTCCTCATCCTCACCATCGGCACGAGCTCGGACGCGTATCCGCTCCTGCCACGGCATCTCTCGCTCGCGGCGACGCTCACCGTGGGCATCCCCACCTTCTTCCTCGCCCTGGCACCGAGCACCGGTCCGTGGCGCCCGGCGGGCTTCGCCCGCAGCGTCGCCCGGTTTGCGGTCCCCGCGGGGGCACTCGTCGGCACCGGGCTGGTGTCAAGCTACCTGTTTGCGGTGCACGACCTCAATCTGCCGCTCGCCCAGGCGCGAACGGTGGCGCTGACGACGCTCATCCTCACCGGGCTGTACCTCGTCATGGCGCTGGAGGCGGGCGGATCGGTGCGTCGCTCGACGTTGGTGGGGATCATGTGCGGCGCGCTTGTGGGCGCGTTCGCCGCCGCGCTGCTCGCTCCGCTGACCCGGAGCTTCTTCCTGCTGGCGCCGCCGACGGCGGGGATGGTGGCGACGGCGCTCGTGGCAAGCGCCACGGCGATCGGCGCGCTCGTGCTCTCCGGTTATTCGCTGCGGCCGGGGGCCGGTGCCGGCGACGGGCCCTGAACCCGCTGGCTTTGGTGTCGTCAGCGGACCGTCCGCGGCGAATCCTGCTTGGACGCGCCAGATCGAGGGGAGAAGACGAGGGCCATGCTCCGTCTGCTCGGCGTCGTTGTCTCCATCGGTCTGGCGGATTCGATGAACCCCAGCACCATCGCCCCGGCCCTCTATATGGCGACCGGGGACACGCCGCTGCGCGAGCTCATTGAGTTCACGCTGGGGGTGTTCGCCGTCTTCTTCCTCGGCGGGGCTCTGATCGTCCTCGGTCCCGGCGAGGCCCTGCTCTCCATCGTGCCGCATCCGAGCGCGACGACGCGCTACATCCTGGAGGTTCTGGCCGGCGTGGCCATGTTGGTCGCCTCGGCTCTGCTGTGGCGCCGGCGGGAGCGCCTGAGCCGGCGCACCCTGCCGTCGCCGAAGAAGGGGAGCCGGTCGAGCCTCCTGCTCGGCGTCACCATCTCGGCCGTCGAGTTGCCGACCGCCTTTCCGTACTTCGCCGCGATCGCGGCGATTGTGGGATCCGGGCTGGGGCTGGGGCAGCGCCTGGTACTGCTCGTCATCTACAACGCCTGCTTCGTGCTGCCGCTGATGCTGATCATCGCCACCGTGGCGATCGCCGGAGACCGGGCGGAGGCGGTTCTCACCCGGACCCGCGCGTTTCTCGAGCGCCGGTGGCCGCTGCTGCTGGCCGGCTTCGCCCTCCTCGCCGGGGGGTTCGTCACGCTGCTGGGCGTGACCGGTCTGACGAGCAGCGGGCACGGCCGGGTGGCCCGCTTCTCCAAGCACCTGCGCCACGCCATCACCTGAGGCGCCGGTCATCCGACTCGGCGCGGGATGGCGCTTCGGGCGGTGACACACGGTGCGTCCGCCGACGGTTGCGGTTTGCGGTCCGGCCGGCGCGGCATCTCCCGGGAAACGGACAGGAGACGCAATGCCCCCCAGCACCCTCGCCGAGCAGCTGACGAAGTACCTCACCGACGCCCACTGCATCGAACAGCAGGCCCTCATCCAGATGAAGGCGGCGCCCCGCCTCGCCGGGGACCGGTCAGTGGCCGCAGTGTTCTCTGAGCATGAGACCGAGACCCAGGATCATGAGCGGCTCATCGCCGAGCGTCTGTCGGCACGCGGCGCATCGAGGCGCAGGAGCGCGACATGGGCGACCGGGTCGCAGAATGCTTTGACCGGGCCGCGGACGCGTCGCTGCGGCGGGTGTCAGCGGAGGGGATGCCTCAGCAGGTGATCAAGTACCTGACCGACGCCCATGCGATCGAGGGCCAGGCGCTGCAGCTGCTGGCCCGGGGCCGCAAGATCGCCGGCAGCGAGGAGCCGGCCCGCGCCTATGAGGAGCACCGGCGGGAGACCGAGGAGCATCAGCGGCTCGTGACCGAACGGGTCCGCGCCCTGGGCGGCGCGCCGAACCGGCTCAAGGACGTGGCGCTGCGGGTCGGAGCCCTCAACTGGGGCGCCTTCTTTGCCGGGCAGCCGGACAGCCCGGCCAAGCTCATCGCCTTCGCCTATGCGTTCGAGCACCTGGAGATCGGCGCCTACGAGATGCTGCGGCGCGTCGCCGCCCGGGCGGGGGACGCGGAGACCGCGCAGATGGCCGAGGCGATCCTCACCCAGGAGAAGGCGGCGGCGGACCGGCTCCGCGGGCTGTTCGGCGACGCGCTTGACGCAACGCTCAGCCGCCGGGGGCTGGCGGTCCCGGCAGCCGGAGCCGTTTAGTTGTAGGCGCTCAGCGACAGCTGGCCGACGGCGCGGGCGCCCGCACCGCTGACGATCACCCTCGCCGGCATCTGATTCCCGACGGTCGTCATCAGCAGGTGGTGGCCGGCCGGCGTCAGCGTGAACATCAGGTAGCCGAGCTCACCGACGCCAAGCGTCTGGACGCCGGTCTGGGCGATCACCTGGCCGTGGCTGACGATCTTCGTCTGCGTCTGACATGGCGTGGTGCTGATGCAGTCGGCGAGGATGCCGCCGACCCAGCCGCTGGAGACGAAGTCGCTCAGGCCGACGAGGCGGATCCCGGAGGACGGTTGCAGGCTCCGGCTGGGAGCCCGGCCCTTGGTGGAGAACGCGGTCAGCTTGACCCTCCGCATGGCCGACAGCCCGCCGTCGCCGTTGACGGCGATCTTCACGAGCCACTGGTGGCGGTGATGCTTCCACAGCTGGTTGCGCTCGGCCTGGGTGAGACTGAAGAAGGCCAGGCCGCCGCCCTGCGGGATGCGCTCCCGGCCGGTCTTCACCAGCGTCGTGCGCCCGGCCATGACTGTCACCGTGACCCCCGTGCACGGCCCGCTGTTAAAGCAGCCGACCGGCACGCCGCCCAGGCCGGCGCGGGGGATGAACACGCTCTGGCCGTAGACGGCGAGGTGAGACGGGGTCGCCACCGCGGCCGAGGTGCCGAGCGGCTGCCCGGCGGCATCCAGGGCGGTCACCGCGAAGTAGGGAAAGACGTTGTCGGAGTCGATCGGCATCTTGGTGGTGGCGGCCACCGGCGCGCCGAGCGGCGCCAGCGTCTCCGGCGTCTGTCCGGCGAGGATCTGCCAGGAGGCGACGCCCGGCTCATACAGCCAGCTGGGGTGCAGCTTGGTGGAGCCGTCGGGGGCGGGGGAGACGCCGAGCGACGGCGTCGGCGCCGGTGTCGCCGGGCCGGTGCCGGTGCCGGCAGCTGCCGTCGACGCATCGACGTAGTCGCCGTCGATGTTGATCGTGACGCCGCCGTAGGTCTCGTTGTGGGCGCCGTCGAACTGATGCATGCGCTGGTGCGATGTCCAGTAGGTGCTGGGGACGTTGGGATCGGCGGTGTTCTGCTGGTTGTTCCAGTTGGCGATCCAGATGTCATCCGGCTCCGGGTAGGCGGTCCCGTAATTGGCCGACAGGTCGATCATGCCTGAGTTGGAGCTCGAATAGACGCCGGAGCCGTAGCCGTCGGCGTGCAGCTGATCGGTCCACCCCTGGATGTAGGCGAGCACCGCCGCGCTCGTGGTGGTGGCGCGGTGGTAGCCCTCCATGTCGAGGTACAGCGGGTTGCCGGCGCCGATGCCGATCGCCTGGGCGTCGGCGACCGCATAGCTGGCGTCGGCCGCTCCCTGGCTCGTCGCCGTCGCCGTCGCCGTCGACATCGCCTGGCAGCCGCATGAGTTGGGGTTCGCCTGCAGCCCCACGTAGATGGGGATGAGATGCCAGCCGTCGGCCGACTGCTGGCTGACCCAGGTGGAGGTCAGATTGGGCTGCGAGCAGGCCATGTTCTCGCCGCCGATGTAGACGCCGATCGCCCGGTACGGGGACGCCCCCCAGGCCGCCATCTGTGACGGACTCGGCGTGTGGCAGGCATCGAACCCGGAACCGGTGTAGATCCCGCCCGGGACCGACGCCGGGGTGGTGGCGCGTCCGCGACGCCGGCCGTGGACCAGGGCGCGAGCCCGGGCGACCTGGGACGGGCGCCGGATCTCCGAGCGCCGGGCGGCGGCGGCCAGGTTGCGGATACCGAGCGCTCGCCGGATGAGGGCCGGATGATGGCTCCACGTCGCAGTGACGATGACGTGGTGGGCGTTGTCGATCACCTGCGCCGCGGTCGGTGCCTGCGCGGCCCGCGGGCCCGCCGGCATGGGCAGCGGCTGCGGCTGGGAGGCGAGGGTACGGCCGTGGGCCTGCTCAACGAGAATGGCCTCGGTCCGGCCCACGCCCGCGGTGGGGCAGGCCTGATCGGCCGCGGGCTGCCCCAGGTAGACGGCATGTCGGTTGAAGCGCACGCATGTCCGGCGGTTGCCCGCCAGTCGGAACACCGGCCAGCCGGACGGGACCCGCACCCGGTAGCCGTGATAGCGCACGACCTTGGTCGGCGCGGATGCGCGCGCCGGGGCCGGCAGGAGCCAGGCCACGCACGCGAAGGCGAGAAGGACGCCCAGGACCAGGCCCGGGCGGTGATGGCGGTGAGCGTTCAGGGGCATGGCGAAGCGGAGGTGGTCAGGGTGCGTGCTGGGTGGGTGCGCGGCGTCGCCGGATGCCGGCGACGCGATGTCGATTACAACATCGAGGACCGGGAAAGGTTGCGCCCCCGCGGGCGCCGGGGTTGCAGGATCTGGTGCAGCCGAGGAGATGTGTCAGGGATCTGTCGCGGGGCAGCGAGATGTTAGAGGCGGTCTTTGCACGGCACGGCCGCGTTGGGCGAATGGTCGGCAAAGGAGCCGTAAATGGACCCGGAGGATCAAACCGATTTCGCGGCGCAGAGCACGGCCCGCGACCTCGTCGAGGCCGCCGGTGGCCGCATGCCGGAGGCGGGCGGCTCGCTGCGCACCGCGCTCGCCAACGCGATGGTGGGGCTGAAGAAGCAGTACTACGGCCGGGGACCGACGGCCGCCAAGGCGTGGATTCTGGACGACTACGTCTTTGTCGTCATGGAGGACGGGCTGACGCGCAACGAGGAGACGCTTCTCGCCGCCGGCAAGGATGACGTCGTCCGCGCCTATCGGCTCAGCTTCCAGGAGACGGTGGGGGAGACGACGACGGCGGCCGTCGAGGAGCTCACCGGCCGGCGGGTGCTCGCCTACCACAGCCAGATCGTGTTCGGCCCCGCGCGGATGTTCGAGATCTTCGTGCTGGAGCCCGGGCGGGGCTGATTTTAGGGCTGGTGGTGACGTTGGCTCGCAAGGCGCGCGGCGCCATGCCGATGCCGGTGATACACGCGGGCGAGCGACGGTTTTGTTCCAGATCCAGATCAACGGCCACGGGTCTCGAACAGATCGGTTGCCCAGCGCGCTCCACGGACGAGATCGCAGGCGCCGAAACGAATTTCGTACAAACCTGACGCTCGCGGGCCCCCGCCCGCGTCAGCGCCGCCGCTGTGCGACGGCGGCCACCCGCGTGATCGCGGGCCCAAGCCCCGTCCATTGGGCCGCCGTCCCAATGCGATTTGCCTCGCTCCTGCGCAACGACGAGCCGGCCGCCGCCGCCGTCGTCGTCGTCGTCGTCGAGGGTGAGCAGGCGAGCCCCCCCACCGGCATCGCTGAACTCGTGGACGAGTTCCTGAAACACCACGCCAGTTTGTGGTGCGCCAGGAGAGCCGCCTGCTCTATCCGTAGGCGGTTGCGGAGCAGGCGTCGGCGATCGCGTCGGCGAAGGCCTCGACGTCCTCGGCCGTGGTGTCCCAGGAGCACATGAGGCGCGCCTCGCGGGTCTCCTCATTCCACGTGTAGAACGGCCAGGTGCTCCGCACCGCGTCGGCCGCCGGACCGGGGATGACGGCGAACACGGCGTTGGCCTCCACCGCCTGGGTGATCGTGACCTCGCCGATGTCTTTGAGGCGCGCGGCCAGCCGGGTGGCCATCGCGTTGGCGTGCCGGGCGTTGCGCAGCCACAGGTCGCCCTCGAACATGGCCACGAACTGGGCGGCGAGGAACCGTCCCTTGGACGCCAGCTGGAGCGTCTGCTTGCGCAGGTAGCGGCTGCCCTGCGCCAGCGCCGGCGCCAGAAACACGACCGCCTCGCCGAGCATGAGACCGTTCTTGGTGCCGCCGAGGCTGACGATGTCGACCCCGGCGTCGGTGGTGATCGCGCCCAGGCCGACGCCGAGGCCGGCCGCGGCGTTGGCCAGCCGCGCGCCGTCGACGTGCACCAGCAGCCCCAGCTCATGCGCCGTCTCGGTCAGGACGGCGATCTCGCGCGGTGTGTAGCGGGTGCCAAGCTCGGTGCTCTGGGTGATGGTCACCAGGCGCGGCTGGACCGCGTGCTCGTCGCCGACCCGGGTGACGTGGGCCCGCACGTCAGCGGGCGTGAGCTTGCCGTCGGGCGTCGGCACCGCGATCAGCTTGACCCCGGCGATCCGCTCCGGCGCGCCGCCCTCGTCGACGTTGACATGCGCCGTCTGCGCGCAGATGGCCGCCTCCCAGGGCCGGCAGGCGCAGCGCAGCGCCAGAACATTGGCGCCGGACCCGTTGAACACCAGCAGCGCCTGCGACTGAGCGCCGAAGTGGGCGCGGAGCGCCGCCTCCGCCCGTTCTGTCCACGGGTCGGCGCCGTAGCTCACGGCGTGGCCGTCGTTGGCCTCGGCGATCGCCGCCAGGACCTCCGGATGCACACCGGCGTAGTTATCGGAAGCAAACGACTTCACTGGCGCGACAGCCTACGTGGCCTCAGGACGGCGCGCCGGCCAGCCGCGTCCGCATCCCCGGCACCGCCTCCACAGACAGCTCCTCCAGGCTCTTGCGCTTGGTCTCCGGCGGAGGTTCCGAATCTCGACATCGACGCGGAGCTACGTCACCGATATGACGCCAAGCGGGGCATCGGCGCCGGGCGCCCGCCCATAACCTGAGCGCAAACATCCGGCGTTTGCTGATCGCCGCCCTGGGTAGCCCGTGCGCACCGTTCCTGCCCTGGCGCGGCCCAGCGACCCGTGATCATTCCCGCCCTCATCAGCACCCGCCACGAGTACTGGTCGCTGGCTCACGTGTATGCGCCGATCGCCATCGGTGTCTTCGCGATCGTCTTCCTCGTCGTCCTCGTATCCATCCTGCGCTACCACCGGCGCTCGCGCCCGGCGCGATGGCATGAGAACAACCCGGTCGAGGCGGGGTACGCCGTCCTGCTGACGCTGGTGGCCGTCTTTTTGCTGTACCTGACCTTCGGCCATGAGCACCGCGTCGACACCGTCGCCAACCGGCAGAAGCCGAGCCTCACCATCGACATCACGGCGGCGCGCTGGGTGTGGCAGTTCTCCTATCCGAAATACGGGATCGTGCAGCGCAGCGGGATGGTCGGCAACCAGCCCCTGGTCGTGCCCACCAACGAGGCGATCCGGTTCAACATGACGTCGGTCGACGTCATCCACGGCTTCTACGTGCCGGAGCTGGAGTTCAAGCACGACCTGTTTCCGGGCAGCGTCCAAAGCCAGGTTCTGACGTTCACCCGGACCGGCACCTTCCCCGGACAATGCTCGGTCTTCTGCGGCCTGCGTCACCCGGAGATGGTGTTCAGGGCCGTGGCGATGACCCCCAGCGCGTTCGCCGCCTGGGCGCGCTCCAAGCAGAGGACGCGGTCATGACGGTCCAGTCGCCTCCGCTGAGCGCGCAACGCCGCCGATCGGCCGGCTGGATCGGCGCGCTGACGAGCACCGACCACAAGCGCATCGGCCTCAACGTGGCGATCTGCTCACTGGGCTTCTTCCTGGCCGGTGGCGTCATGGCCCTGTTCATCCGCGCCCAGATCTCGCAGCCCAACAACCACATCGTGTCCGACCAGACGTACACGGAACTGTTCACGATGCACGGCTCCACGATGATCTACCTGTTCGTGACGCCGATGGCGGTCGCACTGGCGGTCTACCTGGTGCCGCTGCAGATCGGCGCCAGCGAGATCGCCGGGGGGAGGACAACACTCACCGGATTCTGGATCTGGCTGCTGGGAGGACTGACGATGGAGTCCGGCTGGCTGGCCGGAGGCGGATCCGGGCGCGCCGGGTGGTTCTCCTACACGCCGCTGTCAGAGGCTCAATACACGCCCGGCATCGGCCAGGACCTGTGGACGCTGGGCGTCATCCTCGCGGTCTCCGGCACGGTGCTCATGGCGGCGACCGTCACGTGGACGATCGCGCGCCACCGCGCCCCCGGGATGGCGCTGCTGCGAATGCCGGTCTTCACCTGGACGGCGCTGGTGTCAGTGCTGATGGTGGTCGGATCCTTCCCGGTGCTCGTCGTGGCCATGATCCTGCTCTACCTCGACCGCACCGCCGGGACCCACATCTTCGTCGGCTACACCGGGGCGATCGACTACCAGAACATGTTCTGGTTCTACGGCCACCCCGTCGTCTACGTCATGTTCTTCCCGTACCTGGGATGTGCCGCGGAGTCGATCGCCGCCGGGGCGCGCAAGCGGTGGTTTGGCTACAAGGCGTTCGTCGCCTCGATGATCATGTTCTCGGTGCTGTCGATGAGCGTGTGGGGCCACCACATGTTCACCACCGGGGGCAACGTCAATGAGGCGTTCGCATTCACCTCGACGCTGCTGCTGGTGCCGGCCGGCATCGAGTACTTCGACATGGCGGGCACGCTGATCGGCGGGGCGATCAAGCTGCGCGCGTCGCTGTTGTTCGGTCTGACCTTCTTCCTGCAGTTCCTGATCGGCGGGCTCAGCGGGATCTGGATCGCGTCGCCGGTGCTCGACTACTCCAACCACAACACCTACTTCATCATCGGCCACTTCCACTACACGCTGTTCGCGGGCAGCATCTTCGGCTTCTTTGCCGGCGTCTATCACTGGTTTCCCAAGGTCACCGGCGCGATGCTCCGCGAGCGGCTGGGCAAGCTCCAACTGGTGGTGATGATCATCGGGACGAACATGACGTTCTTCCCCATGTTCATCCTCGGCCAGGAGGGGATGGTGCGGCGGATCTCGCGCTACCCGCAGCATCCGGGGTGGGGAACGCTGAACCTGATCGAGTCGATCGGCGCCGGGATCATCGCCCTCGGCGTCCTCATCTTCCTCTACAACGTCTGGGTCTCGCTGCGCCGGCGCGTCCCGGCGGGCGCTGACCCGTGGGAGGGGCAGACCCTGGAGTGGTGGACGTCCTCGCCGCCGCCGCCGCTCAACTTCCCGGAGCCGCTGCCGCCGATTCGTTCCTACGCCCCCCTGCAGGACCTGCGCGAGGAGGCCGAGGAGCGGCAACGGCAGCAGGAGGAGGCGCCGGCATGAGAGGCGGGGCCATCCCTCTGCTCGTGTGGGGGTTCATCCTGGGGTTGTCGATGGCCCTGGTGACGATCTGGAACAGCGGCAAGCCGGTCATCGGGTTCATGGGCGGATTTGCGGTGCTGATCACGTTCCTGACCGCGCTGGCCTTCATCCTCCTGCGCCCGCGCGAAGCGGTTCGCCGCGGCCCGCCGGAGCCCACCGGCGAGCCCCGGGCGGTCCCCACCGCCAGCTACGGCTCCGTCCTGTTCGCCGTCGGCGGGGCGTCGCTTGTCTACGGCCTCGCCTTCGGCCACTTCCTCATCTACTTCGGCATCGGGCTGATGGTCGTGGCGGTGGGGGTCATCATCCGGGAGAAGGTGTTCCAGCGCCGGGCGCTGCGGCGCTGGCGGGAGTCCCCGGTCACCCCCGGCACCGGCGAGGGGCCGGCGGCCCGTCGGCCAGAGGGGGACTGATGGCTCCGAGTCTCCCGATGCTCCTGTGGCACAACTGGCAGCCGGCGTGGCCGCTGGACGGGATGGCGCTGGTGGCGGCCGGCGCGTACCTCGCCGGGACGGCACGCACCCCGCGCTGGCCGTGGCGGAGAACCGCCGCCTTCCTGGCTGGCCTGGTCGCCGTGCTCGTGGCCCTGCAGTCCGGGATCGGCGCCTATGACGACCGATTGCTGTCAGACCACATGGTCCAGCACCTGCTGCTGCTGGAGCTCGCGCCGCTGCTGCTCCTCGCCGGCCGGCCGGTGACGCTGGCGGTGCGCGGGGGTCCCCGCGGCAGCCGCGCGGCCCTCGCCCGCCGGTTCGCGGCGCTCAGCGCGCTCATGCGCCCCGCCGTCTGCCTGGGCCTGTTCGCCCTCGTCGTGCTGGCAACCCACATCCCGGCCGTCTACGACGCCACCCTGACCAACAACACGCTGCACGAGGCCGAGCACGTCCTGTACCTCGTGGCGGGTCTGCTCATGTGGTGGCCGATGCTCGATGCCGATCCGGACGTCAGCCACCGGCTGGGCGGACTGGGGCGGCTCATCTACATCAATGCTGCCATGCTCCCGATGACGCTCATCGGCGTCTTTCTGTACCGCGACCCCAGCCTCTTCTATCCCGGGTACGCCGCCCCGGCCCGGGCGCTGGGCGTCTCGGCCGTCGCCGACCAGCAGCAGGCGGGGATCATCATGTGGGTGCTCGGCAGCTTTGTGATGGTGGTGGCCGGGTTGTGGCAGATCATGACCGCGCTCATCGCCGAGGAGCGCCGGATGCAGCTCAGTGAACGGGCAGCCACCACCGCCGTCCTGCACGCCGACCCGGGGCGGCGGCCGTGAGGCGCGCCGCCGGACGGCTGTTCATGCGGTGGTTCACGCGCCGGGCGCGGACACCGCGCTGGATCCGCGGCACGGTCGCGCTGGCGCTCGGCGCCCTCGCGCTTGTCTCGATCGCCGATCCGTCGTCCTCGGGCGCCAGCAGCAGCCCGCGCCGGCCGTCGATGACCGAGCCCTCCGGAATCGCCCACGTGTCGGCGACGCCCGGGCCGCTCAAGTCCCTCGGCGGACCGCCGACGACGCTGCCCAACGCGCCGCGCAAGTCCCCGGAGCCCCAGCCGCCGGGCGCCCCCACCACGACCTTTCCCACCTCGCCTCAGCTCGTCGCCCAGGGACAGAGTCTGTACGAGGACGGCTGTGCCTCCTGTCACGGCACGCTGCTCCAGGGCATCCACGGCAACGCCCCGTCGCTGATCGGCGTCGGCGCCGGACCCGTGGACTTCTACCTCTCGACCGGGCGAATGCCGCTGGACAATCCGCGCGATGAGCCGCAGCGCAACGCGGCCCGCTACACGCGGGAGCAGATGAACGCGCTGATCGCGTTCATCACCAAGGTCGGCGGCGGCCCTGCCGCCCCCGCGGTCAATATCGCCAACGGCGATTTGGCCACCGGGTTTCATGTCTTCGTCGAGCACTGTGCCGGCTGCCATCAGCTGGTGGGGCGCGGTGGCCTCGTTGTCGGTGCCCACGTGCCCAACCTGCAGCAGGCGTCGGCCCTGCAGGTGGCCGAGGCCGTGCGCATGGGGCCGTATCTCATGCCCCACTTCGACGCCAAGCAGATCAACCAGTACCAGCTCGACTCGCTGGCCAAGTACGTGCTGTGGACCCGGCACCCCTCCAATGTCGGCGGCTGGGGCATCTACAACATCGGGCCGATCCCGGAGGGCATGGTGGCCTGGTTCATCGGCCTGCTGGCGCTGGTGTTCGTGGCCCGGTTGATCGGCGAGCGAATGGAGACGAGATGAAGGAGAACGCATGACCGACGGTTCTGAGGGCAACGGTCCCGCAGCCCGCGTGGGACGCGGGCTGGGCGTCCTGCTCGCCCTGCGCACCGCCTGGCGGGCCGCCCGCCGCGAGGAGCCGGTCGGCGGACCGCCGCCGGGCTCTCCGCCGGGCTCAGGCGGGGCCGACGGCAACGGCTCAGACCGGGACCCCTCCGAGCGCACGGTGCCCGCCAACCCGCGGGCCGAGCTCCTCGTCGCCGGTCTGCTGATGCTGGCGGCGGTGGCCGGCGTCGGCTTCATCCTCGTCTACGCCATCGTGCAGACCAACACCCAGCTGCTGGGCCTGGCACTGGGGCTGGGACTGCTGTTCCTGGCTGCTGCGGCCATCGTCGCCGGCAAGTTCGTCGTCCCGCAGGAGACGAGCGTCGAGCCGCGCGACGTGCTGCTCAAGGAGGAGCCTGCGGAGGAGGTGGTGGAGATCATCGAGGCCGGCGGTGAGGGCATCTCCCGCCGCGGGCTGCTCACCGTCACCGGCGGCCTGGCCGGGGCGTGCGTCCTGGGCGCCGCGGCGGCGCCGATCGCCTCCATGGGACCGCCTGCGCATCTCCTGCATCAGACCCCGTGGCGGCGCGGTATCCGATTCGTCAACGAGGACGGCACCGTGTACGCCGCCTCCGACATCTCGATCGGATCGTTCTACACCGCGCTCCCGGAGGGCGGCAACCCGGACAGCCTCGGTGCCGGCATCCTCGTCATCCGCCTGCCGTCGGTGTGGATCAACCTGCCTCCCGCCCGCCACGACTGGGCGCCGCAGGGAATCATGGCCTTCTCCAAGATCTGCCCGCACGCCGGGTGCGCCATCAACCTGTACCGCTACCCGCTGGACAGCCAGACCGTGAATGCACCCCCGGCCTTCACGTGTCCGTGCCATTACTCAACGTTCACCCCCGGTGACGGCGGCAAGCTCATCTTCGGTCCCGCCGGACGCGAACTGCCCCAGATGCCGGTCATGATCGACTCGGACGGCAATCTGCGCTGCGCCGGCCCGTTTGACTCCGACATCGGCCCGTCATGGTGGGGGGTGCGGCGGGTTTGAAGCTCATCCAGCGCACCCTGCATCGCCGCTTCGAGCGCGGCATGCGCTACACCGACCAGCGCATGGGGGGCGCCCCGGCGCTGAAGTGGCTGCTGCGCTACGTGTTCCCGGACCACTGGTCGTTCCTGCTGGGGGAGATCGCGCTCTACTCGTTCCTCGTGCTCATCGGCACCGGGATCTTCCTGGCCGTCTTCTACATCCCCTCCCAGAACCAGGTCATCTACCACGGCTCCTACGCGCTGCTGCGCAACCAGGAGATGTCCGAGGCCTACCGGTCGGTGCTCGACATCACCTTCAACGTCCCGGCCGGCCTGCTCATCCGCCAGGCCCACCACTGGGCCGCCGACGTGTTCATCGCGTCGATCGTCCTGCACCTCATCCGCATCTTCTTCACCGGCGCCTACCGCAAGCCGCGGGACATCAACTGGTACATCGGCCTGACGATGCTCATGCTCGCCGTCCTGGAGGGGTTCGCCGGCTACTCGCTCGTCGACGACCTGCTCTCCGGCATGGGCCTCGTCATCGCCTACGGCGTGGCCCTCTCCATTCCCGGCATCGGCGGTCAGCTCTCCTCAACGATCTGGGGCGGCCAGTTCCCGGGCACCGGGAGCTTCTTCTCCCGGCTGGAGATCGTGCACGTGTTCCTCATCCCGCTGGCGCTCACCGCGCTCATCAGCATCCATCTGGCGACGATCATGCGCCAGCACCACTCGCAGTTCCCCGGACCCGGTCGCCGGGAGCGCAACACGGTGGGCACGCCGATGTGGCCGGCGTACGCACTGCGCTCGATCGGCCTGATGCTGGCCGTCGCCGGGGTGCTGTTCCTGCTCGGCGGGCTGATCCAGATCAATCCGATCTGGCAGTGGGGCCCGTTCCACACCTACCTGTCGGAGAACGGCGCCCAGCCGGACTGGTACATCGGCTGGCTGATCGGCGCGCTGCGCCTCATGCCCAACTGGGAGCCGGTCATCGGCGGCTACACGATCATCCCCAACCCGTTCTGGGGCGGAGCGTTCTTCCCGCTGGTGGTGTTCGGAATCATGTACGCCTGGCCGGCGCTGGAGCGCAAGTTCACCGGCGACCGGCGCCGGCACGATCTTCTGGACCGCCCGCGCGACCGCCCCAATCGCACGGCCATCGGTGCCGCGTTCTTCTCCTGGGTGGTGATCATCTTCGCCGTCGGCTCCACCGACCGCATCTTCTTCCGCCTGCACATCCCGTACACGGGGATGATCCATTTCTGGCGGATCGGCGTCTGGGTCCTGCCGATCGTCGTGTTCTTCATCACGCGCAGCGCGGCGCGGGCGCTGAAACGCTCTGAGTCCCATCCGCTGCGCGGCTGGCAGGGCCAGGTCGTCTCCCGCGGCCCCGACGGCGCCGTCCGCGTGCTGGAGGGCGACGGAAACGCCACCCCGGAGATCCCGCCCCCGGTGGGCACGGTGCCCGGGCACGACTACCCGGAGCAGAAACCCTCGGAGTAGCCGGTGCGGCCATGACCCTCGTCGCCATCTCCGCGGCGTACGGCGCCGCGGGCAGCCACATCGGCCCGGCGCTGGCCGACCGCCTCGGCGTCCCGTTCGTCGACCGCGGCATCGCCCTTGCGGTGGCCGAGCGGCTCGACGTGCCCTACGACGACGCGCTCGGTCACGAACAGCCGTCCGGCGGCAGTCTGCTGGAGCGCCTGCTGTCCGGCTTTCTCGGCGCCGACACCGGCGCGCCGGCACCGCTTCCCGCCGACACCGTGAGCGCCGAGGACTTTCACCGGGCCTCGGAGGAGGTGCTCCGCTCCCGGGCGGCCACCGGCGAGGGCGTCATCCTCGGCCGGGGCGCCGTGGCCGCGCTGCGCGGCGATCCGCGGGTCCTGCGCGTCCGCCTCACCGGTCCGGTGGAGCGCCGAATCCAGCAGGCGCTGCGCCTGGGCACCGGCGATCGCGAGTCGGCGGAGCGCGCCCTGCGGCGCCTCGACCGCGCCCACGCCGAATATCTGCGCCAGTTCTACGACGTCGACATCGACGACCCGGGCCTCTACCACCTCACCGTGGACGCGACCGCGTTCTCACCGGAGGTGGTGGTGACGCTCATCGAGACCGCGCTGGACGCGCTGCCGGCGCGTGCCGGCGACGGCGCAGCCGACCGCCCGTAGCGGTCGGCGCCGCGCGTCGTCGTCAGACGGCGTGCTCGTCGACCATCCACTGCTGGACGGTCGCCGGGCTGGGCAGCCCAAACCCCATCAGCAGCGACGGCACCGAGAGTGCGAGCAGGGAGAGTCCCACCGCCCAGACCCAGCCGCTACCGAAGATCGCCATCAGCGCGCCGATCACGACCACAACTGCTCCGAAGGCGAGCAGCCTGACCGCGGGAGCCCGGCCTGCGGGCGTGGTGGCGTGAGCGTGAGTGATGCCGGATGTCTGTGTCATGAGAACACTTTTAATGCGCACAGCCCGTCCTGGCAGCCATTCCGGTTGGCTTCTGTCTGCATACGGACCGTTTCCGGACCGGGGCGCTTCAGGCGTCGTGGGGGAGGTATCACTTCCGGGTAGTGCCTGCGGCATGAAGCTGTCACTGCGCGCGGCGCGGCACGCGGGTGCCTCCCCGCACTTCATCGACCGGGCCGTGTCTGACATCGAGCACGGCCGCTTCGAGCGGTCGCTGTCCGGCCTCACCGCGTTCGCCGCGGTCGTCACCACCGCGGAGATCTACCTTGAGCACTACCGGGCGAGCTTCGGGAACAAGATGATGTGGAGCCCGGTCCTCGTGACGCCTCCGGTCGTGGTCGCCGGCATCGGCGGCGTCTTCTCCCGGCGCTGGGCCAAGCGTTACCTGCCGGTGGCCGCCGGGATCTACACCGCCAACGGCCTCATCGGCGAGTACTACCACGCCCGCGGAGTCGCCCGCCGCCCCGGTGGCTTCAGCGAGGAGACCGTCGTCTACAACCTGGCGATGGGGCCGCCGATCGTCGCCCCCGGGCTGATGTCCATCGTCGGTGCCCTGGGGCTGCTCGCCGCCGTCCTGCGCCGGGAGGGCTCGTAGATGCTCCTCCCCCGCGCCGGTTGCCGGAGATCGCGGCGATGAGTGGCCGCGACCTACGCCGCCCGGACCACCTGCCCAAGCAGCGTCCGGACGGCCAGCCGCTGCACCCCAACTGGCTGCCCCGCCAGCGGCGCGGCATCACGCCGCAGATGATCGGCCGCTACCCGGACTACGACGTGTTCGCCGCCGAGGCGAGCTGGGACGAGACGACCAAGAACCTCGTCAAACAGCGCCTTGCCCAGCACGGCCCGCTGCGCTTCTTCACCGCGGAGGAGGAGCCGGCGCTGCGGGCCTTCTGCGACGTGACCACCGCCCAGGACTCTGAGCCGCGGATCCCGCTGGCCGAGATGGTCGACGCCAAATTCGCCGACGGAAAACTCGACGGCTACCGCTACGACGACATGCCGGAGGACCCCCAGACATGGCGGCTGGTCCTGCGAGGGCTGGACGAGCAGGCGCGCGAGGCCGGCGGCGACGGCTTCGCGGCGCTGGGACTCGAGGACCAGGAGCGCATCGTCCAGGCGTTCTCGCAGGGCGAGCTGGCCGGCGGCGCGTTTGACCAGCTCAACGTCAAGCGCGCCTGGTCGGTGTGCATGCGCGCCGTCCTCTCGGAGTTCTATTCGCACCCGTGGGCGTGGAACGAGATCGGCTTCGGCGGTCCCGCGTACCCCCGCGGCTACATGCGCCTGGGGCAGGGAGTTGAGGTGCTGGAGCCGTTCGAGCGGTCGGGCGCCACCGACCGGGATCCTGTCCGCGATGTCCAGGAGAGCGAGCGATGATCACCAAGCTGCTCAAGGGGGCCGTGACCCCCAAGGCCAACGACTCGCGCTTCCTGCTCGACGTGCACAGCCGGGCGATCCCGGGCCGCAACCGCATGCGCCGCTACGACGACCATGAGGAGGTCGACCTGTGCATCGTCGGCGCCGGCGCCGGCGGCTCGGTCCTTGCCCAGCGGCTCGCCCGCCAGGGCTGGAAGATCGTCATCCTGGAGGCGGGGCCGTTCTGGGATCCGGATGCCGACTGGGTATCCGACGAGGCGGGCTCGCATCAGTTGTACTGGACCGAGCCCCGGGTGATCGGCGGGTCGCATCCGATCGAGCTGGGCAAGAACAACAGCGGCCGGGGCGTCGGCGGCTCGATGGTCCACTACGCCGGCTACGCGCCGCGCTTTCATCCCTCGGACTTCGAGACCCGGACGCGGGACGGTGTCGGCGCCGACTGGCCGATCGCCTACGAGGACCTCAAACCGCACTACCAGGAGGTGGAGCGCGAGCTGCCGGTGGCCGGCCAGGACTGGCCGTGGGGCGACCCCCACTCCTATCCGCACTCGCCGCACCCCATCACGGGTGCCGCGGCCCGCATCATGCAGGGCGCGCGCGCGCTGGACATCGCGATGCGGGTCGGCCCGGTGGCGATCGTCAACGGCACGTTCGGCAACCGGCCGCACTGCATCTACCGCGGCTATTGCCTGCAGGGCTGCAAGGTCAACGCCAAGGGCAGCCCGTACGTCAGCCACCTGCCGGACGCGATCGAGCACGGCGTGGAGATCCGTGCCAACAGCATGGCCGCAGCCGTCGAGATCGACGATTCCAGCGGCGCCGCCATCGGCGTGCGCTACATCGCCGAGGGATCCGACGAGCATCACCTCCAGCGCGCCCG
>DASSZQ010000296.1:0-2047 GCA_035702755.1 Solirubrobacteraceae bacterium | reverse complement strand
ATCGTCAACAACGAGGTCCGCGCCATCCCCGGCGTCCATGGCGCCGAGACCTTCGTGTATCTGCGTCTGGCCAAGCAGACGTACGCCTGGGGCGCCCGGTAGCCCCGTCGCCCTCCCGGGCCGCCTACCTGACCCGCGGCTCATACGAACGTCGAGTCGGCCTAAACCTCACCATTCCTCCTGCCGATGACCGTCGGGTCGACAAGGGCTAACCCGTCGTGAGGCGGGGGCGCAAAGCCAGGGGTCTCGGGGCGCGAGACGGCCCAGCTACCGATAACCAATGTTCATTGCCACCACGGACGGTGGCTTGAGATGGAGGTTTCGTCGCTAGATGCCCCTGGTTATCCACCCGCGCGTACGCAAGACCGTCGGCCGGATCGCCGCCACAACCTGCGTCGCGCTGTTCGCCAGCACGGGAGCGGCTCTCGCCGCCTGCCCGCCTCAGCCGGTCAGCACGCCGTTCTCCAGCTGGGGGGACGCCAGCAGCTACTTCATGGTCCCCGGCGGATCATTTGAGGGAACCGCCGATCAGGTCGGCTGGAGCCTGTCTGACGCCAGCCTCACAACGGGCAACGCCCCGGACACGGCCGCCGGAGCCTCCGGCGATCAGTCGCTGACCATCGCCGCCGGCGGCAGCGCCACGTCGCCCGCGTTCTGCTTCGACAGCGCCATGCCCTACCTGCGCTTCTTCGCGCGCCAGACGGAGCCGGGCTCCGATCTGCTTGTGGAAGGGCTCGTCGGCTTCCGCTGGCGCACGCTGCGGATCCCCGTGGCCGCGGTCGCGGACGGGTCGATGCCGGCGTGGGCGCCGGTGCAGCAGATCGCGCTGCCCGTCCGCCTGCTGCCCGCCTGGGCACGGATCTCCGTCCAGCTGCGCTTCGCCGTCCCCGGCGACCACGGCGCCTGGCAGGTGGATGACGTGTATGTCGATCCCTTCCGCGCCGGCTGATCGGCTGCGGCGGACATCGACACGGATAGGCGGCGATGAGCTTCACCGAGCCCTACGGCGAGCAGCCCCAATCCGCGACCGAGCAGCTGCTGGAGCGCAGCTGGGAGGAGCGCGAGCGGCGGGGCTCCGAGCGCGAGCTCGCGGTCGAGGCCGTCGCGGCGGTCCTGTTCATGATCGCGGCCGGGCTGCTGGTGCTCGCCGGCGGACTGAGCGGGTTGCGGCTGGGGACCCTCGTCCTGCTCGTCCTCATCTACACCGCCGTGGCCCGCATCGAGTTCCCCGTCGGTACCGGCTACGTGGTGCCGACCCAGCTCATCCTCATCCCCATGCTCGTCATGCTGCCCCCGGCGGCGGTCCCACCCGCGGTTGCCGTGGGGCTCGTCTCCTCGAGCGTGCTCGACTGGATCAGGGGGCGGGTCCCGCCGCGGCGCATCCTGTCGGCGGTGCCGGACGCCTGGCACGCGATCGGCCCGGCTGCCGTGCTGCTGGCCGCGGGGTCGCCGACGATCCGCTTCGCCCAGCTGCCGCTGCTGGCGGGCGCGTTCGCCGCCGCCTGCCTCGTCGACCTCGCCACGTCGCTCATCCGCATGCGGCTCACCGGGTCGGTTCCGGACTACCGGCTCCAGGCGCGGGTCATCGGACTGGTGTGGGCCGTTGACGCCTCCCTGGCCCCCGCCGGCTTCCTGGCCGCCTACGTCACCCGCCATCATGAGCTCGCGATCCTGTTTGTGCTGCCGCTGGTGTTCCTGCTGTGGCTGCTGGCCCGCGACCGCAGCCAGCGCATCGACCAGGCCCACCACCGCCTCAAACTCGTCCAGCAGGAGCGCGCCCGCCTGCAGTCCGCCGTCCAACGCCTCGGCGACGCCTTCGCCGCCAAACTCGAACTCCGCGGCCTGCTCGAGATCCTCCTCAACGGCTCCATCGAAGCGCTCGACGCCACCGCCGGACGCCTCGACCTCACCGGCATGCCGTCCCCGGTGCGTCTGGCCGCCGGCGACGCCGGCGGGCTGGAACGCATGGAGGCAGAGATGATGAGCGCCCCCAGCGGCCCCGTGCAGGTGGGTGAGGCGGGAATGTGGCGCCTGACGGTGCCGATGC
>DASSZQ010000106.1:0-40511 GCA_035702755.1 Solirubrobacteraceae bacterium | reverse complement strand
GCGCTGTAGGCGGTTTTCAGGCCTCGGACGCCGGCACGGCCGGCGCCTCCCCCCACAGCTGCTCCAGGCGGTAGTACTCCCGGGTCTCCGGCGTGAACACGTGGACGATCACGTCCAGGTAGTCCATGAGGATCCAGCGGGCCTCGCCCAGGCCCTCCACCCGCCGGGGCAGCAGGCCGTAGCGGTCCTTCATGGCGAGATGGATCGCGTCATGGATGGCGCGCGTCTGCCGGTCGGTGCGACCGGAGCAGATCACAAAGTAGTCCGCGTAGCCGATCATCCCCCGCAGGTCCAGCGTGACGATGTCGATCGCCTTGCGGTCGGCGGCCAGCTCGGTGATCGCCGCGACCGTCTGCTCAGGTGTGAGGCTGGGTTCGGTCACGGTGTCGTCCTCGTGGCTGGGGGTGAGCCTGGCTTGCGTCATGTTCCTCCTGGGGTGGTGCGGTATAGGCCGTGGGTCTCGATGTACTCCATCACTGCATCCGGGACGAAATAGCGGATCGGCTGGCCGGCCCGGACCCGGCGCCGGACCATCGTTGAGGAGATCCCGATCCGCGGCATCTCAAAAAAGCGGGCCCGGTCGCCTCCGGCGAGCGAGTCAAGCGCGTGCTGGACGGCGGAGCGCGCGGTGCCCCGCCGCTTGGCGATCGCGACCGTCGCCAGCTGGAGAACCCGCTCCGGCGCCCGCCACTGGGGCAGCCCGGCGGCGATGTCCGCGCCGAGGATCAGGAAGAGCTGGGTGTCAGGCGACTGGGAGGTCAGCTCTTCGAGGGTATCGACCGTGTAGGACGGGCCCTCGCGCCGCAGTTCCGCGTCCGAGACGACGAACCGTCGGTCGCCGTCCGCGGCCAGTTGGCACAGCTCCAGGCGATGCCGGGCGCCGGGCTCGTCCTCAACCTGCTTGTGCGGCGGGATTCCGGCCGGGATGAACAGCACGTGGTCAAGCCCCAGCTCGCGATGCGCCTCCTGGGCGCAGATGAGGTGACCGACGTGTGGCGGGTTGAAGGTTCCGCCGAGGATCCCAATGCGCACCGCGCTTAAAGTCCGTGCGTATCCGGCGAGCCGCGGCTCAGGCCCGGACGTGCCCGGCGCCCTCGACGAGGTACTTGAACGTGCACAGCTCCCGCAGGCCGATCGGCCCCCGGGCGTGCAGCTTCTGCGTGGAGTTGCCGATCTCGGCACCCATCCCAAACTCGCCCCCGTCCGTGAACCGGGTGGAGGCATTGACATAGACGCAGGCGGCGTCGACGCCGAGCTGGAAGGCGCGGGCCGAGGCGGTGCTCGGCGTGAGGATCGCCTCCGAGTGACCGCTGCCGTGAGCGTTGATGTGCGCGATCGCCTCCTGGACCGAGTCGACGACGGCGACCGCCATCTCCAGCGCCAGGTACTCGGTGTCCCAGTCCTCGTCGGTGGCGGCATCGACCGGGACGCCGGGTGCGGCGTCGCGCGCCCGCTGATCCCCGTGCAGAGTCACGCCGGCCTCCACCAGCGCCTCCAGGACGTCCGGGAGGAACCGGGCGGCCACGTCGGCGTGAACGAGCAGCTTCTCGGCCGCGTTGCAGGTGCCCGGCCGCTGGAGCTTGGCGTTGAGAACGATCGCCCGGGCGGCCTGGAGGTCGGCACCGGCGTCGACGTAGACGTGGTTGTTGCCGCTGGCGGCGTAGATCACCGGCACGGTGGCCACGCCCTTCAGGGCCGCCTTCAGCCCCTCCCCGCCGCGGGGGATGATGAGGTCGACAACGCCGGCCTGGGTGGCGAGCTCGGCCAGCTCATGGCGACCGCCGCCGGCGATCAGCGACAGCGCGCCCGCCGGCAATCCCGCCGCCTGGGCGGCGTCGGCGGCCACCGCCGCCAGCACGGCGTTGGAGTGCTGAGCTGAGCTTGAGCCGCGGAGCACGACGGCATTGCCGGACTTCAGACACAGGGCGGCGGCGTCGATCGTCACGTTCGGCCGTGCCTCATAGACGACGGCGATGACGCCCAGCGGGACGCGGACGCGGCGCATCTGCAGCCCGTTGGGCAGCGTCGACCCGTCGATGACCTCGCCGACCGGGTCCGGCAGCGCGGCGATCTTGCGCACGCCGGCGGCCATGCCGGCCACCCGGCCCTCGTCGAGGGCGAGACGGTCAAGCAGGGCGTCAGACAGTCCGTTCGCCTCGCCCGCCTCCAGGTCCCGGGCATTGGCCTCCAGGATCTGCTCGGTGCTGGAGATGAGCGCGGCGGCGATCGCCTCCAGCGCGCCGTCCTTGACCGAGGAACCGAGCGTCGCCAACCGGCGCGACGCGCGCTGGGCGTCGCGGCAGACGTCGGCGATCGAGACGGCGGTGCTCGCCATTGTGGCTACAGGTTACCCGGCGGGCGCGCTCAGGCCAGGACGAAGTAGTCGCGATGGATGGCCTCGTCGCTGGCCCGCGGGAGCACCTCGCGCACGGCACCGGACTTCAGACCGCGGACCTGGCGCAACTCGGCCGCCGAGTAGTTGCTGATCCCCTTGCCGACCAGGCCGCCGTCGTGCGCGATCTCGACCGCGTCACCGGCCTCAAAGGAGCCGCTGACGTCGAGGACTCCGACGGGCAGAAGACTCGTCCCGCCCTCACGCAGCGCGCGAGCGGCCCCGGCATCGACGGCCACGCGCCCGCGGACCGGCTTGGCGTACTTCAGCCACAGCTTGAAGCTGGAATAGCGGCCCTCCCGGGCGGGAAAGGCGGTGCCCACGGCCGCGCCCGTGGCCGCGCGGCTGATGGTGCCGGGCGCCAGCCCGGAGGCGATGACAGTGGGGATCCCGGCCGCGGTCGCCATCTCGGCCGCCACCACCTTGGAGCGCATCCCGCCGGATCCAATCGGCGACGCCGTCTGGCCGATGGCGAGCGCCTCGAGGGCCGAGAACTCGGTCACCTCCTCCACGAGGCGGGCCGAGGGATCAAGGTGGGGATCGGCGGTGAACACACCCTCGGCGTCAGTCAGCAGGACCAGCCGGCCGGCGCCGAGGAGGATGGCCACCTGAGCGGCCAGAAAATCGTTGTTGCCGAACGAGATCTCATCGGTGGTGGTGGTGTCGTTCTCGTTGATGACCGGCACCACGCGCCAGTCAAGGAGCTTGCGCAGCGTCTGGCGGGCGTTGAGGTAGTGCGTGCGCGCGCTCATGTCAAAGAATGTCAGCAGCACCTGCGCGGTGGGGACGCCGCGGGCCGACAGCAGATCGTCATAGACCTGATACAGCCGCCCCTGCCCCACCGCGCTCGCCGCCTGCAGTTCCTCGATGGCCCGCGGCCGCATCGGCAGCGCCATGACCCCCATCCCCCGCGCGATTGCCCCGCTGGTGACGACGACCACCGACCGGCCGCCGTGATGCAGTTCGGCCACCTCGTCGCAGATGCGCCCCAGCGCGTCGCGGCGCACGTCGCCGCGCTCGTCAACGACGATGCTGGACCCCAGCTTGACGACCAGCGCGCTCATGGTCAGCAAGGGTACGCGCGGCGGATGCTGGCCGCCGGTGGTCGCTCCGGGGCGACGGGGTCCCGGAGCGTCAGGTTTGTACGAAATTCAATTCGGCGTCTGCGATTTCGCCGCTGAAGCACGCTGGGCAACCGAAATGTTCCAGATCCGCAGCCGTGATCCGGATCTCGAACCAAACTGTCGCTCCACCGTTGCCGTCGATGCCGCAAGCCCCCCGCGCCCCCTTCATCGCTGCCGTTTCGCGCCCCGCCGACCAGTCCGGTGCGGACGTGAGCGGACCGGCCGGTCGTGGGGCGCCCGGCGGAGCGCCCCACGCGGAGACGGCCGCGTCAGCCCGTGAACGTCGGCGAGCCCGCGGCCCGGTGCGTCGGCCGCTTGACGTGGCGCTTGCCCGGCCGCCGCGTGGTCCGCACGCACCACGCGTTCGCCGGCACGCCGGCGCACGGGTTGGGCATCGTCGCCAGGTGCTTGGGCAGCGGGTGCATGACGATGTGGGTGACCCGCGGATAGTTGTCGGTGGGCAGGCAGGTGGACGTGCCGATGATCATCGAGTCGCACAGCACCTCGTTGAGGAAGGCCGGATCGCTCGAGCCCGCCGCCTGCGGGGTGTTGTTGCAGGTCGGATGCAGGGTCTGCAGCAGCTGGGCGCCCGCCGGAGTGATCGCTCCGCCGCCGGGCTGCTGGTTGCCGCTGTAGCAGTTGGTCGCCGGGTCGGCCTGCAGGTTGATCTGACCGAGGTCGCCGTTGCTCGGATTGCCGTAGGCGCCGTTGTGCGAGAACGTGTTGTTGAGCAGCGCGTCCCCGTAGTCGTCCCACAGGCAGGTCCCGGGCCCGAGCGGACCGGGGTAGGTGCCGCCGTAGCACGGCTTGCCGCTGTCCAGGTACGGGACCACGATCATGCCCCAGGCGTTGTTGTTGACGAAGCGGTTGTCCATGATCGTGTCGAAGCGCCCGCCGGACACCGACATGCCCGTGCCCACCGGACCGGCGGCCGCGGAGCCGGCGGCCGGGACGTTGGGGTTGTTGTTGTCATGGACGTAGTTGTGGAAGAACACCCAGCAGCTGGGGGCGCCCTTGACCGGCGGGGTGACCCCCGCGGGGCACGAGCCGTTCTGCGGCGCCGGCTCGTCGGCGTTCTGGCTGTTGGTGTCGAACCCGTCCTCGTTGTTGTCGAATTGCGAGTTCTCGATCAGCAGCCGCCCGCCGGAGTTGGTGCCGGAGTAGCCGAGGGCGTTGTACTCAGACCACCCGTGGTTGAGCGTCTGGTCGCACACCTGCTGGCAGGCGCCGATGTAGAACCCGGAGTCGTTGAAGTTGGAGGCGTAGATCTGGTTCCAGGTCCCGCCGCTCCAGTTGCTGGAGAAGATGCCGTAGGCCGCGGCACTGAACTCGCCGGACTTGGTCTGGCTCTTCAGGTACGTGCTCGTGGCGGTCAGATACGTGCCGCGGAAGCCGTGACCGAGCACCTTGCCGGAGTCGGCGCCGCCGTTCCACCAGACCCCGTTGCCGGCGTAGCGCGAGCCGCTGAGGAAGTTGCAGACGGTCAGGTTCTCGATCGAGACGTTGCCGGCCTTGTAGACCATCAGCCCGTTGACGCCGGACTTCCCGGGCTTGGCCGGGCCTCCGTACGGGCCTGACGCCGGGGCGCCGCCGGGCAGACCGAAGTTCTGCGCCGAGGTCTTGCGGCTGCACCGCGCCGAGCCCGGCTTGGTCCCGTCGACGACGACCGAGTTGCGATTCATCCCCCGGATGTGGAGGTTGCGCTTGGTGATGAGCACCGCCGCCGGGAAGTCCGGCGCGCCCTTGGGCGTGCTCAGCTTCGTCGTCTTGTAGTCGCCCGGCCCGATCAGAATCCAGTCTCCGGGCCTGGCGGCGTCGACCGCCGCCTGGATCGACTTGTACTGCCCGCGGACGCCATGCCAGCTGCCGACCCGCAGCACCTTGGCCGACGCACCGGCGGCGAGCAGCGACAGCGCCGCTCCGGCGGCCAGCAGCACGAAAAGCAGACGACGCATCCTCAACTCCTCCTCATGAGACCACGGCCCGCGGGCATCCTACACGCAGCCCGTCACCCCATGGGGCGGTTGTGCGCGCACCCGCCGCCCGCACCCTCCGACGTGACGCACGATACGCGTCCAGATGACAGACGTCGCGGTTGTCCGCGCCGCGAGCTACGCGCCCGGGTCAAGCTCGAAGGCGACACCGGCGATCTGCACCTCGTCCCCGGGCTGGAACCCCTCGGCCTCAAGGGCCGTCACGACGCCGATGCCGCGCAGACGCCGCTCCAGATGGGCCAGCGCCTCCTCGTTGTCCAGGTCGTAGCGGGCGACGAGGCGCTCCACCCCCGCCCCCGTGACGCTGAACGTCCCCTCGCCGGTCCGGGCGACCGTGTAGGCCCGGGGCGCCGCCGGCCGGAACACCCGGTGCTCGGCGAGTTCCTCCACGGCGGGAACGCCGTCCGCCACCTGGGCGGCGGCCGGGCCGCCGGCGCCGGGAGGCGTCGACTCCGGGACGCGGCGGACGAGCTCGGCGACAAGCTCGGTCAACCCGGCATGGGTGACCGAGGAGGTGATCAGCACCGGGACCTCTCCGCCGAGCCGCCGCTGCCAGTCTGAGCGCGCGCGCTCCGCGGTGTCGGCGTCGACGAGGTCGGCCTTGGACAGAGCGAGGATGCGGGGCAGCCGGGCCAGCCGCGGGTCGTGGCGCTCGAGCTCCTGCTCGACGGTGGCGTGGTTGGCGACCGGATCGGAGCCGTCAAGGGGGTTGAGATCAAGCACGTGGACGAGGAGCCGGGTGCGCTCGACGTGGGCCAGGAACTCATGGCCGAGCCCGGCCCCCTCGCTGGCGCCCTCGATCAGGCCGGGGATGTCGGCGAGCACCAGCTGACGGGTGTCGGTGTCCAGCGTGCCGAGCACCGGCGCCAGCGTGGTGAACGGGTAATCGGCGACCTTGGGATGGGCCCGGGTGAGGCGGGAGAGCAGCGAGGACTTGCCGGCGTTGGGCAGGCCGATGAGGCCGACGTCGGCGAGCAGCTTCAGCCGCAGCGTGAGCCAGGTCTCCTCGCCCGGCAGGCCCCGCTCGGCGAACCGCGGGGTCTGGCGCGTCGGACCGGCGAAGCGCTTGTTGCCGCGCCCGCCGGAACCGCCGCGGGCGACGATCGCCCGCTGGCCACCACCGACCAGGTCATAGCTGGTGCCGTCGCGCTCCACCAGGACCTCAGTCCCCGGCGGCACCCGCAGCTCCAGCGTCTCGCCGTCGGCTCCGTGGCGCAGGGCTCCCTGCCCGTGGCCGCCGCGCCGCGCCTTGAAGTGGGCCTGTCGGCGAAACGTCTCCAGGTCGCGCATCGACTCGTCGCAGAGCAGCACGACGTCACCGCCCCGGCCGCCGTCACCGCCGTCCGGGCCGCCGCGGGGCACGTGGGCCTCGCGGCGGAAGCTCAGCGAGCCGTCGCCGCCGGCCCCGGCCTGAACGTGGATGCGCGCGCGATCGTGCATTCTTCATGTCCACTCTATGAGCGATCCCGTGTTCCTCATCACCGGCGCCTCCTCCGGGATCGGCGCCGCCACCGCCCGGGCCGCGTCGGACGCCGGCTATCGGCTGGCCATCGCCGCGCGCTCGGTTGACCGCCTGAACGAGCTGGCCGCCGAGCTCGGCGGCGATGACCGGGTGCTGGCCCGGCGCTGCGACGTGACCGAATGGGCCGACGTGCAGGCGCTGGTCACCGCCACCCGTGAGCGCTTCGGCCGCATCGACGTCGCCTTCGCCAATGCCGGCTTCGGCGCCAAGCGCGGGTTTCAGCGCGAGTCGGTCGACCACTGGCGGTCGATGGTCCTCACCAACGTCTATGGGGCGGCGCTCACCATCCGCGCCACGATGGACGCCCTCACCGATTCCCGCGGTCATCTCATCCTGACCGGCTCGGTGGCGGGACGCAAGGCTCAGCCCGGCTCGCTGTACTCGGCCACCAAGTGGGCGGTGACGGCGCTGGGCGAGAGCGCCCGCCTTGAGTTCAACGGGACGGGCGTCCGAGTCACTGTGATCGAGCCCGGGATGGTCGACACCCCCTTCTTCGACAACCGGCCGAAGGCCGCCCTGGCGCCGGAGGACATCGCCCGGACGGTGCTGTGGGCGGTCTCCCAGCCGGCGGAGATCGACGTCAACGAGATCCTCATCCGGCCCACCGCGCAGGAGGGCTAAAGCAGCCCGGAAATCAGTAGTTGTCCCGGCGAGACCGGTGGCTTAGGCTGCAGTGGGCAGCGGGCAAGGCCGCGCAGAGGCTGCAACGAGGTCACCAATCACTTACCGGGAGGGCAGAGATGAGCCTGCTTCAAGACTTCAAGAAGTTCCTGATGCGGGGCAACCTGGTCGAGCTGGCCGTGGCGTTCGTCATGGGCGTTGTGTTCGCGGCGCTGCTCAAGGCGTTCATCGCGGACCTGATCACGCCGATCATCGCGCTGATCTTCGGCCAGCCGAATTTCGCGAACCTGTCGTTCACGATCAACTCCAGCCATTTCCTCTACGGCGACTTCCTCAACGCCCTGTTCACGTTCGTGGTGACCGCGTTCGTCATCTTCCTGTTCGTCGTCAAGCCGTACAACGCGCTGATGGCGCGCCGCACCCAGGAGGATCCGGACACCAAGGAATGCCCGGAGTGCGCCAGCACCATCCCGGTCGGCGCACGCCGCTGCCCCATGTGCACCTCGGAGCTCGCCGCCGCGGCCCCGGCCTGAGCAACCCCGGGTCACTGTTCGTCCCGCCCCGGCAGGCCCGGGGCGGGTGGACCGGGCCGGCGGCGTGCACCGGCCCGTTCGCGGCTGGAGATCTACTGCGCGGTTTCGGCGGGGGCGACCGAGATCACACGGCCGCGGCGGCCCGTCGTGAACTGCACGGTGCCGGCCGACCGGGCGTAGATGGTGTCGTCCTTGCCGATGCCGACGCCGTCGCCGGGCTTGAAGCGGGTCCCGCGCTGGCGGACGATGATCTCGCCGCCGGTCACCGCCTGTCCGGCGAACACCTTGACCCCGAGGCGCTTGGCGTTGGAGTCACGACCGTTGCGGCTGGATCCCAGGCCTTTCTTATGAGCCATCGCTGGCCTCCTCCTTCGGCTGGAAGCTGGTCGGCGCCGCCGCCGCGGCCGAGCGGCCGGACGTGCGCGCGCCGCCGGACGACTTGAGCGCCAGCGACGTGATCTGGATGCGCGTCAGCTCCTGGCGATGACCGTTGTGGCGCCGGTAGCCGCGCTTGGGCTTGAACTTGACGACGCGGAGCTTGGGGCCGCGCTCGTGGGCGAGCACCCGCGCCTCCACCGTCACGTCGGCCACCCCGTCGCCGTCGACGACGTTGTCACCGTCGACGTAGAGCAGCGGCTGGAGCATCACCTTGGCGCCGTCGTCCGCGGGCAGCCGCTCAACCAGGAGCGACTCTCCCTCCTGGACGCGGTACTGCTTTCCACCTGTTTTGACGATTGCGTACATGTTGTTTGGGGGTCTCCGGGGGGGCTTGCCCCCCGGATGGGTGGTTCTACTCGGAAGTTGACGAGCCGGTGGCCGACCCGGCCTTGGCGCTCGAACGGCGTCGCCCGCCTCTGCGGCCGCGACGCCGAGGCTTCGAGTCTAGTTCATCGTCGGAATCACTTGTCTCGCCCCCGGCCTTTGACTCGTCCCGACCGCCCACGTCGAGCAGCGAGGCCACCGCGGACGTGCGCCCCACCTCCTCGATGCGGACCAGATGCTTCTCCCCCACGTACTTGGTGCCGCCGGTGATCGAGATGATGTAGCCGTCGATCTTGGCCACCGCGTCACCGGGGCTGTACATGTGGGGTTCGACGATCTCCACGTGGACCTCCTCGCCCTCGCGGAAGGGCAGCGCCCGCTCCAGCACCTGCTCGCGATCGCCCTCCAGCAGGACCCGGAAGTGCTCCATCGGCAGCCCCTCGGAGCCCTCGAAGTGAAACCACTTCCCGGTGTCCTGTTCGATCTGGTGCAGCACGCGGGCCTCGTTGCCGGTGAACTCGGCGCTGACGCGGGGGTTCATCTGGATCAGGAGGGCGTCGGCGGTCGTCTCCTTGGCCAGGTCGCGCATGCGGCGCTCAAACTCGATGGCGATCGTCTCCTCGGACTTGATCACCCCCTCGCCGTCGCAGGTGGGGCAGGGCCGGGTCATGATCTCGCGCACCCCGTCGGTCACGTTCTGGCGGGTCATCTCCACCAGGCCAAGCGGGGAGATCTCGACGACGAAGGTCTTGGTCCGGTCCTCGTCCAGCGCCTTGCGCAGGGTCTTGAGGACGGCGTCGCGGTTGCGCGCGCGGGCCATGTCGATGAAGTCGATGACGATGATCCCGCCGATGTCGCGCAGCCTCAGCTGGCGCACGACCTCGTCGGCGGCCTCGAGGTTGGTCTTGGTGATCGTGTCCTCCAGCCGGGCGCCCTTGCCGCGGCCGATGAACGAGCCGGAGTTGACGTCGATGACCGTCAGCGCCTCGGCGTAGTCGATCATCAGGTAGCCGCCGCTCGGCAGATCGACGCGGCGATTGAGTGTGGAGTCCAGCACCTTCTCGACGCCGAAGGCCTCAAACAGCGGCTCATCCTCCTCCCACAGCTCGACGTGCTCCACCAGCTCCGGGGCGGTGCGGGAGAAGAAGGAGACGAGGCGGTGGTGCTGCTTGGCGTCATCGACGACCGCTCGCTCAAAGTCGGCGGAGAAGATGTCGCGCACCACGCGGACCGAGAGGTCGGCCTCCTGGAAGACGAGCGCCGGCGCCGGGGTCTCGGCCACGCGCTTGGTCAGCACCTCGCCGAGCTTGAACAGGTAGACGAGCTCGCGCTCCAGGTCGGCCCGCTTGGCGCCCTGGGCGGCGGTGCGGATGATGGCACCGGCGCCGTTGAGCTCCAGCTTGGCCGCCTCCTTGCGCAGGCGCTCGCGCTCCTTGTCGTCAAGGCGCCGGGAGACGCCGACGCCCTCGCCGAACGGCGCGTACACCATGTAGCGCCCGGCGATCGTCAGATCCATCGACAGGCGTGCGCCCTTGGTCTTGAGCGGGTCCTTGACGACCTGCACCACGATCTCCTGGCCGGGCTTGAGCATGTCGGTGATGTTGCGCCCGTCGCGCCCGCCGCCGCGCCCTCGGCGCGGGGCCTCGACGCCCGGCAGCACGATCTCGTCGACATGCAGGAAACCGTTCTTCTCCAGGCCGATGTCGACGAAGGCGGCCTCCAGGCCGGCGAGGACGTTGTCGACGCGGCCCTTGTAGATGTTGCCGACGATGGAGCGGCTCCCACGCCGCTCCAGATACAGCTCGGCGACCTTGTATTCGCTGGAGGCGGCCGGCTTACGCCGCCGCCGGGTGGAGGTGGAGCCCGCCTTGCGCGGCGACGGGCTGCCCGTCGCCTCCATGAGCGCCACGCGGGTCTCCCCCCGGTCGACGCTGACCAGAACTTGCTTCTTCAATTGTTGTCAGTCCTTTGAAAAGTGTTGCCGCGCGGATCTGGTCGCGCGAGCGTTACGAAATGAGGGGGCGGCTCTTGCCCGTCGAAGCCAGTCGCGCTTGGACGTAGATCGACTGCAGGAGCCCAATCGACAGGAACGTGACGATCACCGAGGAGCCGCCATAGCTCACCAACGGCAGGGGAACGCCCGCAATGGGCATGATCCCAATCGTCATTCCCACGTTCTCGAAGACCTGGAACATCAACATGGCAAGGATTCCCGCGGCGATCAGGGTGCCGAACAGGTTCTTGCTCATTGTCAGGATCCGCAGCGTGCGCCAGATCAGCAGCGCAAACAGGGACAGCACCACCGCCGCGCCCACGAATCCGTAGCTCTCGCCCACCGCCGCGAACATGAAGTCCGTGTCGTTGGCGGGCAGGAAGTTCAGCTTTGTCTGGGTCGCGTTCTTGCCGCGGCCCGTCTTCTGTCCTGATCCGATCGCGATCTCAGACTGCTGGATCTGATAGCCGGAGGTACCGGCGTGCGATGGATTGATGAAGGCAGTCAGTCTCTGCACCTGGTACTGCTTGAGCACATGGACGCCCATTGCCGGGGCGCCCACGAGCGCGATCGCGATCGCCACCACGAACATGGCGATGATGGCGCCGATGTGCTTGAACGGCGTCCCGGCGAAGAACAGCACCGCGAAGCCGATCATCACAAACACGATCCCCGTCCCCAGGTCCGGCTGCGGGATCACGACCATCGCCGCGACGAGCGACAGCAGCATGATCCGGGCGGTCGTGCGCCACTCGTGCATGGCCCGGCTGCGGTCGACCATGAAGGCCGCCAACGCCAGGATGACGAGGATCTTGCCGAACTCCGATGACTGGAAGCTCATGAAGGGAAGCGGGATCCAGCGCCGGGCGCCCTGGATCGGCGGCATCCCGTACACCACGAGGTTCAGGCCGATCATGGCGCCGTAGAAGGGCAGCTTGAAGTCGCGCAGCCGGGAGTAGTCAAACCGGCTGAGCAACAGCGCCAGCACCATGCCGATGCCGGCGTAGATCAACTGGCGCTCGGCGACGCTGGGGCCAACGGCGTTTCTCAGCGTCACAAACGAGCAGGCGACGAGCCCGGCCGCGGCGAGCAGCAGGAAGGGATCGAGCAGCAGCACCTTGCGGGCCCGCGGGGTGGTCGTCTCGTCGGCGACCTGGATCGGTGTCGACAGACTGGTCAAAACGTCGCCGAGTTGCCGGCCTGGAAGGGACCGGGCTTGTTGAAGAACCACTGGGACAGGATCTCGCGCGCCACCGGGGCCGCGGCGATCGCGCCGTAGCCGCCCTTCTCGACATCGACGACGACGACGATCGGCTTGCTGGTGGCCGTGGCCGGGACGAAGCACGCGTACCACGCGTAGTCGCGCTCGATGCCGGTCTTGGGATCGATGTACTGGGCGGTGCCGGTCTTGCCGTACACCGGCTCCTTGAAGTTGGAGAACACCGCCGCCGAGGTTCCGCCCTGCTGAGAGGCCGCGGCCCGCAGACCCGCCCGGATCGTCTCCAGGTAGATGGGGTTGATGGGCAGGTGACGGGCGGGCGGCGGATTGATGCTCTGCAGCACCGTGCCGTTCTCGTTTTGGACGTCGGCGCCGAGATGGGGCCGGACGATCGTGCCGCCGTTGGCGACCGCCGAGTAGACGACGGCGAGCTGGAGCGGGGTGACCTGGACGTCGCCCTGACCGACGGCGAGGTTGATGTTGTCGCCCACCGACCATGGGCGGTTGGTGCCGTCGGCGATCCCGCAGCCACCGGGAGGATGCTTGGGGCTGCGGTACCACCCCTTGAGCCGGTGCGGGCCGACGCTCTGCCCGTTCGTGTACCGGAAGGGACCGGTGGCGCTGTCGCATTGCGCCTCCAGCTGGTTGCGCTGCTCGCGCCACCGCGGGGTCGGCAGGGTCCCGGGCACCTCGCCGGACGCGCCCAGGTCGACTCCGGTCGTGTGGCCGATCCCGTACCGCCGGGCCCACTGGTCCAGGACACCCCCGTTGGGATTGGCGTACGGGTTGGGCGTGTTGGTCATGGCGCCGAGGTTGTAGAAGAACACGTCGTCGGAGACCTGGATGGCCGAGACCATGTTGACGACGCCGTAGGCGGCGTTGCCGGCGTTGTGGCGGCACTGCTGGTCGATGCAGAACTGGCCCGTGTCGTCGTAGGTCTCCCCGGGGGACCAGATGCCGCTCTGCATGGCGGCGGTGGCCGTGATGACCTTGAACGTCGACCCGGTGGGTCCGGCGCTCTGCGTGGCCCGGTTGAGCAGGGGGTCGCCGCCGTTGGGGTTGGTGAGCTGGTTGTAGGCCGCCTGGCTGAGGTTGTTGCCGGTGAAGACGTTGGGGTCGAAGCTGGGCAGCGATCCCATCGCATAGACGGACCCGTTCTGGGGGTTCATCGCCACGAACGCCCCGCCCGGGCTGTTGTTGACGCGCATCGACTCCACCATCGCGTTCTGGCCCGCCCGCTGGACCGCGGCGTTGAGCGAGAGCTTGAGGTTGTGGCCGGCGACCGGCGCCTGGGTCCCGACGACCCCGGTGGGCTGGCCCAGGGAGTTGACCTGGACCTCCTCGGAGCCGTTGGTGCCGCGCAGGAAGTTGTCGTATTGCGCCTCCAGCCCGGTCTGGCCGATGATGGAGTCACGCGGGATGCCCCGGTACGCGCGCGAGGTGAGCTCGGCGGCGCTGATCGGCCCCACGGTGCCCAGCGCCTGCGCGGCGAGCGTCGTGTCCGGGTAATGGGTGACGTAGATCCGCTGGACCTGCACGCCCCGGAACTGGTCCTGGCGCTCGGCCAGGTAGTACTGGACGTACTTGCTCACCGCGCTGCCGCTCTTGATCGTGACGTCGTCATAGGGCAGCAGCGCGATCTGCTTGGCGACGTCGCAGGCCACCGGCGACAGGCGCACGACGTTGGGCGGCGGCGCCGCCAGCTTGCAGCGGATCCGGCGCGTCGGTATCCCCAGGACGTGGGCCAGGCGGCTGTAGATGATCTGGTCGGCCCGCGGCGGCGTCCGCATGTTGCCGAGGTCGATCGGCACCGGCAGGTCCGGCGGCGAGATCTGCACGGCCAGCTCGCGGATGCTGTTGACCAGCACATGGCCGGTCGAGTCGATGATCTCCCCCCGCGGCGCCTGGATGGGGATGTCGCGGACGCGGTTGGTCGTCGCCTGGGCCAGGTACTGATTGCCGGAGAGCACCTGGAGGAACCACAGGCGGAAGAAGATGATCGCGAACAGCGCCAGCGCGACGGTGCCGATGATCGCGGCGCGCAGCGCCAGCTGCGGGGAGAGCGGCGGGCGGTCCTCCTCCGGCGGGCCGAAGCGCAGTCCTCCGCGGGAGCTGTCCTGCGGGCTTCTCATCGCGACGGACGGGTGGTGCGGGTCATCTGGCCAAGGCGCTGGGACGGGCTCTGCAGCGGGCTGAGGCCGCCGGTCGTGTAGGCGCGGCGCCGGCGACGGCGTGGATCCTCCGGCAGCGCGGGCACGATGATCCGGCGCACCAGCGCGTAGACCGGGAGCGAGATGAGCGTGTTGACGAGGATCGTGATGAAGATCTGCTGGGCCAGCAGGGGGCTCAGCGGCGCGTCGACGCCGAGCAGGAACTGAATGAGGGTCATCCCAATCCCGGCGACGGCCGTGGCGGCGGCGCCGGCGGCGAGGGGAACCAGGCCGTGGGCGGGATCGCGCAGCTCACGCAGTCGCCCGCACCAGTAGCCGATGGCGATGTAGAGCAGCGAGGTGATGCCGAGCGTCTGCACGAGGACGGTGTCGACGAGCAGCCCGGTGGCAAAGCCGAGGATGGCGCCGGTCATGGAGCCGCACAGCAGGCCCACCGACATGACCATCAGCGGGGTGAGGTCGGCGCTGACGCCGAAGATGGAGATCTGCGAGATCGCCGACTCCTGGATGACCACCGTGATCAGGGCCAGCAGGACCAGCCGGATGATGAGGCGCGGAGAGACCTCGCTCACGGCACCTGAGCCCGCAGATTGCCGGGGTGGGGCTGGGTGAGGATCTGGACCGAGTCAAAGTGCCGCAGATCCGCAGACGGAGACACCTGCACCTCGTTGCTGTTGTACAGCTGCGTCGGGTTGACGCTGGAGACAGTGCCGATGGGGATCCCGGCCGGATACAGGTCCGTCAACGGTCCGGACTTGAAACCGGCGGTCACGACCTGCTCGCCGACGGCGATCTGGGCGTTCGCCGGCAGGTCCTGAAGCAGAAGCTGGTTGGGATTGCCCACCGACGGGGCGAGCACGCCCTGGTCCCCGGCCGGATCGTGCACGGTGGCGGCGACGGCGAACGCATGGTCTGTGAGCAGTGTCACGATCGACACCGACGGATCGACGGTGGTGACGTCGCCGACCAGCGCGCCGTCGGCGACGACGGGGTCGTTGAGGTGCACGCCCTCGTCCGAGCCGGCGTCGACGGTGACCTGCTGATACCAGAGGCTGGGGTCGCGGCCGATGACGTTGGCGCCGACCAGGTGGTAGCGGGACAGGCCGATGTTCTGGTCGAGCTTGACCTCCCGGGCCAGCTGCTGGTTCTGCAGCTGCTCGGTCTGCAGCAGGGCAACCCGGGCCTCCAGCTTTGAGACCTGGGCGCGCAGCTGGTCACGCTGGGACTTGGCGCGCAGCGTGTCCGAGACCCAGTTGGCGACGTCGCGGACCGGAGACAGGACGGTGCTCGCCGCCGACTGCACCGGAGACAGGACCTGGACGATCCCGCGCTGCACGTTGTGCAGAGGGCTGCTCGGCGACGCGCCGAAATAGGCTGTGAGCAGAATCAGGGAGACGGCGACGAGAAGTCCGAGGACTGCTCTTCGTCGCCGTACCTGTTTGTCGTGCACGAGATCCGTGTCTCCAAGTTTTGGCCTGGCACCGCTCGGCCGCTCCCAAACGGTATTACCGACGGCGCCGGTTTCGTGAATTCTTGCTTGACCGGTGGATCGCCTCGAATTCCTCAAGGGATCGACCTGATCCCACCGCGACGCACGTCAGCGGAGATTCCGCCAGGTGCGCGGGCATCTGCGTTTCGTGACGCAGACGCTCCTCGATGCCCTGTAGCAGCGAACCGCCTCCGGCAAGCATGATGCCACGATCCATGATGTCGGAGGCGAGCTCCGGCGGCGTCCGGTCCAAAGTCTGCTTGACCGCGTCGATGATCTGCGACACCGGCTCCTCCAGAGCCCCGCGGATCTCCTCGCTGGTCAGGATGACGGTCTTGGGCAGGCCGGAGACCATGTCGCGCCCCCGGATCTCGGCCTGAACCTCCTCCGGCATCGTGTGGGCCGAGCCGATCTCCAGCTTGACCTCCTCGGCCGTCTGCTGGCCGATGAGCAGCTTGTACTCGCGCTTGACGTAGTTGATGATCGCCTCGTCAAGCTCGTCGCCGCCGACGCGGATCGACTGGGAGACCACGATCCCGCCCAGGGAGATCACCGCCACCTCGCTGGTGCCGCCGCCGATGTCGACGACCATCGAGCCGGTGGGCTCCCCCACCGGCAGGCCGGCGCCGATCGCGGCCGCCATCGGCTCCTCGATCAGATACGCCTGGCGCGCGCCGGCCGACAGGCAGGCCTCCTCCACGGCGCGCTTCTCCACCCCGGTCACGCCGGAGGGCACGCAGACAACGACGCGCGGGTGGGCCCACCGGTTCTGGTGCACCTTCTGGATGAAGTGGCGGAGCATCTCCTCGGTCACCTCAAAGTCGGCGATCACGCCGTCCTTGAGCGGCCGGATGGCGGAGATGGTGCCGGGGGTACGACCGAGCATGCGCTTGGCCTCGATCCCCACCGCATGGACCTCGCCGGTGCGCGAGTCAACCGCCACCACGCTCGGTTCCGAGAGGACGATGCCGCGTCCACGGACGTAGACGAGGGTGTTGGCGGTGCCGAGGTCGACCGCCATGTCGCGGCCGCCGAAACCGGTCAGATACGTGAAGAAGCCCAAGGGTTTAGGAGGGTAGGGGGAAACGGCGAGCGAAGCGGGCGGGTTGCAGACGGACCCCGACCAATCAGCCAGCTTCGTCCGATGCGCAGTGTATCGAAGAGCCGCTCCTCGACGCCCGCGGCGAGATCCCTTCACTGAAGGAAAACCCCTGGAAAGCCAGTTGAGGGAGATTCTCTGAGCGCGTGGGCGAAAACCTGCACAGCGCGTGACCCAGGCGGGCCGCGATACCGCGGCCCCTGGCAGTGGCGCCCGGCCGTTGTTAGGTTCCCGCCGATGGCGATGACCGAGCGGGAGCAGCGGGTGTGTGCGGCGATCGCCGCCCGGGAGGACGAGCTCGTCGAGCTCGCCGGCGAGCTGATCGCGTTTGACACAACCGCCCGTGAGGTTGGTGATCCCCCGCGGGACGAGGCGGCCTGCCAGCGGCACCTCGCCGACCGCCTGGCGGCCGCCGGGGCGGAGATCGATCTGTTTGAGCCCGACGCCGGTGAGATGGCGGGCGCGCCGCTCGTCCCGCCCGGGCTCGATTTCGCCGGGCGCCCGCAGCTGATCGCCACGCTGCCCGGCCGCGGATCCGGAGCTGGGCACCCCTCGCTGCTGTTCAACGGACATATCGACGTCGTCTCAGCCGAGCCGCGGTCGGAGTGGACGAGCGACCCGTTCGTGCCGGCGGTCCGCGACGGCCGGCTCTACGGGCGAGGCGCCTGCGACATGAAGGGCGGCGTGGCGGCGATGACGTTCGCCGCCGAGGTGCTGGCGTCGCTCGGCGTGCGCCTGGCGGGCGACCTGGTGGTCGCCACCAACACCGACGAGGAGTCCTCCGGGGCGGGCGGGAGCGCGCTGGTGCGCCGCGGGCTGCGCGCCGACGCCGGGATCGTCACCGAGCCCACCGACTTCCGGGTCTGGGTCGCCTGCCGCGGCTCGGAGTACGGGGTGGTGACGGTGCCCGGCCGTCCCGGCCACGCCGAGGTCCGCCACCCGGACTGGCGCCACGGCGGCGCCGTGAACGCGATCGAGAAGGCCGGGGTCGTGCTCGAGGCCATCGCGGCGCTGCGCGACCGCTGGGCGGCCGACCCCCGGTGGCGCCATCCCCACCTGTCGGTGCCGTCGCTGCTGCCGACCGTCGTCCGGGGCGGCGAGTGGGCGGTGACGTACCCCTCGTCATGCGAGCTGACGATCGCGGTCATGTACGTGCCGGCCCAGGCCGATGCCGGTGGCTGGGGGTCAGCGGTGCGGGCCGAGGTTGAGCAGTGGGTGGTTGGCGAGTGCGCCCGGCGCGACGACTGGCTGGCCGCGCATCCGCCGGTGTTTGCGTGGTGGCCCAACGGCGTGATGCCGATGGAGATCCCGCCGGCGACGCCGATCGTCGACTGCCTGCTGCACGCCGGCGCCGACCTCGGCCACCCGCCGCGGCTCGGCGGCCTGGACTCCTGGTATGACGGCGCCACGTTCACCCACCTCGCCGGCATTCCGTCGGTCGGCTTCGGCCCGCCCGGCTTTGACCCGAACGGCGCCACCGTCGCCCACACCATCGACGAGTACGTGCCCATCGACGGACTGGTGAGCTGCGCCCAGGCGCTGGCGGTGGCGGCCATGCGCTTCTGCGGGGTCGCCTGAAAACGCCGGTCGCGCGCGACGTTGGCGACACTCCGACCGCTAGCTGAAGTCGACCTCAGGCGGTGGGTGCGACCGAGGGTGCGGCAGGACGACCCGCCGGGATTGACCGCGGGACCCGCGGCCGCCGGTGCGCTGAATCGGTGCCGGCGGGGTCTGGGTTGACGACGGCGATGAGGGGGTCTCCGGGCCGGCGGGGCGGGTCAAAGCACCCCCGTTTTGTTCGAAATTCGAATCGCGCTTTCGGATTTCGTCCGTGAGTGGCCTGTAGCGGCAGGTTCGTTCGAGATCGTCAGCCCGGATTCGGATTTCGAACGCATGTCACGCTCCGGGGCGGGTTCTCGCCCGCATCCCGGCCCGCCGGGCCCGCTCTCCCCCCCTCTTCACCGTTGCCTTTGTTCGCGGCACCGGGCGCGTTCGCCGGGGGGCGTGGCCGGGTGCGGCGCGGTCAGCCCTCCGAGTTCGCCGCCAGGCGAACTCGCAAGGTAGTCGCCGCCAGGCGACTACCCCTCGACGCGCTGTGCCAACTCGACGCCCTTGCGGCCGATGTCGATCAGGTACCCCCGCAGGATCCCGTGGTTGGCCTCGCTGCCCGGGTTGATGCACAGGGTCTTGCCGATCTTGCGCTCGCCCCCGGACTCATGGATGTGGCCGTGGATGGCGAGCACCGGCTGGTAGTCCTCGATGATCCGGCGCACCGCCGTGGAGCCGACCGGCCCCCGCAGCACGTCGCCGGCCGAGACCGTCGGCCGCAGGTTCTCGTCCAACAACGGCGCCGTGTCGAGCCCGGAGTCATGGGGCGGGACGTGGATCATGAACACGGCGCGACGGGGGTCGCGGACCTGCCGGGCGAGGGCGTCCAGGCGGGCGTACAGCTCGTCCTCGGACTCCTCGCGCGGCGTCTGCCACGGGGTGTAGTTCGACCAGCCGCAGGCGAGCAGCTGCAGGTCGCCGGGCAGATCGACGACCCGTCCGTCGGCGTTGACCGGCCGCCAGCCCGGGGTGTTGAGCACGTCGTCGATGGCGAAGTCGTCGTCGTTGCCCGGGATCAGGTACAGCGGGACCGGGCTGTCGGCCAGCCGCTCGGTGGCGAGCGTCATCCACGCCTCCACGCGCTCGTTCATGAGCCGATGCAGCAGGGCGTCCCGCCCCGGCTCGTCCCCGGCCAGCCGCTCGGCCTCGCCTGAGCTGGTGACAAAGGAGTAGTAGCCGACGTCGGCGATGTCGCGCTCCAACCGCGCCAGTTCCTCGTCTCCGCGGGCGGTCCGGTGGACGCCGAACAGGTCGGTCTCGTAGCGGCCGTCGTTGGTGAGGATGGGGACGATCGCCTTGCCCGTCAGGTCGCCGGCGAGCAGCGCCACGTCGGCCTTGTAGACGTTGAGTGAGATCGCGTTGATGAACTTGCGCCATGCCTTCTCGGCGGCGTGCAGGTCCGACGCGATGTAGAGGCGGGTGGCCCCGGCCATCAGTCCGGCGGCAACTCGGTGAACAGCATCTTCTCGTCAACGCCCGCGGCCAGCGCCCGCCAGCGCATGATGAAGAAGATGACGATCCCAATCAGGTAGAAGACGCCGGCGTCGATGATCCCGTTCGTCTCCAGGTAGGTGAGCGTCCCGCCTGCCTGGAGCGCGTTCACGATCGGCTTGATCACGGCGAAGATGTAGATCCACACCGGGAACACCAGCCAGGCGACGCCGATCCAGGGCAGGGCCTTCCGGAACGGCGCGTTGCGGACGAGATCCGGCCGCCGCCAGCGGACGAGCATCGCGTTGACCCCGGGCAGCGTCCAGGTGAGGATCGCCATCGTGATCGAGAACCAGGCGGTGCCGGCGAGGTTGAGCTTGTGCCCGGTGGTGGCCAGGAACGTCGGCAGCGACTTGTAGCTCTGGAAGAACAGGAACAGCGCGGTCAGCGCGAGGGTCGCCAGGATCGCGTTCAGCGGGGCCCGGAGCCGCTCCGAGACGTTGCCGAACCACGCCGGCATCTGGCGATCAAGGCTCCACGCCAGCTGCATGCGGCTGATGAAGTTGATGTAGACGGGGCAGAGCAGGAACGGGAAGACCGTCCCGCCGAGGCTGATGAGGGCCCACAGCGGCCACAGGCTCTTGTTGGCGATGACGGCCAGCAGCGGCATCGCGTTCGGCTGGCCGAGCGGGAGCGGCACCAGCGAGTGGGGAAAGCCCCAGTAGCTCGCGCCCCAGGCCACGTTCATGTCAAAGCCGAAGTGGCTGGAGATCGTGTCGACGTAGACGGAGTTGGCGAGCACGCCGATGAGCAGGGCGCCGATCAGCGCAATCAGGACACCGCGGCGCACGTTGCCGCGGACCTCCCCGGCGATGTACGCCGAGTACTGAAAGCCGATGAACTGAAACAGCAGGATCGACAGCACAAGCGGGAACACGCTGGTGGAGAAGATCCGCGCCAAGAAGCCCTGGCTGGGCGCGCCGAGCACCCCGGCCGCGTTGCCCGAGGCGGCGATCTTGGCCGCGGTCACCCCACCCGTGTAGTGCGGGAGGTTGGCCAGGAAGCTCGCCCGGTGCGTGGCCGCCAGCCCAAAGATGAACATGAGCACAAAGCAGGTGACGCCGAAGGCGGCCAGCGCGGTGACCACCTTGTGGAAGGTCCGGGTCGGCAGGACGCAGATCAGGCCGATCGCCAGCAGGACGACGAGCGAGGCGATGAACCCGGGGGTTCCGGTGATCGCGCCCGTCGCGTCGGTGAACCAGGAGTTCGCGCCAGTGAAGAACGAGCCGCCGGTGCCGATGCCGATGATCCGCGCGGTGATCTGCAGGTTGCGCAGGACGAGCGGCACCTCGAAGGCGATGATCAGCACCGAGGCGATCACCAGCGTCCAGGACTCCAGCCAGCCGAGGAACGGGTGCAGGATCCGGCTGGAGAACACGTAGTCGCCGCCGGACCTCGGCATCACCGACGTCAGCGAGGCGAAGATGAGCGCGAGCAGGATGCAGAACAGCCCGGCGATGATCGCCGCCCAACCGTAGGCCGAGAACGGCCCGACCTTCCACATGGGGACGACGGCCAGCGAATAGAAGATGGGGTACAGCGTCAGGCCGACACCGACGAACGCCGCGACGTTGAAGAACAGCGCGTTGGTGACGCTGACGTTGCGGACCAGCCCGGAGGACTGCCGGATGAACAGCTTCGGCGTCGTGGTGGCGGCAGCCGGCGACGGGCTGGGACTCATGCTCGCGTCAGTCACATCTCCTCCAAGTGCGCTCGACGACGAAAGGGGCGCGAGCGTACCGCGCGCTCAGTCGCCGATCAAGCCGGGCGCCAGGTCCAGGAGCGCCGCCACCGGCAGGCCGACGACGTTGAGGTAATCGCCCTCAATCCGGTTAACCAGCGTCGCCCCGCGTCCCTGGATGGCGTAGCCCCCGGCCCGGTCCCGCCACTCCCCGGTGCCCACGTACGCCTGCACCGCGGCCGCGTCCAGCGACCGGAACTCCACGCTCGTCCGCGCGGCGGCCGTCCGGGTGCGGGAGGAGTCGATCAGGCAGATGCCGCTGACGACCAGATGAACTCGCCCCGCCAGCGCCGAGATCATCGCGGCCGCCTCGGCCGGATCCTGTGGCTTGCCGAGCAGCCTGCGCCCCAGGCTGACGACGGTGTCGACGCCCAGGACCGGCAGCCGCGGCGAATCGAGCGCGCCGACGACCGCCGCCGCCTTGCGGTAGGCGTTCTCCAGCGCGACCTCGGCCGCCGGTCCCTCCTCCACCTCCTCGGCGCCGGAGACCCGCACCTCAAACGCAATCCCGATCTGCTCCAGGATCGCCCGGCGCTGCGGTGAGCCGGAGGCGAGAATCAGCCTCGCCGGCAGAGGCGCTCCTACGCCAGATCCGGGAAGAACAGGCCGACCTCGCGGGCCGCCGACTCCGGCGCGTCGGAGCCGTGGACCATGTTCTGGCCGACGGCGATCGCGTAATCGCCGCGGATCGAGCCGGGCGAGGCCTCCAGCGGGTTGGTGGCGCCGATCACCTGGCGGGCGGCGGTGATCGCCGACTCCCCCTCAAGCACGAGCGCCACGAGCGGCGCAGAGGTGATGAAGCTCACCAGCTCCTCGTAGAACGGCTTGCCCTCGTGCTCGGCGTAGTGCTGGGCGGCGAGCTCGCGGGTCATCGTCATCATCTGGAGCGCGACGAGGCGCAGGCCCTTGCGCTCGAAGCGGGCGATGATCTCCCCGGTGAGGTTCCGGGCGAAGGCGTCAGGCTTGACAAGGATGAGCGTGCGCTCCACGGGGGCAGGTCTCCTTCTGGGAGGGGTGGTCAGTAGGTCGACGGCCGCTCAGGAACAGGTTGTTCCGAGCTCTCGGCGCGCCGGCGTGCCCGCCGCGGGGTCGGAGCGGGGGCTCCGATCTCGGCTTCGCAGAAGGGGCAGATCTTCCATGTCGGATCGAGCGGACGCCCGCACGAGTGACACGGATCCTTGAGCTTGCGCATGCAGTTGGGGCAGCGCAGGTAGTCCTTCTCGACCTCGAAGTCGCAGTGCGGGCACAGGTGGTAGCCAAGCTCGGCCAGCCGCGCCTCAGCCGCCTGCATCTCCAGTTCGCGCTCCCGCACATCGTCGAGGTACTCCGGGGGGCGGACGATCATGTAGACGATCGTCCCGACGAACGGGAACACCGAGGCCAGGGCCGCACAGCCGACGAGCAGCGGGTCGGCGATGCGGCGCCGCGCATCCGCGTAGGTCCAGTAGATCAGCGCCAGCCAGATCACGACCAGGAACAGGATGACCAGTTCCACGGCCAGGTTCAGGGCGCTGTTGGTAATACCGAAAATTGCGTAGGGCACCATATGGGTGGGCGGAGTGTAGTGGGCGCCGGGTTTGTGCGGCGCATATGAATACGCCGTCTATCGCCCGGATCCTTGCCGACTCAGTCAAAACGGCTACAGGAAGAGCCGTCCGAACAGGTAGCCGATGGCGAAGAAGACGAGGATGACGATGGCCACGACGAGCGCGACGAGGCCGATCATGTTGAGGAATTTCGGCTGCTCCTCGTGGTCATGGATGGGCGCGGACGCGGTCGGAGCCGGGCCTGATGGCGGCTGGGGGCTCACAGGATCGAGGCCTGTTCACGCGGGCCGGCGGCCAGCAGATCGGCGATCAGGTACAGCGACCCGGTGGCGATCACCAGGCCGCGCGGGCCGGCCAGCTCCCGCGCTCGGTGCAGGGCGCTGCGCGGGTCGCCGACGACCTCGGACGATGGCCCGTGCAGCTGCCGGGTGAGAGATTGGAGGGTGGGCGGCGGCAGCGCGCGCGGGTTCTGGCTGGAGGTGAAGACGAGCGCGTCGCAGGCTCCGATCAGTGTCGCCAGCATCGCGGCGGCGTCCTTGTCGTCAAGGATGGAGACGGTGGCCACAACCCGCTCGTGGCCCGCAATCAGCTCCGGCAGCGACTCGGCCAGCGCCCGCATCCCATCCGGGTTGTGGGCGCCGTCGATGTAGGTCAGCGGGTCTGACCCGATCTGCTGCAACCGGCCCGGGACGCGCACCTCGGCGGCGGCGGCGGCCACGGCCGACGGCTCAAGCTCGCCCAGGAACGCCTCGGCGGCGGTCCGGGCGAGGGCGAAGTTGCGCCGCTGAAACGTCCCGGCGGCGCCCACGGCGACTCCGGGGTCGGTCTCGGCCTGCACCAGCCGCGCCCCGTGCTCGGCACAGACACGCTCGGCGACGGCGACGACGACCGGGTCAAGCCCGGCGCCGAGGACCAGCGTCGCCCCGTCCTGGACAACCGCCAGCTTCTCCTCGGCGATGTCGGTGATGGTCGGCCCCAGCCACCGGGTGTGCTCCAGCCCCACGCTCGTCAGCACCTGGACCGAGGACGGGATCACGTTGGTGGCGTCATAGCGCCCACCGAGGCCGGCTTCAATCACCGCCACCTCGACCTGCGCCCGGGCCAGCTCCGAATAGGCGGCGGCGGTCAGCGCCTCAAACTGGGTCACCTGGTCGTCGGCGTCAAGCGATCGGTTGACCAGGTCGGCGGCGTGGGCGGCCCGTCCCACGGCCGCGCCGAACTCGGCCGGCGGCAGGTCGTGGTTGTCGATCCGGATCCGCTCGCCGAACGAGACGAGGTGCGGCGACAGGTAGGCGCCGGTGCGCAGGCCGTGCTGGGCGAGGATCGCCGCGATCATGCGCGTGGTCGACGACTTGCCATTGGTGCCGACGACGTGCACGGAACGAAACGCCCGCTCCGGGTGACCGAGCGCGGTCATCAGCCGGCGCATGCGGTCCAGTCCGAAGCGCATGCCGAACAGCTCCAGCGACAGCAGGTAGCGTTCGGCGTCTTCCGGGTTCATGTCACAAAGCCTTGAGTTCGGCCTGCAGGCGGTCGAGCTTGTCGCGCTCGGCCTGCACAACCGCGGCCGGCGCCCGGGCGACGAATTGCTCGTTGGCGAGCTTGCGCTCGGCCCGGTCGATCTCGGACGCAAGCTTGGCCCGCTGCTCGTCGATCCGGGTCTGGGCGTCGTCGAGGTCGAGCTCGGCGCTGGGCAGGATCTGCACGGCGCCGTCCGGAATGGCGATCGTCGCCACCGGCTCGGCGCCGTCTCCGTTGGCGTCGGCAAGCGACAGGCGGGCCAGGCGCAGGATGTGATCGAGCGTCTCGTCGTAGCCCGGTGCCTCCAGCCGCGCCGTCACGGTCGCGCCCGCCCGCACGCCCGCCTGATCGCGCCAGCGGCGGAGCGCCTGGACGGCGGCGATCGCTCTCTGCACGGCCTCCTCGGCCGCGGCGTCGGCGACCGCGCCGCCGTCCTCCGGAGGGCGCACCCGCGCCGCCAGCAGGCCCTCGGCCCCGGGCACGTACGAGTAGATCTCCTCGGTCTCAAACGGGATGAGCGGATGGGCCATGGCAATCGTCTCGGTGAGCACGTGCAAGAGCAGCGAGGAGAGCTCCGGCTCCCCCGCCCGCAGGCGGGGCTTGACCAGCTCCAGGTACCAGTCGCACAGCTCGCCGTAGATGAAGTCATAGAGCCCCAGCGCGGCGTGGGAGAAGTCAAAGCGCTCGATCCGCGCGCTCAACTCGGTCCGCGCCCGTTCCAGGCGCGACAGGATCCACCGGTCCTCGACGGTGGTGGGCGTTGCCGCGGCGCGGGCGTCCGGCCCCACGCCGAGCAGGATGAGGCGCGACGCGTTCCACAGCTTGTTGGTCAGCTGCTGGCCCTGGGCGACCTTGTCCTCGCTGAAGCTGACGTCCTGGCCGGAGGACATGGCCAGCAGTCCCCAGCGCACGGCGTCGGCGCCGTAGGCGGGGAAGTCCCCTGGCGGCTGGCCGCCGCGGGCGAAAACGGGGGGCCGCGGCCCGCCGTTGATGAGGTCGAGCGGGTCGATTCCGGTGCCCAGCGATTTGGACATGCGCCGCCCGTCCGGCGCCTGGATGATCGGCGTGATGTAGACGTCGGAGAAGGGCTCAGACCCTGTGAACTCCAGACCCATCATGATCATCCGGGCCACCCACAGGAAGATGATGTCGCGCGCGGTGACGAGCGCGTCGGTGGGATAGAAGGCGCGCAGCTCCGGGGTCTCACGGGGCCAGCCCAGGGTGGCGAACGGCCACAGCGCGCTGGAGAACCACGTGTCAAGCACGTCCGGATCGCGCTCCCAGCCCTCTCCGGGCGGGGGCTCCATGCCGACGTAGGTGTCGAGGTCGCGGTACCAGACGGGCAGCCGGTGACCCCACCACAGCTGGCGCGAGATGCACCACGGGCGGATGTTCTCCATCCAGTCGAGATAGACCTTGGCCTGGTTGGCCGGGTGGAAGCGCACCCGGCCGCTGGTCACCGCCTCGATCGCCGGCTTGGCCAGCTCGTCCATCGCCATGAACCACTGCAGCGAGATGAGCGGCTCGATGCGCTGGCCGGAGCGGTGCGAGAACGGGACCGTGTGCCCGTAGGTCTCGGTGCGGGCGATCAGCCCCTGCTGGGAGAGCTCGGCCACGACGGCCCGCTGGGCGTCGGCGGCCGTCATCCCCTGGAAGCGCTCCGGCGCCTCGGCGGTGATCCGTCCGTCCTCGCCGATCACCGACGGCTGGGGCAGGCCGTGCTTGCGCCCGATCTCAAAGTCGTTGGGGTCATGGGCGGGGGTGATCTTCAGCGCCCCGGTGCCGAACTCCGGTCGCACGTATTCGTCGGCGATGATCTTCAGCTTGCGCCCCACCAGCGGCAGGATCGCCTTCTCGCCGATCAGGCGGCGGTAGCGCTCGTCGTCCGGGTGGACGGCAATCGCCGAGTCGGCGAGCATCGTCTCCGGCCGCACGGTGGCGACCGTGATCGCTCCGGAGCCGGTCGCCAGCGGGTAATCGATGTAGTAGAGGGTGTCGCGGACCTCGCGCTGCTCGACCTCGAGGTCTGAGATCGCCGAGCCGGTTCCGGGATCCCAGTTGACCATGTACCGGTCGCGGTAGATGTAGCCCTTCTCATACAGCGACACGAACACCTTGAGGACGGCCTGCGCGTAGTCGTCGTCGAGGGTGAAGCGCTCGGTGTCGTAGTCCGCGGACGCGCCCAGACGCTTGAGCTGCTCGATGATGGTCCCGCCGTACTGCGAGCGCCACTTCCAGACCCGCTCCACGAACGTCTCCCGGCCGAGATCGCGGCGGCTGGTCCCCTCCTGGGCGAGCGCGCGCTCCACCTGGGTCTGGGTGGCGATGCCCGCGTGGTCGGTGCCGACGATCCACTTGGTGCGCCGGCCGCGCATGCGCTGGTAGCGGACGAGGCAGTCCTGGATGGAGTTGTTGAGCGCGTGGCCCATGTGGAGCACACCGGTGACGTTGGGCGGCGGGATGGCGACCGAGTAGTTCTCCTCCGGCGTCCCCTCCGGCTCCGGGTGAAACAGGCCTGATTGCAGCCACTTCTCCACGATCCGAGGCTCCACCTCGGACGGGTCATAGCGCTTTGTGTTCTCCAGGTCAGGCACGACCGGTCAGTCTAGGAGAGGGCGACGGCCCACGGCAGACCCGCAGCCGCGAGTTTGCGCGTCAGCGGAAACTCGCCCGGCGGCGGCTACGCCGCCGCTTCTTCGTCAGGCGCAGCGACCGTGACGAGCGTCGGCGATACGCCCTTCTCGATCGTCTCCCGGGTCACGACGCACTTGCGCACGTCGCGCCGCGAGGGCAGCTCAAACTGGACCTCCAGCAGCACCTCTTCGATGATCGAGCGCAGCCCGCGGGCCCCGGTCTCGCGCTCCAGCGCCTTGTCGGCGACCGAGGACAGCGCCTCGTCGGCGAACACCAGCTCGATGCCGTCGAACTGGAAGAAGCGCTGGAACTGCTTCACGAGGGCGTTGCGGGGCTCTGTCAGGATCTTCATCAGCTCGGTGCGGTCGAGCTGGTGGATGGCCGACATCACCGGGAGGCGGCCGATGAACTCCGGGATGAGCCCGTACTGGATGAGGTCCTCCGGCAGGCAGTGCTCGAAGATCTCGCCGGTGTCGCGCTGCTCCTTGGACTGGATGGCGGCGCCGAAGCCGACTCCCTGGTGGCCGATCCGCCGCTCAATCACGCGGTCAAGATTGGCGAACGCGCCGCCGCAGATGAACAGCACGTTGGTGGTGTCGATCGACAGGAACTCCTGATGGGGGTGCTTGCGGCCCCCCTGGGGCGGGACCGAGGCCGTGGTGCCCTCCAGGATCTTCAGCAGCGCCTGCTGGACGCCCTCGCCGCTGACGTCGCGGGTGATCGACGGGTTGTCGGCCTTGCGGGCGATCTTGTCGACCTCGTCGATGTAGATGATCCCGGTCTCGGCCTTCTTGACGTCGTAATCGGCGGCCTGGATGAGCTTGAGCAGGATGTTCTCGACGTCCTCGCCGACGTAGCCGGCCTCGGTCAGCGCGGTGGCGTCGGCGATCGCGAACGGAACGTTGAGGATCTTGGCCAGCGTCTGGGCCAGCAGCGTCTTGCCACAGCCGGTCGGACCGAGCAGGAGGATGTTGGACTTCTGCAGCTCGATGTCGTGCTCATCGGACTGCATCATCTGGACGCGCTTGTAGTGGTTGTAGACGGCTACCGACAGCGACCGCTTGGCCTGCTCCTGGCCGACCACGTACTCGTTGAGAACGTCGTAGATCTCCCGCGGCTTGGGGAGGTTCTCGATGTCGAAGCTCGGTGGAGCGGTCAGCTCCTCATCGATGATCTCGTTGCAGAGGTCGATGCACTCATCGCAGATGTAGACACCGGGACCGGCGATCAGCTTCTTGACCTGCCGCTGTGACTTGCCGCAGAAGCTGCACAGAAGCTGTTCGTTGGAGTCGGTCGGTCGTGCCATGAATCTCCTCCCAGAGCTCGACTCGGTCGGTCGGTCTCCAGCACCGCGGAGTGCGCCTCTCGGTCCTGAGGACCGAAAGCCTAACCGCCTAGTGCTGTGAGATCACCCGATCGATGATTCCGTACTCCCTGGCCTCCTCAGAGCTCATGAAGTAATCACGTTCGGTGTCCTTGCGGACTTGCTCAAGATCCTTGCCGGTGTGCTTGGCGATGATCTCGTCCAGGCGGCGGCGGATGTCGATGATTTCCCGCGCATGAATCTCGATATCGGTCGCCTGACCCTGAAAGCTTGAGGAAACCTGGTGGATGAGGATCTTGGCGTTGGGCAGCGCCATCCGCTTCCCGGCCGTTCCCCCCGCCAGCAGGAGCGCCCCCATCGACATCGCAATGCCGACGCAGATCGTCTGCACGTCCGGCTTGATGAACTGCATCGTGTCGTAGATCGCCAGGCCGGCGTACACCGATCCGCCCGGCGAGTTGATGTACAGCGAGATGTCCTTGTCCGGATCCTCGGACTCCAGATGCAGCAACTGGGCGACGATCAGGTTGGCGATCTGATCGTCGACGGGCGTGCCGAGAAAGATGATCCGCTCATTGAGAAGGCGGCTGTAGATGTCGAACGCACGCTCCCCACGGGAGGTCTGCTCGACGACCATCGGTACGAGTGGGCTCATCGTCCTCGCTTCATTTTGCGTCCTGCGTCGGAATCCTGCCGACTGTAGCAACCGCCTCCAGGCGGGCGATGAGGGTGTCCGCGGACGTCATCTGCGGGCGATCCGGGAGCCGTCGACGGCCCCGGCGCGCGTGAACCGCGCGGTGGCGCCGCTCAGCTGCCCGGGGTCCAGAGCTGCCCGGAGCCGGATCCGGATCCCGCACCCGGTCCTGACTCGGCGCCGGAGCCGGCGACGGCCTCCGGCTCCTCCTTGCCGGGCGTCCACAGCTTCTCGCGCGCCTTGGCCTGCTCGACGGAGATCGGCTTGGCCTCGCGCACCAGCAGCTCGACGGCCTGGCGGCCGGCCACATCCTCGCGCAGCTGATCAAGCCGCCCCGCCTTGCGCAGCTGCTCGACGAGCTCCGCCGGGTCCGAGCCGTCGCGCTCGGCGGCCGGGCGCAGCGCGTCGATGAGCTCGTCGTCGGTGGGCTCGATGTGCTCGGCCTCGACGACGGCGGCGAGGACGGCCTCGCGGCGCAGCGCGGCGGCGGCCTCCGGCTCGGCCTCGTGGGCGAGCGACTCCTCGTCCTTGCCGGCGATCTGCAGGTAGGTCTCCTTGTTGATCCCCTGGCGGGCGAGGGCGGAGAACGTCTGCTCCAAGAGCTCGTGGGCGCGGGCGTGGACGAGCTTGTCCGGCAGCTCCACCTGGGCCTCGTTGGTCGCCGCCTCCAGCACGGCCTCTTCGAACTCCCGCTCAATCGCGTGCTCGTCGGCGTGACGCAGGCGCCCGGCGATGTCCTCGCGCAGCTCGGCGACCGTGTCGAACTCGGAGGCCTCGGAGGCGAAGTCGTCGTCAAGCTGGGGCAGGCGCTTGGCCTTGACCTCCTTGACCGACACGTCAAAGGTGGCGGCCTTGCCGCCCAGATCGCCCGGGTAATCCTCCGGGAACGTGACGTTGATCGTGCGCTCCTCGCCGGCGGAGGCGCCGACGAGCTGGTCCTCAAAGCCCTCAATCAGCCGCCCGGAACCGAGCTCGATGAGCTGGTCGCGGCCCTCGCCGCCGGCGAACGGCTCGCCGTCGACCTTGCCCACGTAGTCGATGACGACGTGGTCCCCGCTCTGGGCCGGGCGATCCTCGGTGTCCAGCGTCGCCAGCCGGTCGCGCAGCCGCTCCACCTCGGCGTCGATCGCCTCGTCGGCGACGGACGGCTCGCGGCGGCCGACCTCCAAGCCCTTGTACTGACCAAGCTTGGCCTGGGGGCGCACACCGATCTCAATCGAGAACGCCAGCGGCTGCCCCTGCCCGGGGACCTCCTCGGCGAAGTTGATGTCCGGCTCGCCGACCGGGGCGATGCCGGCGGTGTCAATGGCATCGACGTACCACTCGCCGAGCGCGGTGCGCAGCGCCTCGTCGAACACCGCCTCGCGTCCGAGCCGCCGGATCACAACCGGGGGCGGCACCTTGCCCTTGCGAAAGCCGGGGATGCGCATCTGACCGCCGAGCTTGCGAGCCGCCTGCTGGACGCGGCGCTCCACCTCCTCGGCCGGCACCTCGGCCTCCACGCGCACGCGGGACTCCGGCAGTTCGGTGACACTGGTCTTCAAAGTCGCCATGGGCGACAGACGATAGCTTGACGCCGTCCGTGAGCGAGTGCCCGCGCCCGGCGGTCAGCTCAGCTGATCGCCCTCGGCGAGCAGGTTCTTGAGCTCACGCAGCGCCACCGGGAGCGTGGTGGTGTCGTACTCCCGCGAGGCGCGGACATCGGCGAGGATCGCCATCGAGCGCTCCACGGCCGGCCGGTTGCGCCGCAGCCACGCGTCGACGGGCCCCTCCCCCTCCTCGGCCGGCGCCACCGACAGCACGTCGCGCGTGAGGGAGCGATGCAGCCGGTAGAGGTCGTCGCGCAGCGCCGTGCGGGCCAGGGCCTGCCAGCGGTCGTCGCGCGGCAGTTCCAGGATGCGGTCGCGGAGCCAGTCGAGGCCGAGCCGCGCGCCGATGTCGAAGTAGACGTCCATGACCAACTCCTGCGGGCGGTCGGTGGCGGCGGCCTCGACGACGATGTCGAACACCGACAGCAGCGCCTGCATGCTGGCGACGCGGCGGGCGAGCCCGTCCGGCACCCCGGCCGCCTGCAGCTCGACGAGGCGGTCGGTGAAGGACTCATGGTCCTGCCCGCGCAGGACGTCCGGGAGGGCGTTGCCGAGCATCTCGGCAGCGGGCGCAAACCGGGCGACCATCGCCGAGACGTCGAGCCGGCCGCGCGCTCCGGAGCGCACCAGCCACCGTGTCGCCCGCTCCACCAGGCGGCGCGCCTCGTTGAGCACGGCCAGCTGCGTGCCCGCCTCGATCTGGTTGTCAAGCTTCTCGACCGCGGTCCAGAAATCGCGCATCGAGAACACCTCGCGGGCGACGGCGTAGGCGCGGGCGAGGGTGGAGATGGCGGCATTGGTCTCCTCGCCCAGCCGGAACGCGAAGGTGACGCCGGCGCGGTCGACGAGCTGGTTGGCCACGATCGTGGCGATCAGCTCGCGGCGCAGGTGGTGGGCGCGCATCTGCTCCGGATAGCGGTCGGCCAGCGGGGGCGGGAAGTAGTGGGCGAGGTCGTCGGTGAGCGACGGGTCCTCCGGCAGATCGCTGTCCAAAAGCGCCGCGTACAGGTAGATCTTGCAGTGGGCCATGATCACCGCCAGCTCCGGCGAGAGGAGCCCCCGGCGCTCGCCGTGGCGGGTGGCGATCGTCTTCTCGGAGGGCAGGTGCTCCAGCTCGCGGTCAAGCCCGGCGTCGTGCTCCAGCGCCCGGATGAGGCGGGCGTGGACCTCAAGCATCGACACCGACTGCGCCACCTCGAGGCTCATCGCCTGGGTCTGGGTGTAGCTGCCGTAGAGCACCTGCTCGCCGACGGCGTCGGTCATCTGGGCGAGCAGCTCGTTGCGCTCGCTGTCGGTCATCTCGCCGGCGGCGGTCAGCTCGCCGAGGAGGATCTTGATGTTGACCTCGTGGTCGGAGCAGTTGACCCCGGCGACGTTGTCGATGGCGTCGGTGTTGATGCGCCCGCCCCGCTGCTCAGGCCCCCCGGCCAGCGCATACTCGATCCGGCCGGGCTGGGTGAACCCCAGGTTCCCGCCCTCGCCGACGACACGGCAGCGCAGCTGCGCCCCGTCGACGCGCACGACGTCGTTGGCCCGGTCCCCCGCCTGAGCGTGGGTCTCATGCTGCGCCTTGACATACGTGCCGATACCCCCGTTGAAGAGCAGGTCGACGGGCGCGCGCAGCAGCTCCCGGATGAGGTCTGACGGTGACAGGCGTTCGGCCTCAATGCCCAGCGCCTCGCGCACCTCCGGGCTGATGGGGATCGACTTGGCCGTGCGCCGGTAGACCCCGCCGCCGGCGGAGATCACCTCCGGGTCGTAGTCGCTCCACGCCGAGCGGGGCAGGTCAAACAGGCGCCGGCGCTCGGCGAAGCTCGCCTCCGGGTCAGGATCCGGGTCCAGGAAGATGTGGGCGTGGTTGAACGCCGCCAGTAGGCGGATGTGGGGCGAGAGGAGCATGCCGTTGCCGAACACGTCTCCGGACATGTCGCCGATCCCCACCACCGTGAACTGCTCGGACTGGGTGTCGGTGCCGAGTTCGCGGAAGTGGCGCTTGACCGACTCCCACGCCCCGCGGGCGGTGATGCCCATGACCTTGTGGTCATAACCGTGCGAGCCGCCGGAAGCGAAGGCGTCGCCCAGCCAGAAGTCGTAGTCGGCCGACACCTCGTTGGCGATGTCCGAGAACGTGGCGGTCCCCTTGTCGGCGGCGACGACGAGGTACGGGTCGTCGTCGTCGTAGCGCACCACCCGGTCAGGGCCGACCACCTCGGATCCGACGCGGTTGTCGGTGAGGTCGAGCAGACCGCACAGGAACGTGCGGTAGCAGGCGATCGCCTCCTGCTGCAGTTCCGCGCCGCCCTCGGTGGGCGGGCGCTTGACGACAAAGCCGCCCTTGGAGCCCACGGGCACGATGAGCGCGTTCTTGACCATCTGGGCCTTCATCAGGCCGAGCACCTCGGTCCGGAAGTCCTCCTGGCGGTCTGACCAGCGGATGCCGCCGCGTGCGACCTTGCCTCCGCGCAGATGCACGCCCTCCACCCGCGGCGAGTAGACGAAGATCTCAAACTTCGGACGCGGGCGCGGGAGGAGATCGAGCGCCGAGGGATCCAGCTTGAATGACAGGTAGCCGGGCGGGTTGCCGTCAGCGTCGAGGCGGAAGTAGTTGGTGCGCAGCATCGCCCGCACCACGGCCAGGAAGCTGCGCAGGATCCGGTCCTCGTCGAGGCTCTGGACGGCGTCGATCGCCGTCTCCAGCTCCTGGGCGAGGCCATCGGCGCGCTCGGAGTCACAGGCGTCCGGGTCAAAGCGAGCCGCGAACAGCTCCACCAGGCCGATGGCGATCTCCGGGTTGTCGAGCAGCGTCCGCGTCATGTAGGCGTCGGAGAAGGCGACCGCGGCCTGGCGCAGGTAGCGCAGGATCGAGCGGATGATGCCGATCCCTCGCCCGGTCAGGCCGGCCACCATCACCAGCCCGTTGAGGCGGTCGTCCTCAAGCTCGCCGGACCACGCCCCCAGGAAGACTTCGGCAAACGCGTCGCCGGCCCGCTGGAGCCCCTCCGGGTCGACGAGCAGGCCGAAGTCGTAGATCCACACCGGGCTCAGATCGCGCGGGGTCACCTCGTAGGGCCGCTCGTCGACGACCCGGACGCCCATGTGCTCGAACACCGGCACGACCTCCGACAGCGAGACCGAGGTGGCGGTCAGCAGCTGGCAGCGCACCAGGTGGTCGCCCTCGGCGGGACGGCGGTAGGTGGTGAGGATGGGACCCTGGCCGGAGCTCAGCTCCTCAATGTCGGCGATGTCCTGAACCGCCTGCGCAGCATTTGACTCCGCGCGGTATCCCGGGGGGAAGGCATCGCGGTACTGGGCGTACAGAGCCAGGCCGTCCTTCTCGCCGCGGGCGGAGACGAGGGCGGCCCGCAGGTCGTCGCTCCAGGCCCGGGTCTCGCGGGCGATGCGGGCCTCGACCTCGGCGACGTCGACGCCCTCCGCGATGCCGTGGGGAGTGTGGATGCGATAGTCGACGCGGACGATGACCGACTCGGTGAGCTGCAGGCGCCAGTCCACCTGATCGCCGGCGAACTCCTCGGCGAGGATCCGTCCGGCGAGCATGCGGTTCTCGGTGTGGAAGCGGTCGCGCGGGAGGCAGAGCGTGCAGGCGACGAACCGGTCCAGCTGGTCGCGGGCGACGAACAGGCGCACCCGCTGGCGCTCGCCCAGACCGAGGATGCCGATCGCGATCTCGAACAGGTCGTCGGCGTCGATCTGGAGCAGGAGATCGCGCGGGAGCGACTCCATGATGTCGATCAGGCCCTTGGCGTCATGGCTGTCCGGCGGGAAGGCGGCGTGGGCCAGCACCCCCTCCACCTTGTCGCGCAGCAGCGGGATCTCCCGGGGGCTCGCCTTGTACGCGGTGGTGGTGTACAGGCCGACGAACCGGCACTCGCCGATCACGGTGCCGTCCGGGGCGAAGCGCTTGACCCCCACGTAGTCCAGGTAGCTGGGGCGGTGTACGGTCGCCCGTGAATTCGCCTTGGTCAGCACCAGGGGATGCGCGGATCTGGCCACGTCGAGCCGCTTGGCATCGAGCGGCTTGACCGGGACCCGGGGCACGCCGCGGAGGATCCCCAGCCCGGTGCCGTCGAGGACCGCCAGCTCGGCGCCCCCGTCGGCGTCGCGCAGCTCGTACTCCCGGTAGCCGAGGAAGGTGAAGTGGTCGTCGGCGAGCCAGGTGAGAAACTCGCGCGCCTCGGCCAGGCTGTGTGGGTCGATCGGCGGCGCCTGGCGGCGCAGCTCGGTCGCCAGCGCCGTCGCCCGCGCCCGCATCGGCGCCCAGTCCTCGACGGCGGCCCGTACCTCCTCCAGCACGAGCTCGATGCCGGCCCGCAGCACACCCAGCCGCTCCGGGTCGGACTCGCGGACAACCTCGACATGGATGATGGACTCCGGCACAAAGCCGAACGCGACGCTGCCGTGCTCCAGCACCTCGCTCAGCTCGCCCGCGGAATCGCGGACCATCCGCATCACCGGGTGGATGATCAGCTCGATGCCCACCCCCTGGCGGCTGAGCTCCATCGTCACCGAGTCGACGATGAACGGCATGTCGTCGGAGACGATGTCGATGATGGTGTACGGCGACTCCCAACCGTCGCGCTCAGGGTCAGGGTTATAGACGTTGACCTTGCTCTCGCCGCGCTCGCGGTGGCGCGCGATGCGCCAGTGGCCGACGACGGCTCCGCACAGGGCTGCCGCATCACGATCGGCGAGATCCCGCGCCGGGACCCAGTGGTAGTACTGGCGGACGAACTCGCGGGCGGCGGCGGGCGGCTCGTCCGCCAGCTGCCGGGTCACCGACTCGCCCAGCGACTCGATCAGGTCCTGCTCGAGGTCTCCGGCCTTCACGGCCATGGGGTGCACCTGTGCTGATGCTGAGCCGACATACGCCAGAACAGAACCTACCCCTTTCCGGTGACGGTGGGGTAGTCCGCGCCGGTCAGACGGCGTGCTCCGGTTCGACCTCGGCCCGGACGGCGGCGACTGTCGCCTGCGGGTCGGCGACGGTCACCAGCAGGCGCCCGTAGCGCGACTCCGGCGACAGCTCGACGCGGACCGCGGGACCGCGGCCATGGATGGCGGCGAAGTCCGGGCGGGCGCCGGTCATCCACCGGACACCGTAGGCGACGACGCCGGGGATGCCCGTTCCCTGCACGCGCATCCCCCGCAGGGCGCACCACGGCTCCGGATCGGCGCACACGCGGCGCACGCTGGCGAGGGGAACCCGTACCTCGCGCTTCATCGCCACCAGCCGCTCCACCCCGGAGAGGGTGACCACGAGATCGTCATCGCGGACCTCGAGCGTTGCCACAGAAAAAGGGTACCCCCAGACCCCAGAGCCGGCCGCAGGCGCGCCACTGCGGCCGGTTCGGCGAACGGATAGGCTGAACGGGCCATGGAGCCTGAACGAGCCAGGGAGTTGCTCGCCCGCGAGCGCCGCCGAATCGAGGAGGCGCTGGGCATCCACACCCGTGACAGCGGTCCGCTGGAGTCCTCGGAGAACCGCGAGCCCGGGGATGAGGGCGCCGAGAATCTCTACACCGACGAGCTCGACGAGGGCCGCCTCCAGGACCTGCGCGAGGAGCTCGCCGCCGTGGAGCGAGCCGAGGCGCGTCTGCGGGACGGCACCTACGGCCTGTCCATCGTCAGCGGCGAGCCGCTCCCGGATGCGCGGCTTGAGGCCCGGCCGACCGCCGAGATGACCGTCGAGGAACAGCAGCGCCAGCAGTCGTAAACGCCGGCGGTGAGCGCTGACGCGGGGCGCCGCTCGGCCGGTCAGCCGACCAGCTTCCGGGCGACCTCCGGGAGCGTGTCCCCCCTGATGTCCGGCGCCGGGAACACCTCCGGCCAGCCGCGGGCCCCGTGGGTGACCCAGGCGGTGCCGACCGCGGCGTGCGCCGCGCCCGCCAGATCCCACGGGTGGGTGGCGATCAGCGTCACCTCCCCGGGCGCCGCGCCAAGTTCGCCCAGCGCGTAGGCGTACACGCGCGGGTGAGGCTTGAACGTCTCGACGGCGTCGACCCCCAGCACCCGCTCCACATACGGCGCCAGGCCGCATCCTCGCAGCGTGGCTGCGCCCGCGTCGGCGCCGGAGTTGGTCAGCGCCACCGCGCCCACCCCGGCCTCGCCCAGGATCGCCAGCGCCTCCGCGGCGCCGGGCCGCGCCGGCAGGGCGGCGGCCGCCTGCATCGCCGCCTCGATGCCGCCGGGGTCAAGGCCGGCGTCGGCGACGAGCCGGCCGAGGGCCGCGCGAACGTGGTCGGAGAACGGCCGGCCCCCGCGCTCCAGGAGGGCGTCGACCATCGCCGACTGCACGGCGCCGTCGAGCGCCCGTTCGCCCAGCTCCGGCCGGTCCCACGGCCGGCCGATCGGCGCCAGGTCGGTGAGCGTCCCGTTGACGTCGAGCAGCACAAACCGCGGCCGGGAGGCCGTGCGGGCTACATCCCCGGCGAGCTCCATGACCCCAAGCCTTGCACATCGAAGTCCGGTGCAGCGGATGGCGCGGAGGATTATGCTCTGCGCCACGTGGAGGTCTGGGAACTGGACAGCGAGTCGGTCGAGGCGCGTGCGCCGCGCGTCCTGCGTTCCGACGACGATGCCAACCGCATCATCCTGCTCCGCCTCCCCCAGGGGGAGAGCCTCGCCGACCACCAGGTCCACGAGCATGCCCTCGTCGTCGTCCTCGAGGGCGACGTGATCGTGCGGGCCGGAGATGCGCAGCAACGGCTCGGCGCCCACGGCCTCGTTCACTTCACGCCCGCCGAGCGCCATGAGCTGGAGGCGGCCGCCGACTCACGGCTGGTGCTCTTCCTCGCCCCGTGGCCGGGACCGGGGCACCCCAGCCGCTCCGATCGCCCTTAGCTAGCTCAGCTCGGCGGGCGCGCGGTCGCGGCGGCTCAGGCCGCCGAGCAGCTCGCCGGCGATCGCGTCGAGCGCCTCGAGCGTCGGCGCGACGAGCGGGTGCCGGGCGCCCGGCGGCAGCAGTGCGTAGACGTCGCGCTCCACGGTCATACCGGCGATCGGCCGCAGCGCCAGGTCGCGGAAGGGCAGGGCGAGCAGCTCGGCGACGAGCGTGACGGCGAGGCCGCGGATGACCAGTCCCCGGATCGCCAGCTGATCATGGGTGATCGAGACCAGGTTGGGCTCAAAGCCGGCGGCCCGGCAGGCGCGGACGATCACGCCGTCGGTGAGGGCCGCCGTCCAATCCTCATCGCGCAGGTCGCCCAGCGACACCTCGGGCTCGGCGGCCAGCCGGTGCCCCGGGGGCAGGGCCACCATGAAGCGCTCGTGCAGGAGATGATGGCGCTGAACGCCGGGGGGCTCCGGCCGCGGCCAGGTGGTGTCGCGATAGGCGATCGCCAGGTCAAGCTCGCCGGCGGCCAGCCGGTTCGCCAGTTGCTCTGACGTGCCCTCGTCGAACGTGACGGTCGTGTCCGGATGGCTGTGGCGCAGGCGCGCGATCGCCGCCGGAACCAGCTCGGCGAGCGCGCTGGGAAGAGCCCCCAGCCGCAGCCGCGTGCGCTGGCGCTCGGCGGCGGCCGCCAGCTGCGCGTCGGCCAGTCGGAAGCGCTCGGCGATGGCGTCGGCGTGCTCCAGCAGGATCTCGCCCTCCGGGGTCAGCCGGAGCCCACCGGGGCGCCGTTCCAGCAGGCGCGCCCCCACCTCGCGCTCCAGCGCGGCCACCTGATTGGAGACCGACGGCTGCGACAGGGCGAGCTCCCGCGCCGCGCGGGAGAACGACCGGTGGCGGGCCACCGCCCGGAACGTGAGCACCCGCCGCGGATCCATAGCTTAGAACTATAGAGTCTGGGAAAGCATCATTTGAAGTTATGCGACGTGATCGCAACACTGAACGTGACCATTTCCCAGAACTCTGAACAGGAGCACGCGACATATGAGCACCGTCTCCACGGTTCCCACCCTGAAACTCAACGACGGCCACGAGATCCCGCAGCTCGGCTTCGGCGTCTTCCAGATCCCCCCGGAGGAGACCGCCCGGGCGGTCAGCGAGGCGCTGCAGGTCGGCTATCGCCACATCGACACCGCCGAGATGTACCGCAACGAACGCGGAGTCGGCGAGGGCATCCGGTCCGCCGGCCTGGACCGCAGCGAGGTCTACATCACCAGCAAGCTCAACAACGGCTACCACCGGCCCGACGATGCCCGGCGGGCCTTCGAGCAGACCCTCTCTGAGCTCGGCTTCGACTACGTCGACCTCTTCCTCATCCACTGGCCCCTCCCCACCCTCTACGACGGCGACTTCGTCTCGACCTGGAAGGTGCTGGAGGAGTTCAAGGACCAGGGGCGGGCGCGCTCGATCGGCGTCTCCAACTTCCAGGTCCCCCACCTCGAGCGGCTGGCCCGCGAGGCGGACGTCACGCCGGCGGTCAACCAGATCGAGCTGCACCCCTACCTCCTCAACGAGGAGGTCCGCGCTTACGGTGAGGAGCACGGGATCCGGACCGAGGCGTGGTCGCCGATCGCCCAGGGCGCCGTGCTCGACGATCCCGCGATCACCGAGATCGCCGGGCGCCACGACCGGACTCCGGCTCAGGTCGTTCTGCGCTGGCACATCCAGCGCGACAGCATCGTCTTCCCCAAGTCCGTGACGCCGTCCCGGATCAGGGAGAACTTTGAGCTGTTCGACTTCGAGCTCTCGGCCGAGGAGATGGAGGCGATCACCGGCCTGGACAAGGGCGAGGACGGACGGACCGGGCCGCACCCGGACAAGTTCGCCTACATCCCGGACTGACCCCGCCTGGCCCCCGCGGGAGGACCGGTCAAACGCCGGCCCTCTCGCAGGGGGGCTCTCTGGCCACGCCGCCGGCGGCTACCCCTCCAACTCGGCGCTGCGGCGATGGCGCGGGAGACCGTCGGCGTCGATGGCGTAGTAGTCGCCGGCCTGCTCGATGTACCAGTGGGCGGAGACGGTCAGTCCGGTCGGCTCGTCGAGCGTGCCGGCCGCGATGCTGACGGTCTCCCGCCCCGGCGCATCCCAGAACAGGCTTGACCCGCATTCCGCGCAGAAGCCCCGGCGCGCCCCGGCGTCGCTGTGGGGACTGTCGATCCAGCGCAGGCCCCGCTCAAGGACGAGGACCAGGTCGCGGCGGTCGGCCGCGGTGCACGCCGCGACGTGCCCGTGCCAGCGCCGGCATTCCCGGCAGTGGCAGATGAGCACGTCGCGCAGGGGACCCCGCACCTCGTAGCGCACCGCGCCGCACAGGCAGCCGCCGGTCGCCATCACCCGGCTCCCGGTCCGGCGCCGGCGCCGGCGGTCATGAGCTCAGGACGGCGATCATCCGGTCCGACCGGTGAGCGGCGTCGCGCAGTACTGGGGTGAGCCGTCGGCCGGACTGGTGCAGCCCTCGCTCGTCGCAAACTGCGCGGCCTGGCCGAAGTCGTTGACGGTCCCCGGGTAATCGCCACCGTAGGTGAACGCATTGTCG
>DASSZQ010000283.1:0-12381 GCA_035702755.1 Solirubrobacteraceae bacterium | reverse complement strand
CGCTTCATGTGGCAGGGCATGCCGGTGACCAAGCCCTCGGTTGCCTCACGGGTGCGCGGTCGCACGACGACCGTCTACGCCAGCTGGAACGGGGCCACCCAGGTCGCCAGCTGGCGCATCCTCGGCGGTTCGTCACCGACGAGGCTCAGCGCGGTGGCGTCCGGCCGCAAGACCGGGTTTGAGACCGGGATCCGGCTCCCGCACGGCGAGAGCTACGTCGCCACCCAGGCGCTCGACGGGCACGGAAAGGTGCTCGGCACCTCAAAGCCGGCGAAGGTCTCGTAAAGGTCACGGAGGAGGGGGGCGCGGCTCGCCAGGCGGCGCCGGACGCGGATCACCCGCGGACGGCGTCGCCGAGCTGCTGCAGCACGCGGCTGTAGATCCGCTGCAGCCCCTTGGGCGCGAAGAACCCCTCAAACACGCCGGCGATCCCGCCGGCTCCGTCCCAGGAGCTCTCGATTGTCACCTGGCTGCCGTTGGGCGAGGGATCGACCTTCCAGGTGGTGACGAACGAGGACATCTGATCGGATTCCTGAATGCCGCCCGGGGACTCGTGCACGTGCAGGCGATAGTCCCGCTCGCGGCCGCCGGCGTTGAAGTGGTAGGCGAACACGGTCCCCTCCCCCTTCCCGCCCTGCTCGACGCGGTAGGCGGTGTAGTTATCGGTGAGGATCCGCTCCCGGCTGTCCCGGTAATCGCGCAGGAACTCGATGACCCGCTCGGGGGCGGCCTGGACTTGGGCGCTGGCGCGTGCCACGACTCTTGACATGGCGGCGATTGTGACAGCGCCGCAGGACTAACCGCCTCCCGGCAGGGCGGGCGGGCGCCACCGGGTCGGCGCGATGACCGCCCGGGGGGGCGGGAGTTCGCGCCGCGGCCCATCCGGGTACCGTTCGCCGACGTGCTCGCGGTCTATGCCAAAGCGATCGACCCGGAGGACCCGCTGCGCGGCCTGGAGGTCGGCGAGGTCCCGGACCCGGCACCCCGCGGTGGCTGGACGACGGTCACCGTCAAGGCCGCGGCGCTCAACCACCATGATCTGTGGTCGCTGCGCGGCGTCGGCCTGAGCGCCGACGCGCTGCCGATGATCCTCGGCTGTGACGCGGCCGGTGTCGACGAGGACGGGCGCGAGGTCGTCGTGCACTCCGTCATCTCCGATGACTCCTGGCGCGGAGATGAGACCCTGGACCCGCGCCGGTCGTTGCTCTCCGAGCGCCATCCGGGCACGCTCGCCCAGCGGGTCTCCGTCCCGGCCCGCAACGTCATCCCCAAGCCGCCGGAGCTGTCGTTTGAGCATGCTGCCTGTCTGCCGACGGCGTGGCTGACGGCCTACCGCATGCTGTTTGACCGCGGCCGCGTGACCCCGGGGATGACCGTGCTCGTCCAGGGAGCCGGAGGCGGCGTGGCCACCGCGCTCACCCAGCTCGGCGCCGCCGCCGGCGTCCGCGTCTGGGTGACGAGCCGGTCTGAGCGCAAGCGCGAGGAGGCCCTCCGGCTCGGCGCCGACCAGGCGTTTGAGTCCGGCGCGCGGCTGCCTGAGCGTGTCGATGCGGTGATGGAGACGGTCGGTAAGGCGACGTGGGGGCACTCGGTGCGCTCGCTGAAGCCCGGCGGCACGCTCGTCGTGTCCGGCGCCACCTCCGGGGACGCATCGCCGGCCGAGCTCACCCGCGTGTTCTTCCTCCAGCTATCGGTCGTCGGCTCCACCATGGGCACGCGCGACGAGCTTGAGCGACTCATCCGCTTCTGCCTTGAGCGCGACATCAAGCCTCCCATTCACGCCAATCTGCCCCTGGCGGAGGCGCGCGAGGGCTTTCAGGCCCTGCTTGACGGCGACGTCGTCGGCAAGGTCGTCTTCACGCCCTGACGCCGGCCCCGGCCCGGCGCCTCAATCAGAAGACGATGACGGCGCGGCCGCGCAGGCCGCCGGCGTCCATCAGCCGCTGGGCCTCGGCCGCCTGCTCCGGCGAGAAGGTCGCCGCGACGCGCAGTGTCAGCCGGCCCGCCGAGGCCAGCCGCTCCAGCTCCATGAGCCAGTCGGTGCGCTCCAGCACCTCCCGGACCATGACCGCATGGACCTGAATCCCCCGCGGCGCCGGCGATCCATCCCAGCCGCGAACGACGGCCAGTCCGCCCCCGTCGCGGATGGCGCCGAAGGCATCGGCGTTGAGCAGCGCGGTGTCGTAGACGGCGGCGACGCCGTCCGGCTCCACGGCGCGAACGGCCGCGGCGAAATCGTCTGAGCGGGGCACGACGACATCGGCCCCAAAGCCCCGGACGAGCTCCTCGTCCTCCGGCTTGGCGTCGGCGATGACCCGGATGCCGCGCTCCCGCGCCAGCCCAATCACGTACGAGCCGAGCAGCCCGGCTCCCCCGCTGACGGCCAGCGACTCGCCCTCGGAGACGCCGAGGCGATCCAGCCCCAGCATCGCGGTCAGCCCGTTCATGGGCAGCGTCGCCGCCTGCTCCAGGGTGGCACCCTGCGGGATCGGAACCGCGGAGGCGGCCGGCACGACGAGCAGCTCGGCCTGGGCCCCGCCCTCCGGCCGGCGCGGCGCCACCGCGGCCATCACCTGCTCGCCGTCATGCAGGCGCTCCACGCCGGGGCCGACGGACTCGATCGTCCCGGCGGCGTCCATGCCCGGCGTCCACGGCGGCTCCAGGTCGCCGGCTCCCATGTTGCGCAGGCCGATGTCGGTGGGGTTGACGGCGGCGGCGACGACGCGGATGCGCACCTCACCCTCCCCCGGCTCGCGCACGGGACGGTCGATGACCTCCAGGACCTCCGGGCCGCCGGGCCGGGTGATGCCGATCGCTCTCGCCATGGCCCCTCAGCCTAGTACGGGCCGCCGGCGGGGTCCGGACGCGGGCGAGCGTCCCTTCGCCCGTGGCCGCTCACGGGCGAAATCGCACGGCGCCGCACACGTCCCACAGAACGACGACGATGAAGAGGACGGGGTCCCAGAGCGTCAGTCTCGTACGAAATCCGGTTCGGCGTCCGCGATTTCGTCCCTGAAGCGCGCTCAGCAACCGAACTGTTCGGGATCCGCGGCCGCGATCCGGAGCTCGTACAAAACGGTCGCTCCACCGTCACCCCCGGCGCGACAAGCCCCCCCGCCCCTCATCGCTGCCGTTTTCCGCCGCACCCCAGCCGACAAGCCCCGCGGGTCGGTGCGGGCCGTGTCAGTACGCGCGGCCCTGGCCGGCGGCGTCGGCCTCGCGCTCCAGATCGAGCTCGGTGCGGACGCCGAGCGCGTGCAGCGCGTCGTTGGCCGCCTCCAGACCGGGAGCATCCGCGACCGCGCGGGCCAGCCGGCCGACGGCGGCGATGGTGACCGGCACGTCGAGAAACCACGTCTGGGCGGCGACGCTGGACAGCTCCAGGCTGCGGGTGCCGCCGCGGATGGTGACCGTCCCGTTGACCCCGCGGAAGGCGCGGACCGCCTGGGCGCTGGCCTCGGTGGGCACCAGCTCCAGCGACTCCTCCAGCCGGCTGGCCACGGGCTCGGTGAGGCCGCGCACGCCGGCCAGCCCGTGTGCCTCCGCCACCCGGGCGATGAGCGCCAGGACCTCGGCGTTGGTCAGTTCCGAGTCGCAGCCCACGCCGAAGATGCCGAGGAGCACGGGGTGTCCGGCATCGGCGAGCCGGCCGGCGACGGCCAGCATCAGCGAGTCGCACAGCGGGCTGCGCAGCCCCGGCTCGTCCCCCTGGGCGAGCACGTCGCCGCCGACGTCGACGAACACGATCAGGTCGCGGCGCAGGGAGGCGGCCGCCGCCGCCAGTCCGTCCGCGACCGCACCGGGGCCGGCGTGAACGTCGACCAGGACGGTGGGACGGCCGAGGAACGCGGCCATCCGCGACTCGGCGAAGTGCACGTCGCGACCGCGCACCCGGGTTCGCGGCCCGGCCAGGAGGATGCCGGGAGCCAGCTCCCACCCGCCCTCGATCTCGCTCACCCGCCGCGCGCCGGGCACCGGATCGATCGGCCGCCGCTCCCAGGTGAGGCCGCCGACGAGGGCCTCGGCGCCGTCGTAGACGCGCATGGCCTCAGCCGTGGCCAGCGCACCGACGACGTCACCGCCTCCCCCCATGCCGATCACCAGCGGACGGCGCGACGCGCGCAGGATCGACTCGGCGTCAGTGGTCATCGGCGCTCCCCAGCCGCATCGAGGCGTGCACCTCGTCGGCGTCGCCGACGATCCAGCGGTAGTCGCCGGCGCGCAGCACCCGCTTGGCGCCGGGTTGCGCCGGCGCGCGGTATTCGATCTCGGCGTCCAGGCGCTGCGGATCGGGGCTGGCGAGCAGCTCCTCCTCCAGCGGCTCCCAGTAGGCGGCGTTGTTGATGTGGTCGGCGATGTCGCACTCGGTGGCGCGGAAGATCCATGCCCGGCCGCCGTCGAGCGCCGGGGGCGCGGGATGGTGCAGGCGGGCGGTCACCTTCCGGTCGTTTCCGGGGCCGGAGTAGGTGCGGATCTCGGCGTCGGTGAGCGGCGAGGGGCGCCAGCGCTCGGCGTCGAGGTGGACCCACAGCGAGACGGCCTCGACGTCGGCCGGCGCCGGCCCGTCCCCGCCGTCAGCCCGGACGATGTCGGTCCGCCGCTCGGCCCACATCCGGCCCAGCCCGCTGCAGAACGTCGTCAGCCGGAAGCGCTCGCCGAAGCGGGGGAACCGGTTGACGCGGATGCGGGTGCGCCGGACCACCCACACCGCCGCGTTCTCCAGGCCGGCATCCTCAACATCGGCGTAGGCGACGTCCTGCAGCCAGCAGGCCAGGGCGTCCAGGCGCACCCGTCCGGAGGGCGCGCACTCGGCGAAGCCCGGGCGGCGGTCATGGCCAAAGGCGCGGACGTCTCCCGGCCAGGCCAGCAACTGGTTGGGCTCGCCGCTCACCGGAGGCACCCGCGCAGGCTCCGGGCCGCTGCCTTTAGCCCCGGTCACGCATCGCATCCAGCACCCAGGCGATGAACACCGCCTGGAAGGGCAGGCGGGCCCACAGGCTCACCGCACCGCCGGGCACCTGGGGGTACTCGTCTGGGTGAAGGGCCATGTGGACGTTGGCGGGGAAGATCGCCACCAGCGTCGCGATCAGCCACCACCCGGCGATCCGGCGAGAGCGCGCCGCAATCATCCCGGCGCCGCCGGCGATCTCAGCGACGCCGCTGGCGTAGACCATGACCTCCGGTGCCGGCACGTACGGGGGCATGATGCGTCGGTACGTCCGGGGAGCGAGGAAATGGAGCGCCCCGGCCACGATGAAGAACGGGCCGGCGAGTCGACGAGCTGGGGTCACTGCGCGGCACGCTATCGAAGTCCGTCACGACGCATACGCCGCCGCGCCGCCCACACCGGCAAATGGTTTTCCCCAGCACGTGCGGGGGAACCTGAAGGTCTTCAGACGCCTGTCTTAGACGTTTCATAAGCGCGTCTTGTGCGCGGCGGCGATCCTGCTCCTCGCCCGTCTCCCCCGCCACCCCGTCCCGCCATGACCGATACGCTCGACCCCGCCCCTCCCGCGCTGTCCCGGACAAGCCTCGAGGTCGTCGTCCCCGTGCACAACGAGGAGGCGTCGCTCCAGGCGTCCGTCCGCCGGCTGCATCGCTTCCTCGGCGACGAGCTGCCCCACGTGTGGCGGATCGTGATCGCCGACAACGCGTCGACCGACGGCACCCTGCGGCTCGCCCGCGCGCTGGCCGGCGAGCTGGATCACGTCGACGTCCTGCATCTTGACGCCAAGGGCCGCGGCCGGGCCCTGCGCGCCGCCTGGGGCCGCAGCGATGCCGACGTGCTCTGCTACATGGACGTCGACCTCTCAACCGACCTGCGGGCGCTGCTGCCACTGGTGGCGCCGCTCGTCTCCGGGCACAGCGAGATCGCCATCGGCAGCCGCCTCGCCCCCGGCTCACGCGTCGTGCGCGGCGCCAAGCGCGAGTTCATCTCCCGCTCCTATAACCGCCTCCTGCGCTGGACGCTGCGGACCCGGTTCACCGACGCCCAGTGCGGCTTCAAGGCGATCCGCGCCGACGCGGCGCGGCAGCTGCTGCCGGAGATCGAGGACGAGCACTGGTTCTTTGACACCGAGCTTTTGGTGCTCGCCCAGCGTCACGGGATGCGGATCCACGAGGTCGCCGTCGATTGGGTCGACGATCCGGACTCCCGCGTCGACATCGTCCCCACCGCCCTCGCCGATCTGCGCGGGGTCCTGCGGCTGCGCCTGGCCCGCTCCGGGCGCCCGCCTCAGCCCGCCGGTCTCCTCTCGCGGCCCGCCTACGCGGGTGCCCCCGCCGGCGGCGACGACCGCCGCCCCGTCCTGCCCGCGGGCCGTCCGTCGGCCGGCGACCGACATCCGGCCGGATGAAGACAATGACGTCATGCTCCCCAACGCGGGCGGCCTCGTCTACGGCACGATCATCGTGGCCACGCTGCTGGCGACCGAGAGCGCCCGCAGCGAGACCTACCCGCGGACCGTGGCCGCCGTCATCCTGGCGCTGCTCGCCTACTGGCTGACGGTCGCCTACGCGCACGATGCCGGCGATCGGCTGGAGCACCAGTCGCGGTTTCGCTACCGCGCCTTTGCCCGCGCGGCGATCCAGGAGCTCACGCTTCTGTACGGGTCGGTCATCCCGCTGGTGGTCGTCCTCATCTGCTGGGCGGCGGGCGTCTCGCTCGCCGACGCGATCCGCATCGCCGTCTGGGCCGCCGCTGTGGCCATCGTCGTCGCCGAGCTGTGGACGGGCATCCGGGCCGATCTCCACGGCAAGGATCTGGCGCGCCAGACGGCGGTCGGCGCCTGCATCGGCCTGCTCATCATCGCCCTGCGGCTCGTCCTTCACCACTAGCGACCGAGTAGCGCGCCCCGCCAGGGCGACGCGCCAATCACGCCGGCGCCGCCTCACCCGGAGAACGTCACCTCCAGCGTCCGGGGCTCGGCCCCGCGCAGGATGCGGAGCACCAGGGTCCCGTCGGCGGCGCGCACGGCGCGCTCCAGGTCGCCGACCGAGCGGACGGCGGCGTCGCCCGCGGCCGTGACGAGGTCGCCGCGGTCCAGGCCGGCGCCCGCGGCCGGGCTGTCCGGGGCAACCCGCATGACCAGGACACCGGCCTCGTCGGCGAGGCCGACGGCGCGGCGCATGCGTTTGGCGACGGCCGCCGTCGCCACCGCAACGCCCAGCCGGGGAGCCACTCCCTCACCGGGCTCAAAGAATCCAAGCCACGCGTCGAGGGTGGCCGCCAGTGACCCGGCGCCGTCGCCGGGCACGCCCGCCAGCAGGCGCGACGCGCGCTCGGCGTATGCCGGGCGCGCCGCCAGGACGAGCCTGCGCCCGCGGTCAGTCAGCGTCACGGTGACGCTGCGCCGGTTCTCCGGGTCCGGCCGGCGTTCGATCAGATGCGCGCGCTCAAGCCGCCCCAGCCGCACCGACATGGTGCCCTGCGTGCGCCGGACCCGTCGCACGAGGTCACGCTGGTTGAGGGTGTGGCCGTCGGTGCGCTCCAGCGCGTCGAGCACCTGGAAGCTGGGCCGGGTCAGCCGGTGCTCGGCCAGCGCCTCCTCAAGCTCGGCCTCGACGTGCGCGGCGACACCGATGAGGGCATCGACAACGGCCGGGGCCTCCGTGTCTGAATCGAGAGGGTTCATTGCTCTGCTCCAAATGTTTGAGTCGAAACTGTTGTGTACGATTATTGCATGTCGATCATTTCGCCTCATGATGCCGAGACGGCGGCGGTGCGATCCGACCTCGCGCTCGACGCGTACTCGCGGGTTGTGGTCGCCGTCGCCGAGGCCGTCAGCCCCAGCGTGGCCAACCTCCAGGTGCGGCGCCGCACCCGCCGGGGACCGGCGGCGGGCGCCGGCAGCGCCGTCGCCATCTCCCGCGACGGCTTCCTCGTCACCTCCGCGCATGTCGTGGAGGGCGCCGGCCGCGGGATCGCCAGCTTCAGCGACGGTCATGAGACCGGCGCCGCCGTCGTCGGCTCAGATCCCCTGTCCGACCTCGCCGTGCTGCGCGCCGACGACGCCGAGCTTCAGCCGGCCGCGCTGGGGGATGCGGAGCGGCTGCGGGTCGGTCAACTGGTGGTCGCCATCGGCAACCCGCAGGGCTTCGGCGGCTCGGTCACGGCGGGCGTCGTCAGCGGCCTCGGCCGGTCGCTGCCGGTGGGGGCGCGCGGCGGTCCGCGCCGCGTTGTCGAGAACGTCATCCAGACCGATGCCGCCCTGAACCCCGGCAACTCCGGGGGCGCGCTCGTCGACGGGGCCGGCGACGTCGTCGGGATCAACACCGCGCTGGCCGGAATCGGCCTCGGGCTCGCCGTCCCGGTCAACGACGCCACCCGGGTGATCATCTCCACCCTCATCCGCGACGGCCGGGTCCGGCGCGCCCATCTGGGGGTGGCCGTCGCCCCCCGCCCGCTCCCGCGCGCCGCCGCCGAGCGGCTCGGCCGGCGCGGCGGCGTGCAGGTCATGCAGGTGATCGAGGGCGGGCCGGCCGACGACGCCGGGCTGCGGCCGGGTGACCTGCTCACCGACCTTGACGGGGAGCCCGTGGCCGACGCCTCCGACCTGCAGCGTCTCATGGTGCACGAGCGCATCGGCCGCTCGGTGACGGCGGTCGTTCTGCGTGACGGCTCGCCGCGCTCAATCGAGGTCGTACTCGACGAGCTTTGCTGAAAAATTGCACCTTCCGGTTAGGCTTTTCAGCCGATGTCTTCTGCCGAAGCCATCGGACGGGAAGTCGAGCTCGGGGCGGTTGACGAGTTCCTGAGCGACGGCGTCCCCGCCGGCTCGGTGCTCGCCCTTGAGGGGGCGCCCGGGATCGGCAAGACGACGCTCTGGCAGGCCGCCCTGCGCCACGCCCAGGCGGCCGGCATGCTGGTGCTCGCCTGCCGGCCGGCGGCAGCCGAAGCCAAGCTGTCGTTCTCCGGTCTGTCGGACATGCTCGCCGAGGTCGGCCCGGACACGCTGGCCGGGTTGCCGGAGCCGCAGCGCTCCGCGCTGGAGGTGGCGCTGCTGCGCTCGGCACCGGAGACGCCGGCGCTTGACCCCCGGCTGGTGGGAACGGCACTGCTCTCGCTCGTCCGCGGGCTCGCCGGCGAGCGGACGGTCATCCTCGCCGTCGACGACGCCCAGTGGCTGGACGGCCCCACCAGCAGCGCCCTGGCCTTCGCCATCCGCCGCCTGGAGGGCCAGCCCGTCGGCGTCGTCTGTGCCGCGCGCCCCGGAGCGCCCGGTCCCGCCCTGCTGGAGTCCATCGAGCACGAGCGAGTCATGCGCCTGCGGGTGGGTCCTCTGCCTGTCGATTCGCTGCGCCGCCTGATCGGCGAGCGGGTGGGCCGCCCGCTACCACTGCCGGTCCTCACCCGGATCGCGGAGGCCTCCGGCGGCAATCCGTTCTACGCCCTGGAGGTCGCTCGGCTCCTGCCGGCGACCGAGAGCCTGGACACCGCACCCCTCCCCGTTCCTGAGGATGTCCGCGCCCTCGCCGCGTCGCGGGTCACACCGCTGCCGCTCGCTGCCCGCTCGGCGCTGCTGCGGGCCGCGGTGCTCGCCGCCCCGGACACGACGCTCGTCGATCCGGTCGCCCTGGGTCCGGCCGAGGACGTGGAACTGATTCGGATCGATCCCCGGGGCCGGATCGAGTTCTCCCACCCGCTGTTCGCTGCCGCCATCTATGACCTGGCCTCCGCCGCTCAGCGCCGTCAGGCCCATCGCGTCGTGGCCGGCCTCGTATCCGACCCGGAGGAACGTGCCCGCCACCTCGCCTACGGCTCGCCGCGACCTGACGCCGCCGTCGCCCGCGAGCTGGCCGCCGCCGCCGAGCTCGCGCGCTCGCGCGGCGCGCCGGACACGGCGGCCGAGCTGTATGAGCTCGCGCTGCTGCGGACGCCGGCCGCCGACGAGGACGAGCGCGGGACCCGGCGGCACCGAGCCGCAGCGCTGCACTGGGACGCCGGGGATCCCGGCCGGGCGCGAGAGCTGTTGGCGGGCCTTATGGCCCGGGCGGCGCCGGATCGACTGCGCGCCGAGGCGCTCCGCCTGCGCGCCAACATCGAGAGTCATTCCGAGAGCTTCACCGTCGCCCTGCGCACCGCCGGCGAGGCGCTGGAGGCCGCCGGCGGCGACCCGTCACTGGCGGCCGCCATCGAGCTTGACATCGCGTTCTACCTCGTCGGGCTCGGCGACGTCGGCGGTGCCCTGCGCCACGCCGAGGCCGCCGTCGGCCGAGCCGAGCTCCCCGGCGGGGATCCCGGCGTCATCGGTGACGCCCTGGCGGTGGCAGCCATGGTCGCCTTTCTGGGCGGAGACGGACTGTCGCAGGAGCGCCTGGACCGCGCCCTCGCGCTCGAGCAACCGGATCGCCCGCGGGCACTGTTCAGCTCACCGAGGTACATCGCCGGCCTGCTGCTGATCTGGACCGGCCGGCTGCGTGAGGCCGTGCACACGCTTGAGGAACTGCGCGCCGAGCGGCTTGCCCGGGGGGTTGAAAGCGACGTCCCGTCGTTCTCGGTGTACCTCGTCTGGGCCTATCTGTGGCTGGGGGAGACCGAACGCGCCCGGAACATCGCCTCCGCGGACAGCGTCGCCGTCGAGCTGCTCGCCGACCGGTGGCTGATCGCGATGGCCCTCAGCGCGCGGGCGCTCGTCTGCGCGCACGTGGGCGAGCTCGAGCCGGCGCGGGCACACGCCACCCGGGCGCTGGAGCACTTCTCCGGCCTGGAGTGGTGGACGGGAACCCTGTGGCCGCGGTGGGCGCTGGGGTTCACCGAGCTCTCGGCCGGACGTCCCGCCGCCGCCCACGAGGCGTTGGCACCGCTCACTGAGACGCTGCCCTCGACCGGCCTGGTCGATCCGGCCGGACTCATCTTTCTCCCAGACGAGATCGAGGCGCTGGTCGCGCTGGGCGAATTTGACCGCGCCACCCCGCTGATCGAGCTGCTGCACCGGCTCGGCCAGGCACATGACCGGCCGTGGGCCACCGCCGCCGCGCTGCGCGGCCGAGGGCTGGTGGCAACCGCCCGCGGGGAGCTTGACGAGGCGATCGACGCGCTCACACAGGCGCTGGCCGAGCATGAGCGGGTGGAGATGCCCTTCGAACGCGCCCGCACGCTGCTGGCCCTTGGCCGGGCCCGGCGCCGGCGCAAGCAGTGGGCACCGGCGCGCGCCGCCCTCGGCGAGGCGCTGGCTCTGTTCAAGCAGACGGAGGCGCCTCTGTGGGCTCGCGCGGCCGCCAGCGAGCTCGCTCGCGCCGGCGCCCGCAGCGCCGAGCCGGGCGCGCTGACGCCGACCGAGCGCCGGGTCGCCGAGCTGGCGGCCTCCGGGCTGACCAACCAGGAGGTGGCCGAGCGCGCCTTCCTGACGGTGAAGGGGGTCGAGGCCAACCTCACCCGCGCCTACCGCAAGCTCGGAATCCGGTCGCGGGCCGGGCTTTCCCGGGCCCTGCGCGAGTCCCCGGAGCGGATCGTCTCCTGATCAAATTTTGGTCGTAGGGTTTTCCCGCTTTGCACTCGGCGGCGGGGGCCGTACCGTCAGCGTCGCGGTCCGGAAATCGGCAGGCGCGGCTGAGGGGGAAGCTCCCGTCGATCGCCCCGGGTCGCCTTTGCGCCGGGACCGGGCTCTTGCCGGGGGCTAGCCGGTCGCGCGAGGGCGGCCTGGGGCGGGGCCCGCTTTCTCTGCAGCGAGAGTCCGCAGTCTCCGCAGCGGGGGCCCGCGCTCTCTCCGCAGCGGGCCCCGCTCTCGGCGCGCGCTATGCCGCGGCCGTCGTTTCCGTGGCGGCGGGCGGGCTCGGCGGCGCGACGCCGCGGATGAGATCGGCGGCCCGCTCGGCGATCATGATCGTCGGCGCGTTGGTGTTGCCGCGGATCAGCGTCGGCATGACCGAGGCGTCCACCACCCGCAGCCCGTCGACGCCGCGCACCCGCAGCTGCGGGTCGACGACGGCGTCTTCCCCGATGCCCATCCGGCAGGAGCCCACCGGGTGGTAGAGCGACTCGAGGGTGTCCCGCACCGCCCCGCGCAGGTCCTCCCGCCGCTGCACCGTGCCGCCCGGCGACCACTCCTCGGCGAGCACCGAGGCCAGCGGGCCGACCGCGGCGATCTCGCGTGCCTTCTCGACCCCGCAGACCAGTGCCTCGACGTCGCGCTCCTCGGTCAGGTAGCCGGCGTCGATGGCGGGGGCCCACATCGGGTCCGCCGAGCGCAGCCGGATCGAGCCGCGGGAGGCGACGTCGACCAGGACGGCGGCGGCGGTGAAGGCGTCGACATCGGGCTCGACCTCCGCCTGCCGCCAGAACTTCACCGGCAGGAAGTGGAACTGCAGGTCCACCTCGGCCTGCGCCGGGTCGGACCGGGTGAACAGGCCCGCCTCGGCGAGGTTGGAGGTGAGGGGTCC
>DASSZQ010000166.1:0-10302 GCA_035702755.1 Solirubrobacteraceae bacterium | reverse complement strand
GCACCCTGACCGGCCCGCCGAGGAGTTGCTCGACGAGGCCGTCGGCACCTCCGGACGCGCCCTGTTGTACGCCGGCACGGTGATGATCGCGTCGCTGCTGGTGGTTGAGGTGTTGGGAGTGACGAACGTCGTGGCGACGCTCGGCATCGGCGCGCTGCTGTGCACCGCGCTGGCCACCGGCGCGGCGGTCGTCGTCATGCCGGCCGGCCTGGCGCTGTTCGGCGATGCCGCCGTCCACTGGCGGCTTCCCGCCCCGGCGTTCATGTCCGGCGCCTGGGACCGGCTCGTTGCCGTCGGCGAGACGATCATCCGCCATCCGCTGCCGTTCGGCGCGCTGGCGACCGTCGCGCTGCTGCTGCTGGCGGTTCCCGCCCTGGCGGCCAAGACGGGCCCGCAGACGCCGGCGCTGCTGCCGGCGGGCAATCAGGCGCGGACCGCGTACGAGGAGATCAACCGCGTGATGGGGCCGGGCTACCTGACCCAGTACGGGATCGTCGTCTACAACCCCAAGGGGCCGCTGACGACGGCGGCCACCATGGCCAAGCTCAACAGCTTTGAGGCCCAGATCGCCAAGGACCCGGCGGTGGCCTCGGTCACGGGGCCGGGGGCGAGCTTCTACTCAAGCTCCAAGGATCTGACCAAGCTGGGTCCGGGCCTCGCCAACTCGGTCAAGGTGACCAAGAAGAGCAAGGCCGACCTGCTCAAGCTGATCGACGGCCTCGGACAGGCCGGGTCCGGCGCGTCCCAGCTGCAGTCCGGGCTGGCGTCGGCGGCCTCCGGTGCCGGCCAGCTGCACGGCGGCTCCGGCCAGGCCCAGACCGGGGCAACCCAGCTCCATACGGGACTTGCCCAGGCCAAGACCGGCTCGGCCCAGCTGCAGGCCGGGCTCAACGAGGCGCTGTCCGGTGCCAACCAGCTGACTCAGGGTGGCAACAAGGCCCTGGCCGGTGCCAACCAGCTGTCCAGTGGACTCGGTCAGGGGGCGCCACAGGTCAAGGCCGGGCTGCCGGCCGTCGGCACGATGGCCAAGGCGGCCGCGGCGAGCAACTCCGCGATCACCCAGGCGCAGGCGAGCACAAAGACGGCCCAGGCGGAGATCACCAACGCGCTCAACGCGCTCAACGCGATGGGTGTCGGTAAGACCGATCCCAACTACGGCGCGGCGCTGGCCGCGGTGCAGAGCGCGAACGGCGCGGCCGCGACGACAAGCTCGACGCTTCAGTCCGCCAGCCAGAGCGCCGGCGCGACGGCGATGCTGGCCGCCGGCGTCAACGACCAGATCAACAAGCTGTCGCCTCAGCTCACGCAGGCGGCGTCCGGTGCCGCCCAGCTCGCGGACGGGATCAAGCAGCTGCGCGACGGCAATGCGCAGCTGGCGACCGGGCTCAGCCAGCTCTCCAACGGCGGTGGCCAGCTCAACTCCGGGCTGGGACAGCTGACCGCCGGAGCCGGCCAGCTGCAGGCGGGGCTGGCGCTGCTGACCAACGGCACCGGGCAGCTGGCCTACGGCCTGTCTGGTGGGGTCGGCCCGGCCGGGCAGCTCGTCACCGGGCTGGGGACGATGCAGTCCGCCGTGGCCAAGTCCCGGGGGCAGATCCCCTCCACGGCTGACCTCGAGCGCCTGTTCAAGACATCGCCGGGGCTGTGGAACTCCGGCTACCTGGTGCTGGCGGCGATCCAGGGCGCCCCGCCCGCGGACCGCAACGCCGCCAACATGGTGATCAACCTGACCCGGGGCGGAAACGCCGGCCAGATCATGATCGTCAGCCGCTACCCGCTTGAGGACCAGCGCGTCAACGCACTCGGTGATCGGTTGCGGACGATGTCGGCGAGCTTCGCCAAGACCAGCGGGCTCCAGGTCCTCGTCGGCGGCACGGCCGGCAGCCAGTGGGATACGGCCAACGTGACCGATCACAAGCTGCCCGCAGTGATCATCGGCGAGGTGGTTGTGGTCGCCCTGCTGCTGATGGTGATGCTGCGCTCCATCCTCATCCCGGCGGCGGCGACGCTGTCCGCCGCGCTGACGACGGCGGCCGGCTTCGGCATCATGCAGCTGCTGTTCGGCGGCAGCAACCCGCCCCTGGGCGGCTCCGGCACGTGGTACGCGGTGGCGCTGGTGGAGGTGCTGGCCGCCATCTACGGCGCCACGCTCGTCTACCTGGTGGTGCCGATGACCCGCGCGCGGGACTACTTCGTCTCCACCGGGGATGCGCGGACGAGCATCCGGCGCGGGCTGAGGTCGACGATCGCCTCGACGACCGGCATGGCAACGATCACGATCGGGGTGCTCGTCCCGTTCATGTTCACCGAGTTCATGCCGATCCGGATGATCGCCGTCGCCGCCGCGCTCGGAGTCGGCCTCGCCGGCTTCGTGGTCGTCCCGGTCCTGCTGCCGGCGGCGATGTCGCTGCTCGGCCGCGTCGGCTGGTGGCCGACGCGTGGCCCGCGGGCGGTCTCCGCGGCCGGTGCCGAGGCGGAGTCGGAGGCACCGACCAAGGTGCACCGCCGGATACCGCGGCCGCACATTCCGCACCGGGCCGGACCCGCGCACTGAAAGCCAGGTGATCTAAAGATGAATCTGAGTGAGAGGAGGTGACGGCATGAGCTCCCGGATGTCACCGGCCGATGTGGCCTGGCTGCACATGGACCGCCCCAGCAACCTGATGATCATCAACTCGGTGATGCTGTTCGACGAACCGCTTGATTTTGAGCGTGTCCGCGAGATCTACGAGCACCGCCTGGTGGGGCGCTTCCCGCGGTATCGCCAGCGGGTCGTCGAGAGCCGGCTGCCGCTTCGCGCTCCCCGGTGGGAGGACGATCCGGACTTCGCGCTTGAGCACCACCTCCATCACATCGCCCTCCCGGAGCCGGGCGACCAGTCCGCGCTCCAGGAGCTCGTCGGCGACCTGATGACGATGCCGCTGGACCGCAACCGCCCGCTGTGGCATGTCTACCTCGTCGACGACTTCGGCGAGGGGGCGGCGATCATCACCCGGATGCACCACTGCATCGCCGACGGCATCGCGCTGGTCCGGGTGATGCTGTCGCTCACCGACCCGGGGCCCGACGCCCCGCCGGAGCTGATCGCCGACCGGGAGCTGCCGCGGGGCGGGCGTCTGCCGGTCAGCGGCCCGGTGGTGGAGGCGGCCGCCCTCGGCCTGCGGGCCGCCCGGGGCGTCGCCCGCTACGGGACCCACGCGCTCACGTCGCCCGGTTACGCGGCTCACCTCGCCGGTGCCGTCGGCCGGGATGCCGAGACGGCGCTGCGGCTGCTGCTGACCCCCGCCGACGCCGCCACCGCGATCAAGGGCGAGCCGCACATCAGCCGGCGGGTGGCCTGGGGCGCCCCCCTTGACCTGGCCGAGGTCAAGCGGGTGGCGCACCTGCACAAGGCGACGGTCAACGACGTGCTGCTCGCCGCCGTCAGCGGAGGGCTTCGCCACTACCTGCAGGAGCACGAGAGCCCGGTCGGCGAGCTGCAGGCCATGGTTCCCTACAACCTGCGGCCGCTTGACCAGCCGTTGCCGCGGGATCTCGGCAACCGTTTTGGCCTTGTCTTCCTGCCGCTGCCGGTGGGGACGAGCGGCAGCTACCGGCGGCTGATGGAGGTCCACCGGCGCATGCAGGAGGTCAAGGACGGCCGGGACGGCCCGGTCTCCTACGGCCTGCTCAGCGTGACCGGGATGACGCCTCCGTCCGTCGAACGGCGCATCGTCGACATGTTCACGGCGAAGGGCACGGCGGTGATGACCAACGTCCCCGGCCCGCGGACGCCGGTGTACCTGGCGGGTGTGCCGGTGCGCACCGTGCTCGCCTGGGCGCCGACCTCCGGGCACATCGGCATGAGCGTGAGCATCTTCAGCTACCGCGGCGAGGTGACGGTCGGACTCATGGTCGATGCCGCGCTCGTCTCTGACCCGGACCGGATCGTCGCCTCCCTGGAGCATGAGCTGGCCCTGCTGGCGCAGGTGCAGCCCGGCGGGCGGATCCGGTCACCGCACCGGCGCCGCCGTGCGCCCCGGGCGGCCGCCACCGGCGGCTCAGGCCCGAGGTCGCCGGCAGGAGTGTGACGCGCCGGCGGCCCTACTTCGCCGGATGCTCCGGATGCGGACCGAGGACGAGCACGCCGTCGGCCGGGTACAGGATCGACTCATGGCGCTCATCCCAGCGCACCCGGTAGTGCTCATGGTCGCCCTGGCCGATGACCTCCACGATCTGCCCGCGCCGGCTCGCCTGGCCGGGAAGTCCCCGCGCCTCCACCCAGTCGCCGGGCTGGGCGCTCGTCTTCCTGCTGCTCGTCGTCATGGGTCCTCCTTCTCACTGAAGATCAGGCTGCTGGGCGGTATCTAAGCCTTGGGCGCCCGGCGCGGCATCAGGGCATCCCCGGAGGCGCGCCGGGGGGTTCGCCGCACGTGGCGTCGTGTGGGGTGGTGCCCCTCGTCATCGCGCCGTTATTGGCCACCTCCCGGCCGGCGCCGACCGTAGCGCGGACGGCGCGGGATCGCGGACCACCGCGGAAAGCTGCTTGCTGATACCTGACTCTGGGACAAAACCGGCCGAAATGAGCCTGTCGCGAAACTCGAGTCGGCCTGCGCGGTGGGTGCAGCCCGGCGTGGGGCGGCACACCTCGTCAGGTGTGACGGCGGCGGTGACGGCCGCCCGCCCCCCAGGGGAGTGCTGGTGTGGATCGGTGCCGGCGGGGTCGGGGTCGACGACGGCGATGAACGGGGGCCCGGGGCGGAGGGCGGAGCGCCCCCGGTGTGTGCAAAATTCGGATCGCGCCGCGCGATTTCGTCTGTGCGTGGCGTATGGCAGCGGATGTGTTCGAGATCGTCAGCCCGGATCCGGATTTCGAACGCATGTGACGCTCCCGGGCGGGTGCTCGTCCGCATCCCAGCCCCGGGAGCCCGTGCCCCCTGGTCACAGCTGTCTTTCTCCCGTGCAGCCCGGCCTTTTGCGACAGCCTCAAGTCCTGCCGGTTTGTCCCAGAGTGATCACCGGCGCCGGCGCCGGCGCTCGGTAGAAGCCCGCACTTCCGGCCACGTTATGGCCCCGGATGCCCCAGACGGCGATCGGCGCGAGGCTGGGACCATGCCAGATTCCGCCACCGAGCTCGCCGCCGCTGAGCTCCGGCGCCGGCAGCCCGTGGAGGAGCTGGCGTTTGGCTCCACCGCGGAGCTGGCGCCGCTTGAGGGTCCCGTGGGACAGGCCCGCGCCGACGAGTCGATCACGTTTGGGCTGGGCGTGCACAGCCCCGGCTACAACATCTTCGCCGCCGGTCCTGTCGGCACCGGCAAGCGCACCGCGGTCGAGGCGCAGCTGCGCGCCCACGCCCGGGAGCGGGAGACGCCTGCGGATTGGGTGTACCTGCACAACTTCGACGAGCCACGCCGGCCGCTGGCGGTGGCCCTGCCGACGGGGACCGCGCCGGAGCTCGCCGCCGAGATGCGGCGCTTCCTCCAGGATGCGCGGCGCGATCTCGTCAACGCGTTTGAGAGCGAGACGTACACCCACCGTCAGGCGCAGGCGACCGAGCCGCTGGAGCGCGAGCAGGAGGCGGCGCTGGCCGAGCTGCGGGCCGAGGCCCAGGCCAAGGGGGTCGCCCTGGAGCTCACGCCGGCGGGCATCGCCACCGTTCCCCTGCGAGGGACACATCCGCTCTCGTCGGCCGAGTTCTCCGAGCTGCCGGACACGGTCCGCGCCCGCTACCACCAGAGCCTGGAGGAGCTGTCTCCCCGCGTCCAGGCGTTCCTCAACCGCATGCGCGGCCTGCAGCGCCAGGGACGCGAGGTCCTGCGCACGCTCGAGCGCGAGGTCGCCCTGTTCGCCATGGGCCACCTGATCGACGACTTCAAGGAGCGCCACGCCGACACGCCGCGGCTGCTGGAGTGGCTCGCTCGGCTGACGACCGACGTCACCGAGAACCTCGCCCAGTTTCAGTCGCTCGGCCAGGCCCGGGACCAGGAGCTCCCGGAGGCCCTGCGAGCGACCCTGGAGGGCGCCGAGGCGCCGACCGCGCGCTATGCCGTCAACGTGTTCGTCGCCCACGACGGCGAGCGCGGCGCGCCCGTCGTCGTCGAGACCAACCCCACGTACCCCAACCTGTTCGGCCGGATCGAGCACCGGGGCGTTCTCGGCGGCGGCCTGGCCACCGACCACACGATGCTCCGCCCGGGCGCGCTGCACCGCGCCAACGGCGGCTATCTGCTCCTGCCGGCGGCCGAGGTCCTCTCCCAGCCCCTGGTCTGGCTCAAGCTCAAGGAGGCGCTCCGCACCGGCCAGATCCGCCTGGAGAACCCGGCCGACCAGTACGCGCTGCTGCCGACCACCACGCTGAATCCGGAGCCGATCACGCTCGATCTCAAGGTGGTGCTCGTCGGCTCCGGGGCGCTGCATGAGCTCGCCTACCAGCTCGACGAGGACTTCCGCAAGCTGTTTCGCGTCAAGGCCGAGTTTGATTGGCGGCTGCCCTGGGACGCGCCCGGAGCGGAGTCCTACGCGCGCTTTCTCGCCGGGCACGCGCGCAACGACGACTCGCGTCACTACGACGCGGGGGCCGTGGCGGCGATCATCGAGTACGGGGCGCGGCTGGCCGAGGACCGGGATTTCCTGTCGACGAGCTTCGTCGACATCGCCGGGCTCGCCGCCGAGGCGAGCCACTGGGCCGAGCAGGAGGACAGCGGGCTTGTCTTGGTGCGCCACGTCGAGCAGGCGATCGAGCGCAAGATCCGGCGCTCGGACCTGCTGGAGCAGCGCCTGGCGGAAATGGTCGCCAACGGCACGCTCATGATCGACGTCGACGGCGAGCGCATCGGCCAGGTCAACGGGCTGTCGGTCCTGACGCTCGGCGACTATTCCTTCGGCCGCCCCGTGCGCATCACCGGGACCGCCGGCCCCGGACGCGGAGCGCTGCTCAGCATCGACCGCGAGACCGAGCTCAGCGGCCACATCCATGACAAGGGCTTTCTCACCCTCGGCGGCTACCTGCGCGGCCATTACGGCACCGACCGGCCGGTGGCGCTGGCGGCGACGCTCAGCTTCGAGCAGGCCTACGAGCACATCGAGGGCGACTCGGCATCCAGCGCCGAGCTGTACGCGCTGCTGTCCGCGCTGGCGCAGATCCCCATCGCCCAGGGGATCGCCGTCACCGGCTCGCTCAACCAGGCCGGGGAGCTGCAGGCCATCGGCGGCGTCAACGAGAAGATCGAGGGCTTCTACCGCGCCTGCCGGCTGGGCGGGCTCACCGGTTCCCAGGGCGTGATCATCCCCCGCGCCAACGTCCGCAACCTCATGCTCAGCCCGGAGGTCGTGGACGCCGTACGCACGGGCTCCTTCCACGTGTGGAGCGCCCGCACCGTTGAGGCGGCCATGGAGCGGCTGACCGGGCTGGCCGCGGGCGAGCGCGACGCCGAGGGCGCGTATCCGCCGGGGACGCTGCACGCGCTCATCGAGGAGCGGCTGGTGGCATGGGCCGAACTCGCCCCGGTGGCCGAGAACGGCGCCGACCACCGGGGACTGAAGACGGCTACGCGTGCTGGGGCACCGGCACCATGACCCGCGCCGCCAGGTCGGCGAGGCGGTTGGCGTAGCCCCACTCGTTGTCGTACCAGGAGACGACCTTGACCTGAGTGCCGTCGATGACGGTCGTCAGCCCGGCGTCGAAGACCGACGAGTACGGTGACCCGATGATGTCGGAGGCGACGATCGGATCCTCGGTGTAGTCAAGGATCCCCGCCCACCCATCCTGGGCGGCGGCGACCCGGAAGGCGCGGTTGATCTCCTCCACGGTCGTGGCCCGCTCGGCCTCGATGGTGAGGTCGACGAGCGATCCGGTTGGCATCGGCACGCGGACCGCGAAGCCGTTGAGACGCCCGTCGAGCTCCGGGATGACGAGCCCAAGCGCCTTGGCGGCGCCGGTCGAGGTGGGCACGATGTTGACCGCCGCCGACCGGGCGCGGCGCAGATCCTTGTGCGGGCCGTCGAGCAGGTTCTGATCGGCGGTGTAGGCGTGGACGGTCGTCATCAGACCGTGGCGGATCCCGACCGTCTCGTGCAGCACCTTGGCCACCGGAGCCAGGCAGTTGGTCGTGCACGAGGCGTTGGAGATCACCTGATGGCGGTCCGGATCGTAGACCGCGTCGAAGTTGACGCCGAGCACCACCGTGGCGTCGACGGGCTCTGCGCCCTTGGCCGGCGCCGAGATGATGACCTTGCGGGCGCCGGCGTCGAGATGCTGCGCGGCGGCGGCGCGGGTGCGAAAGCGCCCCGTCGACTCGATCACGACGTCGACGTCCAGCTCTGACCACGGCAGCGCCGAGGGATCGGTCTCGGCCAGGGCCCGCACCGGGGTCCCGTCGATGATGATCGCTCCGTCGCCGGCGGCGACGTCGCCGGGGAAGCGGCCGTAGACGGTGTCGTACTTGAGCAGGTGGGCGAGCGTGGCCGCGTCGGTGATGTCGTTGACCGCCACCACCTCAAGGTGGCCGTCGTGCTCGTGGGCGGCGCGCAGGAAGCAGCGTCCCACCCGCCCCAGTCCGTTGATGGCTACGCGTACAGGCATGAGCTGCCTCCTTGTCGGTGTCTGGACTTCACGTGACGTTCGGTTCGCCGGTCCCGCTGCGCTCACGGGGGCGGGACCGGCGCCCATCACGCCCTTGTCCAGCGGCGGCGAGCAGATCGGCGATCCCCTCGTGCATGCCGGCCACCAGCACATCAAGATCCGGGGTTGACTCCCGGTCGGCGTTGATGCCGAACATGACGTGCCCGTCGTTGGAGACGATGGCGATGCCGAGCGTGTGCTCCTCGGCGAGGGGGACGATGGGGTGGATCTCCAGCAGCCGCGAGCCAAGTGCGAACCGCGGTTGCTGTGCCGCCCGGACGTTGGTGAGGGTGATGTTGAACAGCCGGCTTCCGAACAGCAGGCGCGCCAGCGACACGTGGACGAGCGGCGGGGCGACCGCGGCGATGTCGACGAACGTCGCCGATGCCTCCCCGGCGTTGGCGTTCTTGAGCCGGCGGGTCGCCTCGACGATCAGCCGGTGGCGCTGCACGGCCACCGGCTCGCCCACGGGCAGCTCCACGAACAGCGAGCCGACGCGATTGCCGAGCGCCAGGCGGTCGGCCGCGGTGCGCAGGTCGACGGGCACCATGGCCCTCAGGCCGGACGCGGGGAGCGTCTCGCCGCGCTCGATGAGCAGCCGCCGCAGCCCGGATGTGCACACGGCGAGCACGGCGTCGTTCATCGCGCCCCCCAGAGCGGTGCGAATCGCCAGCAGATCCTTGAGCGCGCAGGCCACGGCGCCGTAGCGGCGCGATGAGCCGATGGGGACGTTGATGGAGGAGTGGGGTGCGCTGTTGATCTCGTCGGTGACCATCAACTCGGCGAGCAGGCGCGAGCGCGCGAGTGTCTCGTACGGGCGCAGGGCGGCGCGCAGGGCCGCCGTGGCGGCATGGGCTCCCGCCTGGGTCGCCTGCGCCACCGGCGCGGGCGCGCGGGGGAGCAGGGCGCTCAGTCCGCCGCCGCCGAGGTCGCCGCGGAGCGCGGGCAGCTCCTGCGCCGGGCCGCCGTTGGGCTGGTCGTCGAGGATCAGGTCGCTGACGCCGACTGAGCTGGTCCCGTCGAGCAGGCAGTGGTGGATCTTCTGCACCAGCGCCCAGCGCCCGCCCGCCAGGCCCTCCAGCAGGACCATCTCCCACAGAGGACGCGAGCGGTCCAGGCGATGGGAGTAGTAGTCGCCGATCCAATCCCATAGCTCGGCCTCCCCGCCCGGGGCGGGCAGCGCCGCCCGGTGGACGTGGTCGTCGATGACCGCGCGGGGATCGTCGACCCAGTGGGGCCAGGCCCAGCGCGCCGTCCGCTCGGAGGAGAGCCGCTGCCAGAACCGCGTCAGCCCGCCGAGGCGCTCGTCGAGCAGGCGGCGAACATCGTCGAGTGCGGGCGTTGCCCCGCCGGGAAGCGGGTCAAAGACGAGCACCGCACCGATGTGCATGAGGGCGCCGTCGCTTGCGTCCTCCAACTCCAGAAACGTCCCATCGAGGGCGCTGAGGGTCTCTCCCATGCGACCAACGTATGGCCGGCGGCCGCCGGTGTAATCAGCAGCAAGGCGTCTGCCCGCTCCGTACTTCGCCGCCGCGTCCCGCGGGCCGTCGGTTGGGTCACTTGCCCAGCGACGGCACCGGAGCCGCCGGCTCGGCCGCGGCCACGCGCACCCGCGCGTCGACGATGGTGGCGCCGTCCGGCCCGGCGACGAGCGGGTTGCAGTCAAGCTCGGCGATCTCCGGGTGCTCTCCGACCATCGCGCT
>DASSZQ010000114.1:0-11506 GCA_035702755.1 Solirubrobacteraceae bacterium | reverse complement strand
CGGTTTCGAACGGATTGGTGGCGCTGGTGGCCGCCTGAGGCTGGTGGCCGCCTGACGCTGGTGGCCGCCTGACGCTGGCGGCCGCCTGGCGCTGGTGGCCGCGTGACGCTGGTGGCCGCGCGACGCTGGCGGCCGCCTGATCCCCGTGACCGGGCCGAACCCGGCCTCCTAGAACAGCGAGCCCTGCGGGTCCGGCAGCGGCGGCGCCAGGCATTCCGGGCCGTCGTAGTGCGCGTCGTTGACCGCCAGGCCGACCTCGGTCAGCGCGGTGTCGGCTGCGGGCAGGCCGGCGAGGATCTCCCGGAGGCGGTCCGGCGGCGTCCCTATGTCCAGCCAGTCGGTCTCGTCTGACGCTCGGAGGATCACCGGCATCCGGTCGTGCAGCGGCGCGACGGCGGCGTTGGCCGCGCGCGTCAGGATGGTGCAGGTGCGCAGCGTGTCGCCGCCGTCCGGGCGGTGCCAGATCGACCACAGCCCGGCGAACGCGAACAGCGCGCCGTCCGAACGGGTGATGTGAAACGGCTGCTTGCGGCCGGTTCCGGTGACCTGCCATTCATAGAAGCCGTCGGCGGGGATGAGGCAGCGGTAGCGCTCAAAGGCGGCTCGGAACGCCGGACGCTCGGTGACCGTCTCCAGCCGGGCGTTGATCATCTTCAGCCCGGTGTCAGGACTCTTGGCCCATGACGGCACAAGCCCCCAGTGCAGCTGCTCGCCGCGGCGGTGGCCCTCGCGCCCGGTGGTGACCGCCAGGACCTCGTCGCCGGGCGCGATGTTGTACCGCCGCCGCACCTCGACCGATTCCTCCAGCGCGAACCGGGCGCGGACGGCGGCCGGATCAGGGGCGGCCAGCGTGTAGCGCCCGCACACGGTGACGGCGTCTCGGATGGCTCAGCGTGTCGCGCCCGCGCACGGCCACTGCGTCCCGCGGATCAGCGCGACCGGGAGGCGATCTGACCGGCCCGGTCCGCCTGGGCCTTCTTCTGGCGCCGGCGTCCCAGGATGGCGAGCACGGCGACGGCGACGACGACGAGGACGAGGCTCCAGAAGATCCGCAGGTCAAGCGACAGCCCGCCGGCGGCCGCCGAGATCCCGGAGACGATGCCGAAGGCGACCGCCAGGATGGCGACGACGATCGCCACGATGATCAGGATCCCGCGGATGCGGGCAACCGCGCCGGCGCTCTTGGGCGGCGCCACCAGGCCCATAAACTTCAGGCCGCGCAGCTGCTTGTTCGTCGGCGACTCGACGCCGAGCCGCTCGGTCGCCTTCTTGAGGTCGTCGGCCCGGCGCTCGGCGAGCGCCAGCGACGCGTCGGCCATGCGGCGCAGCTGCAGCCGCTCCTGGGGCCGGGCCGCGGCGATGGCCCGCTGGAAGTGGGCACGGGCGGCCTTGGCGTCGTAGCGCTCGGCGGCGCGGGCGCCCAGAATCGCCTGAGCAGCGGCCTTGTACTTGGTCTCGGCCTCCAGCTCCTCGTCGCTGCGGTTTTCCATCTGCTGCATCGCGGCCAGCTGGCTGCGCTGCTCGACTCTCATGATCCGCTGCTGCTTGGCCATCTCAACAGAGGAGTCTAGTTCCTGCGCGGCGCCAAGGATTGGGATCTGACCCGTGCTGTACACGGGTGAGCTCCCAAAACCCCCACCGCTTTCCCCCTGCGGTGTACATAAGCCCGATTATCGAGCGTTGAATATCGGCTTTGGCCTGCCGCGAAGGGCTTCGACAGCGGCGGTGACTGGCGCATCCCCGGGACGGCTGGGAGCCGCGTGCTGTCTGCCGATGCCGGCGGGAGCTACGTCGACGACGCCGATGGCGAGAGCCCGGGCGTTGATCGGAGCCCCCGGTTGTTCGAAACTCGGATCGCGCCGTGCGCTTTCGCCCGCGAGTGCGCTATAGCCGCGGTTGTGTTCGAGATCGTCAGCGCCGATGCGGATTTCGAACACGGCTGACGCGCGGAGCGCCTTCCCGCCGGTATTCCGGCGCGCGGCCTGTCGCCCGTTGTCACCTGCTGTGCGTATTGGCTTCGCCGAGCCTCACGCTCCTGACGGGTGCGTCAGAGCACCTCGATGCGACACGTCGGCCCGGCGGCAGCGGCGAGCCGGGTGTCGGTTGTCAGCAGCGTCGTGTCGAGCGCCTCGGCCAGCGCGACGTACATGGCATCCCAGCCGCGGATCGAGTCCCGCAGCTCCCAGGCGCGCGCCAGCAGCAGCCGATGACCGAAGCGCTCCCCGGGCCACGCCTCAAGGTCCCATACCGCCTGATCGGCGGCGGTCCGGTCAAGCCGGCCGAGACGGTGCTCGCGCCTGATGACACTGAACACCTCGACGTCGATGACGTGTGGCGCTGCGTGATCGTCGTCGGCGGCGAGCCGCCCCCGGATCGCCTCCGCACCGCTTGCGCCGATCAGAACCTCGACCAGGCAGGACGCGTCAACGACCAGCACCGGGCCAGGCTCCGCGGTGCTCGTCGAGCGCCGCCAGCACCTCGGCCCGGTCGACCTGGCTCGTTCGCGCGCGTGTGCGCTCAAGCCACGTGGCCACGGACGGGCGGACGGCGATGCGGGCCGCCTCGGTCCTCAGCAGCTCAGGGACGGTGACGCCCGTTTCGGCCGCCCGCCGGACGAGGCCGGCATACACGTCGTCGTCGAGGTCGCGGATTTGGATCGTCTTTGGCACCAGCAGACAGCCTACCATGCGCACTCGCATGAGGGCATGCGTGGCTGCATGACGGACCCAGGCCGACGATGACGCCACCCTGCTGCCCCGCGCCGTCCGCGCGCGGATGCGCCTCGTCCACCGGTACCGTGGGCACGTGTTCGACGGTTTTGACGTTCACGATCTGCCCACCGAGCGCGGGACGATCCACGCCCGCGTTGGCGGCAGCGGGCCGCCGCTGCTGTTGCTCCACGGGTATCCGCAGACGCACCTGATGTGGCACGCGTGCGCGCCGGCGCTCGCCGAGCACTTCACCGTCGTCGCCACCGACCTGTCCGGCTACGGCGCGTCGCTGCGCCCGGCGCCCGCCGCGGACCACGCGCCGCACTCCAAACGCGCCCTTGCCCTCGATCAGCTTCAGGCGATGGCCGCCCTCGGCCATGAGCGTTTCGCCCTCGCCGGCCACGATCGCGGCGGCCGTGTCGCCTACCGGATGGCCCTCGATCATCCAGACCGCGTCAGCGCCCTGGCCGTGCTCGACATCGTGCCGACGGCCGAGGTCTGGGCCCGGGCCGACGACCGGCTGGCGCTCGGCTACTGGCACTGGGGCTTTCTGGCCCAGCCCGCGCCGCTTCCGGAGCGGTTGATCGCCGGCGACCCGGACGCCTACTTTGACCACCACCTGCGGTCCATCGGCCTCGGCGCTGACGCCGAGCGCTACCCGCCGCAGGTCATGGCCGCCTACCGCCGCCAGCTCAACGACGCCTCCGCCGTCGAGGCGATCTGCGAGGACTACCGGGCCGGGGCCACGATCGATCGCGCTCTCGACGAGGCCGATCGCGGCCGGCCGATCACGTGTCCCGTGCTCTGCCTGTGGGGACGCCGCGGCGCCCTTGAGGTCTTCTACGACGATGTGCTGGACGTCTGGCGGCCGTGGGCCCCGGACGTCGCCGGCCGCGGCATCGATGCCTCGCATTTCCTGGTCGAGGACCGGCCGCAGGATGTCGCCGACGAGCTGATCGGGTTCCTGAGACGCAGAGACGCCTAGACGCGGTGCAGGACCCCGGCCGAGGCGCCCGGCGCCAGATCCGGCTCGGTCACCGGGACGTCCCCCAGCGCGTCGTCGATCGCGGCCAGGGTGTCGTCAGACAGGCGCACGCCGGCGGCCGCCGCGTTGTCGTGGACCTGCTCCGGGCGGGAGGCACCGACGATCGCCGACGCCACGTTGTCCTGGCGCAGCACCCAGGCGAGGGCCAGCTGGGCCATGCTCAGCCCCGCCTCCTCGGCGATCGGCCGCAGGCGCTGGACAGCCTCCAGCGTCTCGTCGTTCAGAAATCGCCCAATGAACGAGCTCATCTCCGGGCTCGCCGCCCGCGAGTCCGCGGGGGGCTCCTCGCCCGGCCGGTACTTGCCGGTGAGCACGCCCTCGGCCAGCGGCGACCAGCACACCTGCGAGATGCGGTTGGCCGCGCACAGCGGGATGGTCTCGGCCTCGGGCCCGCGCCACAGCATCGAGTACTGGGGCTGCGAGGAGACGAACTTGACCGCGCCCGGGACCTCCAGTCCCGCCTCGATCTGCTCCGCCGTCCATTCGCTGAAGCCGATGTAGCGGGCCTTGCCGGCGCGGACGACCTCGCTCAGCGCCTGCAGCGTCTCCTCCACCGGAGTCTCCACATCGAACCGGTGGCACTGGTAAAGGTCGACATAGTCCGTCTGCAGCCGCCGCAGCGACGCATCGATCTGCTTCTCAATCTGCTCGGCCGAGAGCCCGCGGTCGGTGTCGGACATCGGAAAGAAGACCTTGGTGGCGAGGACGTAGGAGTCCCGCGGGTACCCGGCGAGGATCTCCCCCCACGCCGACTCCGCCGCACCCCGGCCGTAGACATTCGCGGTGTCAAAGAAGTTGATGCCGGCGTCGAAGGCCGCGCGCGTACAGGCCGCGGTCTGCTGGCGCTGCACGCCGCCGGAGTACGTCAGCCACGAGCCCAGGGAGACCTCCGAGACCTCCAGCTCGCTGTCACCCAGGCGGCGGCGTTCCATCAGGGCGTCTCCCGGTAGCGCTCGGCGTTCTGCCGCGCCTCCAGCGCCGCCTGGCGCGCCGCCTCGGCCTCCCGCTCGGCCTGCGAGACGTCCTCCCCGGCCGACTCCGCCCGCTGGCGGGCCGCCTCATGGGCGGCGATCTTCTCCTGAGCGTCGGCCTCCAGCTGCTCGGCCTGAGCGCGGGCGGCCTCGGCCTCGGCCCGCATTCGCGCAAGCTCGGTGGCGCTCTCCAATCGCACCCGCTCGGAGAAGCGCAGGCCATAGGCGCTCCCGGTGGCGGCGAGCTCCTCGTCGCCGGGCGCCTCCTCTCCCCGGCGCGTGCCGGCGCGGTCGACGACCTCCTTGGGATGAGCGACGCGCACGTAGTCCGGCCCCACGCGGGCCTCGTCGACGGGGACGAGCGTCGACCTGCGTCCGAGCAGCCCGCTCTTGACCGAGATGAGCAGCGGGGTTCCGCTGCCCACGTCAAAGAAGACCTCCTCGAGCTTGCCCAGCTCCTCCCCCGCCTGGTCGATGACCTTCTGCCCGCGCCAGTCTTCGATGTGGTCGACACCGATCACGGACGATGGCTACCCGGCCGCGGCCGCTCCGTATCCACGGCGGCGCCCACGGCTACGCCGACGGGCGCCACATCTGAAAGATCTCCTCAACGACGGCGTAGTCGGCGGGTCCGCCGAGCCGGGCGACGGGCCGCAGGCGGCGAGTGTCGACGGCCCCATCGACGATCGCCGACTCATCGAGATGCACCCCCACCACCTGACCGATGACCAGGAACTGGTCCACGGGACGGCCGTCGACGTCGTGCAGCTGAAGGTGGTGCACCACCTTGCACTCCATCGCGCAGCGGGCCGCGGCCACGCGGGGCGGGGCGACCAGCTGTGACGGCGCCGTCTGAAGCCCGGCGCGGTCGAACTCGCTCCGCCCGCGGGGCAGCGGCGCCGAGGTTTCGTTCATCTCCTCGCGCAGCTCGTAGGTGACGAGGTTCCAGACGAACTCCCGGATCTCGCCGGCGAACGTCGCCGAGTCCTTGGCGCCGAAGCTGGAGAAGGCGAGCATCGGCGGCACCTCGCCGATCGCGTTGAAGAAGCTGTAGGGCGCGAGGTTGAGTGAGCCGTCCCCGGCCAGCGTCGAGATCCAGCCGATGGGCCGGGGCGCCACGATCGCCTTGAACGGATCATGCGCGAGCACGCTGCGATCGAGGCGGCCGGGCTCGTAGAAGATCACGCCGACAAGCTACCGACTCCCCCACCGGCGCAACTTCCGGCGCACGCCCGGTATACAAGGCGCGTAACGACGAGGGAGGCTGGCATGAAGCGCATGTGCGGGCCGCGGCTGCTGGGTGTCGCGGCCGTGACGGGCATCGTGGTCACGGGTGTCGCCGCTGCGGCGGCTTCACCGACGGTGCGGACAGGACCGGCGACCAAGGTGACGACCACAACCGCCGTTCTCACCGGCAGTGTGACCCCCAACGGCGCCGCCACCGATTACGTGTTCTCCTACGGCCCCACCACCGGGTACGGCGTCACTACGGCCGCGCGCTCGGCCGGCTCCGGCACCAAGCTGCGCGCGGTCACCCAGAAGATCGCCGGGCTGACCCCGGGCACGACCTATCACTTCCGCATCGGCGCGCTCAACCGGTCCGGCACGGCCACCGGCGCCGACCGCACGTTCACGACCACGGGGCACCCTCCGGCCGCTGTGGTCACCGGCTCGGCGGTCAACGTCGGCCGCACCGTCGCCACCCCCACCGGCGCGATCAACCCGGAGGGGCAGACGACGAGCTGGGTGATCCAGTACGGCCTGACGCCCGGCTACGGCTACCAGACGTTCGCCCAGACCCTGGGCCCGGCCACCACCGCGGTGCCCGTGTCCGCGCCGCTGGTCGGCCTGGCGCCCCGCACCCTCTTTCACTACCGGGTCGTCGCCTTTCACGGCGCGCGCGTCGTCTCCGCCGGCGCCGACGCGACGTTCTTCACCGAGCCCGTGCGCCGGCCGAAGCCGCGCTTCACCGCCCATACGCACCCCGGGCGCGACCGGCGGGCTCCGTACACGTTCACCACGACGGGCACGCTCGGCGGCGCGAGCTTCATCCCCGCCCCGCAGCGGTGCGCCGGCAACGTCGGCGTCCGCTACCACAACGGGCGCCACCAGCTCGCCTTCGTCGTCGCCCCCATCGGCGCTGACTGCCGCTTCTCGGTCTCGGCCACGTTCCGGCGGCTGCACGGGCGCGCGCCGGCGCGCCTGCGGGTGACCGTCGACTATCGCGGCACGCCGTACGTGGCCCCGGCCAACCGGGTCGACCACGTGACCGCGGGGTGAGCAGCCGGCCGGGCGCCCCCCACCGGTGACCGGGCCCGACCTCGCCCCGGGCCCGGTGCGCGCCCGGGCGGCGCGGCCGCCCGGCGCCGGACTACCCTTGCCCGCCATGCCGAACCGAGGCCCCCGGGCGACGCGCGCCGAGATCGTGCTCCTGGCGGCCCTGGCGGCGTGGGCACTGTTCCCGCTCGTCCTGCTGCTCGTCCACGCCGCCGCGCTTCACGCCCGCTTCACCGGCGCCGACGGCCTCATCGGCGCCGACGGCGTGCTCGGCGCCGACCAGCTCCAGTACCTGGCCTGGGTGCGCGACGCGAGCACCCACGGCGGGTTGACCTCGGACCTGTTCAGCCTCAGCCCCAGCGGTCACGTCTACCTGCAGCCACTGTTCGCCATCAGCGGGTGGCTGCTCTCCCTCGGCGCCTCGCTCCCCGTCGCCTACCTGGTCTGGAAGCCGATCGCGGTGCTCGCGCTGTTTCTGGCGGCCGTGGCCTGGGCGCGGCGCATGTTCGACGCCCAGGCCGGGCGCCGGGCCGCCACGGTCGCGCTGTCGCTGTTTCTCTACACGCCCCTGACCGCTCTGTTCAGCTGGACTCAGCTCGGCGGCGGCTCCTTTCGCTTCTCGCTGTATCTCCTGGGCAGCGAACTGCTGGCCGCCGGCAAGCTGTGGGGGTATGTGGCCAGCGCCTTTGGGCTGGCGTTCGTGCCGGTCGCGCTGCTGGCCACCGAGCGGGCCCTGCGCTCCCGGCGAGGCGTCGCCCTTGCACCGCTGGCGGTCGCCGCGGGGGCCGCACTGCTCGCCGCCTGGCTGCACCCCTGGCAGGGGATCACGCTGATCGTCATCTTCGTCGGCCTGGCCGCCTGGTCGCGCCTGCGCGATGCCCCGGCCCTCGCCGTCCCCGCGATCGCCGCCGGCCTCCCCCTCCTCTACTACTACGCGCTCTCGCACCACGACGCGGCCTGGCGGCTGGCCTCCCACTTTGAGGTGATCCCGCGCCTGCCGGCGCTGGCGCTGCTCGCCGGCCTGGGCCCGCTGGCCCTCATCGCGGCCCTCGGCGTCCGTCGCCCCGGGGAGTCGATCATCGAGCGGGCGCTGCTGCTGTGGGTGGCCGGGTGCTTCATCACCTACTTCGCCAACGATGCGTTTGCTCCGCATGCGTTTCAGGGGCTCAGCTTCCCCTGGGCGGTGCTGGCGGTGCGCGGCTGGGGCCGGCTGCGCCTGCCCGCGGTGCTCGGCGTGCTCGCCGTGGGGCTGGTCACGATCCCCGGGCTCGCCTACGACGCGCGGAAATTCGTCCGCACCGCCAACGGGCGCGAGGTCCAGTACTACCTGCCCTCGTCAGACGCCCAGGCGCTTGACTGGGTGACACACCGGGCACCCCCCGGTGGCGTGCTGGCCCCCACGCCGTTCGCCGCCGTCGTGCCCTCCCAGACGGGGCGGGCGGTGTGGACCGGCCACGGCTACTGGAGCCATGACTACCCGGTCCAGGCCCGCCAGGCCGACCGGCTGTTCGGCGGGCGGATGTCCGCACCGGCGGCGCGGCGCTTTGTGTCCGGCACCGGAGCGCGGGTGCTCATCTCCGACTGCAAGCACCGCCCCAATCTGATCAAGCGGCTGCGCCCGCTCCTCAGCTCCGTGCACACGTTCGGCTGCGCGCGCGTCTACGTGCTGGCGGCCCCGGCCGGTCCCGGGGCGGTCCGGTCGGCGCGGCGGTAGACAAACCGCAGCGCCGACCACTGCGCGTCCAGCGCGCACACCTTGTTGTCGACGAGGCCGGCGGCCAGACCGAGCTCGCGCACAACCCCGTCGCTCAGATCGGTGGCCACGCCGGCGGTGCGCTTGGGCCAGGCCAGCCACAGCCCGCCGGCGAGGTCCAGCGACCGGCGCCAGGCGGGCAGCCCGCGCTCCAGCTCGCCCCGGTCGGTGGAGAAGGCGACGATGACGTCAAAGCGTCCCTGCAGCCGCCGGCGCACGACGACGCCGTCCGGCAGGTCGCCAAGACGCTCCTCAAATCCCTCCGGAGCCCGGGCCAGCCCCAGCCGCGACCCCGGGCGAACCCCCAGCTTCCGGGGCAGCGGCGTCCCGGAGAGGGCCCGGCCGGGCGCGGGGCTCACAGGTCTGTCTCCCCCACCACCTCGGCGATGATCCGCGACAGCTGGCTGCCCTGCCACGCCACCGGCGAGTGGCCGGGCTCGTCGGTCACCAGGCGGGCCCCGGGAATCGCCGCGGCATACGCCTCCCCCACCGACCGCGGATGCCCCGGATCGGCCTCGTCATCAGACGCCACCACAACGGCGGGCACCGAGATCTGCGCCAGATCCGAAACGGCGGCGAACGGATGCGAGCGGGGCACCGCGCGCAGGGCATCGGCGACCGCCTCCGGGTGCTCGTGCAGGGCCAGGCGCTGGCGGATGACCTTGAGCACCGTCTCGCGCCATCGCTCCGGAACCGCCGGCTCCCCGTAGGCGGCGACGAAGCCCTCGACGCCGCCCGCCCGCAGGCCGTCCGACAGGGCATCCCAGCGGGTGAGACGACCCGGATCATCATCCCCGGCGGCGTATGCCGGTGTGATGACGACCACCCCGGCGACCCGCTCCGGCCGATGCAGGGCCAGCCACAGCAGCGTGTGCGCCCCCATCGACGCTCCGGCGATCACCGCCCGCGGCACCCCGGCGGCGTCGAGCACCGCCTCCATGTCGCGCCCCAGATCGTCGTAGGTGTAGGCGTCCGGGCGGGGCGCCGGGGTCGATGTGCCGTGACCGCGGGCGTCGTAGGTGATGACCCGGTGCCCGGAGCGCTCCAGCGCCGTCGACCCCATCACCACGTAGCGGCGAGTCGCGGTCAGTCCGTGGGCGAGCAGGACCGGCGGGCCCTCGCCGGCATCGGATACCCCCAGCGTCACGCCGCCGCGTTCGGTGGTGAAGTCGGCCACATGCGGTGTCTACCACGCACGGGATCTGCGGCGCCTCCGGGTCCGGAGAGCCCAGCACGCGCGGCTACCATGGAAGGTGATCATGGACGTCACCGACAGCACCTTTCAGACCGCCGTCATCGAGCGGTCAAAGACACTTCCCGTCGTCGTCGATTTCTGGGCCGAGTGGTGCGGACCGTGCCGCCAGCTGGGGCCGGTGATCGAGCGCGCCGTGGCCTCCCGCGCCGGCCAGGTGGAGCTCGCCAAGGTCGATGTCGACGCCAACCCGGGCGTCGCCCGCGCCTTCGGCATCCAGAGCATCCCGGCGGTCAAGGCGTTCCGCGACGGGGGCGTCGTGGCCGAATTCGTCGGGGCCCAGCCGCCGGCGGCGGTTGACAGCTTCCTTGACGCACTGCTCCCGTCCGAGGCCGACGATCTCGTCGCCCGGGGCGATGAGGAGTCGCTGCGCCGGGCCGTCGAGCTTGAGCCGTCGCGGGCCGATGCCGCGGTGCCGCTGGCCCGGATGCTGCACGCGCGCGGCGACACCGAGGGCGCGCTGGCGCTTCTGCGCGAGGTCCCCGGAAGCTTCGCCGCCGACGGGCTGATCGCCCGGATCGAGCTTGAGCGCGACGACCGCGGACTGGGCCTGGCCGAGGCGTTCGCCGCCCTCGACGCCGGCGATCATGAGCGGGCCCTTGATCTCCTGATCGGCGCCCTCCCCTCGGCCGACGGCGCCCGTGACGATCTGCGCCGCGTCGTGGTGGGAATCCTGGACGAGCTCGGCGTCGAGCACCCGCTGGCGCGCGAGTCGCGCCGGCGTCTCGCCAGCGCCCTGTACTGACGCGTCGGTCGGCGCCGCGCCGGTCAGACGGCGAGCGTCAGCTGGGGCTCGAACTCCGGCGCGAGCTCCAGGCCGGCGACGCGCACACCGAGCAGCCGCACCGGTCGCGGCGGCGCGAACCGGCGCAGGAGATCGAGCGCCACGGGCAGCACCCGGGTGGTCTCGGCGACCGGCTCGGCGAGGGTCCGCGCCCGCGTGTGGGTGGAGAAGTCATCCAGGCGGACCTTGATGCCCACCGTCCGCCCCCGGCGCTGCTGGGCGGCGAGCGCGGCGCACAGCTGCTCGGTCAGGCGGACGAGCACGGGCTCCAGCTGCGCCGGATCGGCGATGTCGAAGTCAAAGGTCGTTTCCCGGGACTCCGAGACGACCTTGCGCTCCTGCGTGACCGGGCTGTCGTCCTCAAAGCAGGCCCGGCGGCGCAGCTCGCCCGCCATCCGCAGCCCGAATCGCTCCGCCAGCTGCTCCAGCGGCGCGGCTCGCAGCTTGCCCAGCGTCTCCAGCCCGCATTCCTGCAGGCGCTGTGCGGTCTTGGGGCCGATCCCGGGGATGAGCCCGCAGGGCGCGGCGGCGAACCGGCGGCACGCCTGCTCGCGACTGAGCACGACAAAGCCGCGCGGCTTCTCGGCATCGGAGGCGACCTTGGCCACCAGCTTGTTGGGGCCGATGCCGATTGAGCACACCAGCCGGGTGCGCCGCTGGATCGCGATCGCCAGCCGGCGCATCTCGGCGTGGGGCGCGGGCAGCGTTGAGAG